>JBDTXM010000022.1:0-23691 GCA_040006215.1 Acidobacteriota bacterium
CCCGCAGAGCTACGGCTTCGGTTTTGCTCCAATCGAAGCCGTATCGCTTTTTAAACTTCGGGCGGTTTCACGTCGGACGGAGTTGCAACTGGCGGGAAATAGGAGCATTCTAATAGTACTGACCTTTCTCTAGCATCGACTGGATGCCTTCGTTAAGACGGTTTCTTGCATCAAACTCGCGAGCAGGTTCGTTAACCCAGCAAAGATCCGAGCGGATATCGGGCTTTTGCGAAGATAAATTGAGACATGGAGCGTTTGAAGATGCGGTAGAAAGGATCCTAAACAGGTTACTTGAGTATTTTCCGGAACTTATAGATGAAAGAAGAACTAATAGAATTAGCAGGCACAGTGATAGACAAGCAACCCAATGCTTTTTTCAAAGTGCAGATCGCCGAAAGTGAACATATCGTTCTCGCCACGATCTCCGGCCGGATGCGCCGCAATCGTATCCGTATCTTGATGGGCGACCGCGTCGACGTCGAACTCTCACCTTACGACCTTACGAAAGGCCGCATTACGTACCGCCACAAATAGCTCCTGGACCTCTTATCGACTAAAACCCCTCCGAGACACGTTGACTTGTCGTCGCAGGGGTAACATGATGGAGGTGAATCGAGCCTCGCTTACTCTTTTTTCAGCCTCTCCGAATACGTCGGAATAATCCTGAGTCTAACAGCCAGTTACAGTTCGTGGGCCGAAATGCCCGCGGACAACGGACAGCCTTGGCTGTACGGCAAAGGAGACGACAATGACCGACAAATTAAACATCATCGAAACCATCGCAAAGCTCGAGAAGTTTTCAACTTTTTCGAGACTTTTGGGCACGTCAGGCGCGAACGCGATAATTAGCGGAGCCGGGCCCTTCACGGTTTTTGTACCGACTAACGATGCTTTTGCCAAGATCCCGGACACGCTAATGAATGAGTTGCTGAATGAGCTTGGCCAGGTGAAACTCGAAGCTTTGCTTTCGTATCACATCGTCCCGACACGGATCGACGCAGTCAACATGGGAACGATCAAAAGCGCTACTGCAGTCTCCGGCCAAGAGGTGAAGTTTACCGACGTGAGCGGCATCAAGGTCAACGGATCGAACGTTCAGGCCCGAAATATCGAAGCTACGAACGGTGTTGTCCACGCGCTCGATACAGTTTTGACCGCCCCTGCCGCCGCCGCAGCAGCCGTCGCGAACAAGCCCGCACTCTAGGTATCGGCCTCCCTACGCGACATGGCCGACAGATCCCCTCCGATCTGCCGCCATATTACATCTCGGCTCATATGTAATGAATGCGTACACGGCGATGGTTATCATTTCTAGCCCCTATGGCTAAATGTAAGTAGGTATTGAGGGTTATCGGAATCATTCTATTTGGCTCGTTAGTTGCGTTTCGTTCTATGTACTCTATCTCACAGACGAGGCCGCGGATATAATATGAGATCAAAGACGGATGCGAGCGGGCCGGCTCTAAGTAAGGAAGAGATCGAAAGGGAAGCCAGTGTTCCGGATCTTGACCAAATAGAGAGGCAGGGCAACGACAAGGATGCGGCTGGGTCTGTCGATTTCAAAGACACGCCTCACGGGCGGGAAGAAACCAAGAAGAAGCGCGAGGAGGGAAGGTGAAATGGTTGACGACAAACTTTTACGTGACGAGGCCGAACGGGCCGCGAACTACGAAGCAATAAAATCGAATGTTAAGTCCGAAGTCGGCGGCGAGATAGTAGCGGGTGCGGATCGTCCAACGGTCGCGCAAGCAGAGTACGTCGAGAACGTCGCCGGCGACATGCGGCAGTCGGCGGTAGCAGAGGTCGAGCAAACCCATCGCGAAGTGGAGCGCGGACGGGTAGCCGCTCGCCTCTCGCAGGTGGTGGATTACATTTTCTTTCTGATCTACGGGCTTCTGGCGATCAGGCTGCTGCTCGAACTTTTTGCCGCACGCGAGAGCGCGGGATTTGTCCAGTTCGTAAAGGCGGTGACCAATCCTCTCTACGCTCCATTTCGGGGAATTGTACCGAGCCCGTCTACGCCCGAAGGTTTTACGCTGGCGCTTCCCATCGTCATTGCTCTGGTGGTATATATGCTGCTGCACCTCGCGATCAACGGATTGCTCCGTATGGCCGCACATCGCAAGGTCGAGATCTAATTTTTATAGTAATCAGAAGTCTTGGCTCGCTTCACGGAAGTTTTCCATTTGCCGGCGGTCAATTTGCGGGATATGATCTTAACGGTCTCGCCCGCATTTTGCGTGGCATCCTCGGTAAATTCGTAAACGAGCTTTGGCGTGTTAGACACAACGGAAAATCCTTGTGTCCGGTGCCAGCAGCAGCCTGATTTGGACGCTTTCATCAGCATCTTTTTCTTAGCATCGATCTCGAACATTCCCAGCGCATCATCGTGGGCCAAGGCTGAAAACGCCGGCGAATAAACATAGCGTTTGGACGCCGGCGAATGAAGATAGACGCGGTACGTCGGGCTGCCGTAAGCACCGTCGCCGCCATCGCAGATCGCAACATCTTCCTGGCCGTCAAAATTAAAATCGCCGAAATTGACGACGCTCTGCTGATCGTACAGGAGAGTTACGTTTGCCGACGGTTTGCCGTCGTCGCCAAGCCAGATCTGCGTATCGGGAAGCCGGACGGTCTGGAACGCCCTCGGCTCGCCCGTTCGCGCAAAGGTGAACTTCGCCGCGCCGTGACAATCGGTATCACACGCAGCGACGTCGATCGAGACCGTCACAGTTTTCGACGGGTTGGTAACTTTGAACTGGTGTTGGGCGGAACAGGTAGCGACTGAGAAAATAACGAACGCAAATATGGTGAGTTTCATGGGTCGATCCAAGATCTGTCAACAGAATGATACACGAAAAATGGCTCCGGCCTTTATGCAGGACGACGCCTTTTAACTTGGTTAAGGTTCTCTTTCCTATTCGCAGTCTTGGTGGCCGCAATTGCAGGCAATTTCGGGCCTATCGGCATCGGACGCTCGTTCGCAGTGTTCACTGCAAAATCTCTCTTCCTGTGAGATCGGGCAGCTACAGAATTTGTGGCTGCAGGTAGCTATATCTTTCATCGGTGATTTCCCTTGGGTTGGCTGCCGTCAGCCGTTGCGTGAGACCAAAGTTCTCATCGTCATGACCCTTATAACACAAAAACGTTCGAGTGAATGTGTTATTGCGCACATAGCATTTAATTTCCAATGGAAAACCCCGCCTTAAGTAAAGCGGGGCGCGTCGTGTTTTAGCTGATATTTGGCTACCGAGTTGGAAGACTTACGTTAACGTCGATCTCCTTTTTCTGCTTACCTGTCAGCATGCCGCCATAATAAAAGGCTCCTACGACCATCGCAACTATCACTATCATCGCGACCGCCCAGATCAGGTTACTTGCTACTCCTGCTCCGCCACCATTATCTCCGTCCATGATCAAATTTCCCCCTGTGTTCGATTTAATTGCAGTACTTCTGGAAGCAAAGGTTTGCAATGAGCGTGCCAGCAGGCATCAAAAAGAGGCCCCGAAGGGCCTCTTTTTAGTTAGTTTTAACGATGGAGTCAGGCTTCGGGACCGGCCTTCGCCGCGTCCTTGTCGTGATGGCAGCAGGAACAACTGCAGTCGTTTGCGGTGTTATCTTTGTTCATGTCATCTTTCATCGACGATTTGTCCCCGTCCTTATGCTTCATCATCGGGCACGAATCGCCCTTGCAGCAATCGCAATTGTCGCAGCACGACATTTTTTCGGTCGCCGAAGCTCCTTTGTTTTTCATGGGGCACGAATCGCCTTAGCAGCAACTGCAGGACATGGCGGTCCGAAGCGAAGCGGAGGAACTGGCGAAGGCGAGGCTGGCTATCGACAAACAGAAGATAGCGAGCACGGATGCAATGATGAGAATTCTTTTGGTCATTTTATTACTCAAAATTAAGAAAGTACACTTGTCGTTGGGCCGGAGCTTGATGCCCGGCGTGATGGGAAACGGCGTACACTTTCTAAATTCTGAGACACAATTGCGTGCGAAGATCTTACTCTGAGCACGGAAAGGGATCGGAGGGAGGGCGGAACAATAGCGTGGTCGGCAACGACCGGTGCCGCAAACGAGATCGCGATGCGGTCGGGTGCAACAGCGGGGACCGGTCGATGGATTCGGCCTTTCTTGCCTTGTCGAAGATCGCCGGAAGGAACGAGCAGCACTCGACAAATTGGGGGCCGGGTTCAATGACAAATTTTGCGGCGGCTTCCTTCGATCAGCCTTATCGCAGTGACCGGCCATTTTGGCCATCGGCCACGAATCTTTGCTTACGCTTTCACATCGGGCTCCCGTGCAGCAAAGCAGCAGGATCGCGCCGCTAGCCAGACAGCCATCAATGCGGCTGCGACTTGGCGTGGAGTTTGTAAGCGGATGAGTGACATCAGTCTAACCAGCTGAATGTTAGCACGGTTCCGACTAACCTGATGTGAAGCCGGCCACATTTTCCGTCCGCCTGAAACACGAAATGTTTTGCCTCGTTCTCCTTACCAACTCAAGAGGAGGATCTTATGGCATTATTCGCAACGCTCGAACGGGACACGCCGGAGCCGGCAAAACTGATCACTCTGGCCCATCTGGCCTCGGATTTTCAGGACAGGAAAAAATCGAGCCCGGAGAAGCAGGTCAACGTCCTCCTCTACGGATATTTGACCGTCGCGGCGGCGTCCGACAATGTAAAGCAGGAGATCGAACGCAACCTGATGAACCGGAGCCTTTCCGGGATCTCAAAGGCACTGGTCCAGATGGGAGTGCCGATCGACCAGCTCTATTTGGGTGAGATGGTTTTTTCGGGCACGAAAAGCCGCAAGATCGACCTTTTCCTCGAACAGCAAGGCGAATCCCGTCATTATTTTCCATCCAATCCGCCGGGAAACGGCCGTCCGCTTCCGACCGTAAATCCGCCAAAGCCCATCCGCGATTCGGAGATCAATATCAACAGCAACAAACAGTTGGCCTGGGAGGTGACGGCAAAGACGTTCAAATCGGGACTTGAAACCGTCGTGCCCGAGATATCATTCAAATCGACCACAGGCATCTCGCCGGTCGATATTTCAAATGCATTCTCGGCGGAATTGACGGTTTGGAAGCCGAAGATCGAGGGTATACTGCGACGCCTGGGGCAGGAAGGCCTGGCTGAGAAGATCACGTTCGATGTAAAGCTCACGATGGGAGGCGGTCTTACCAAGGAGTTTGCTAACCAGATCTCGGTCGAGATCGCCGCCCAACTTCAGGCAGCCCTGACGTTTAACATCACGATACCCGGGACCAGTTATGAACTCCCGGTCGAGCTTTCATATTCCTATGGACCGGGATACCGAGCGGACCTCACGGACCCGACCAGCGGAAACGTAAAATGGGAAGGCCAGGGCATGATCAAGGTAACCGTTTTCCGATTCAAATCGCTGTGAACCCGACAATGCAGAACGCCGGGTTGGTCTCGTTGGAAAGTTCAAACCGGGTTCGATATTTCTGCGGGAAAGAATGAAAAAGCCTCGTCGTTTTGATGAGGCTTTTTGATCGAGTTGTACACGCCTCCGCAATTTGCAGGCTTCACGCTTTAACTATGCAAATCTGGCGGCAGATGAGCTCAGTCGACGGAAATTCGTGTTCCGGTCACTTTGCCCGTAAGGTGGGCTACTCATCCTAGATTCTCTTTGCGTCTTTGCCGGAGCAAAGGCGGTTTCCCGCAAGGGTCAAAGGAAGGAATAGCCTTAAGCTCTGTCCGCCAATCGATCCGGCGGATGAACATTATCTTGTTGCGCGGATAGAAATAGCCAAACGTATGTTGCCGCACCAAATCGGTGTCTCGACCACCGAATCGTAAATATTTGCAAATAATAATCCCGTCGCAAACGTCACTTCCAAACAGATAAATAGCTTCGGATCACGTCCATATTTTCAAAGGTGGATAAAAGTTTTGGCAACTCTAACATTGGCCGGGCTAGTGCAACAGTGAATTTGGTCGTGCTACCATCGCCCCATGACCGCTGAATTTGAAATGCTAAAAAACGATCCTGACCTGCAGGCGACCCGCGGCCCAGGCGGAACTCTGATCTTTCTCGACGGTGAACAGTACTGCGTCGTGGGCCCCAATTTTGTCAGCATGGAAGAAAGTGACTGCTACGCTTTAGGCGCCAGCCAAGAAGAGGCGATCGCAAACTATGCTATGAAGCGAACTAAAGAATGAATCGTGATCATTAGTATATGGCCAATAAATTATGAGTTCAGATAAACGGTTTTTTCAGAATTTATACGACGCGTTCAACAAGCGTGAGATCGAGACGATCATCTCGGCGATGAGCCCGGACGTGCAGTGGGCAAATGGATTGGAAGGCGGTTTCGTTTATGGACGCGAAGCGGTTCGCGAATATTGGACCGATCAGTTCAAGGCGATCCAGCCAGAGCTTGAAACATTAGCGTTCGAGACCGATGACGGTGGCCGTAATGTCATTGCCGTTCATCAGATCGTCCGAGATCTCGAGGGTAATCTCCTTGCCGACATGACAGTCCAGCAAATATTCACCCTCGAGGATGGTTTGATCATCCTCTACGAAATTGGCGAAACCGAAACTATAGAAGAGGCGATCGAAACGAACAGAACCACCAGCTAGTATTGAATGAACACCCGTTGGGGGGCTTATCATGCTCGCCGAAATCATTATCAAGAAGGGGGAACATAGATTCGAATTTGTCCAGCTCTCGTTGGAAAGGTGGCGACATTGTCGGTGGTTGAGCGGATCCTGCAAAATGCCGTGGATATAAAATCCGAGAACGACCTCACCGTATAAACAAGATGGCGATCATAATTAACATCGACGTCATGTTGGCAAAAAGAAAAATGAGCGTCACCGAGCTTGCCGATCGAGTCGGCATCACGATGGCCAATATCTCCGTGTTGAAGAACGGCAAGGTAAAAGCGATCCGCCTCTCAACACTCGAGGCGGTCTGCAAAGCCCTGGAATGTCAGCCGGGAGATATCCTAGAATATCAGGAGTAGCAGGGGATCGTCCGGGTGGGTGCTGCCCGGTGTCTATCTATCTACGGAGAATTGATCAATGCGATCGCTTTTTCAAGAATCTCGTCTCTTCTTTCTCGAATTCCTTTTATGGTTGGTTTCAGGACGACATCAGGAATGATCCCTACTCGCTGCGTGTCGCGACCGTCGGGATAATAAATACCGATGCCGCTGATCATGGTACTTATTCCGCCCGGCAGAAAGAACTGTGATACGTTACCGTCCGCACCCGCTGTCGTGCTTCCTACAACAACGGCTCGGGGAGCTCTTTGAAAGGCCATCGCCGTATATTCAGCCTGACTTTGGGTGATCTCGTTTACCAGAATTATCACTTTGCCTTTGTAATAATCGTTATTTTCCTTCCCGACCTGCAAGTCTTCTGAAAGCGTGAAGAGGCCGGGTTTCGAAATACTGCCGACTGAAAACTTAACAAAGCTCGTCGGCTTCGGCATCAGGAATTCGCCAAGACTGTAAACGATGAAATCCGAAGGGTAGGAACGTAAATCGATGATCAGTCCTTTGGTTTTTGCGATTTCGGGCATGATCTTTTGGACCTCTCCCGGTTTCAGTGAGCCGGGATATAGATATCCGATGTCCGATCCAATAAGCTTGAACGGCGGTATCTTTTTCGCGAATAATTCGCCTCTGTCGATCGTCAACTTGTCCGGAGGAAAGCATTCAAGCTGGGCATCACCTGTCACACCACTCCTTTCGTACTTGATCTGAAGAAAACTCTCGGTAGTTCGAAGTAGAGCTATGGAGATGTCGCGGAGTTTTGTCGAGTAGTTGGAGGCCGGTGATAGATCTAACCGTTCTTTGACGATATCGGAGACGTTTCGGCCATTAATGGTCTTGATGACATCACCTAGCCTTAGGCCCGATCTATCGGCCAAGGTCTGGTCCCAGATGGTCGTGACGACAACCTGATCTTCAATGAAAGTAACGCCGATGGGCGCAGAGTTTAGGCCACGAAATTTTTCCAATGTTTCATCTTTTCCCCAAATATTTGCATGTGTGTCGTTGATTCTTCCGATCAAGGCGAGGGCGGCTTTTTTATATTCGAGTTCGCCCGCGGCATCGACGAATTTGGGAATGAATTCAGCCAGGACTTTGTTCCAATTTTCTCCGATCAGGTTTTTGTTCGGGTTGTAATACTCAACGATGTTCCAGTAACGATATAGACTTAAAAGCCGAAACCCCGCATCGGGATAGCGCATCGATCTATACCCTACTTCATTTTTAAACTGCGGATTGCCGACATCGGAAACCAGACCTACGTAATAATTGTTTTCCAGCCTCCTTGCGTCCCGAACGAAATATAGCTTCGCGGCCAATTTCGTGCCCAAAGTTTTCTCATTGATCCAAACCAGGTCCGGTGCCAGCTTGATTTTTGCAGGCAGAGGTTTGGCTGCGTCTGCTTCGATGCCCCCGAGCATGTCTACCCAAGAGGCGAGCACGCCGTTTCTCTCTCTGCGATCCTTTGCCTGCAAGATCTTAGGAAGGATCCGAAACAGTTCGTAATCCCAGTTGTAATCGCCCCTTGCGATCGCGGGATGGTAATATTTCAAGAATCCCCAGACCTTTCCAAGAACGACAAGGTCGTCGATCTTTGAAGCACGCAGTTTGCCGGCTTCGATGCGCGAGCCGTTATCAAACTCTTTGTCTTTAGACGCCTTATAGATGACTGGCTGGCGCACCTTTGCTTCGGAGATGTCTTTTCCGTCGATCAGAACGTGAAAATCGTCCGCCCAAAGTTGGCCGTCTCCCGTTAGCAGTGCTCCGATCGTGATCTTATTTGCGTCCTCAGGCAATGGGAGTTTTATTGAATATTCTTTCCAGTCGGCCGAGCCCATTAGGCCCTGCGTCTGCATATTGTCGAATTGCAAAACCCCTCCTTCGCCTTCGATGCGTATCCAAAGCCCCACAAATCCATTTGTCACGTCCTTGTATTTCAAAAAACCCTTAAGCTCGATCTCCTTGCCCTCATAACTCGGAAACGTAGTTGCGATGCTGCCAAACGAACCTAGCAATCTGTTCGGCATCGGTTCGATCAGTATCGAGCTATTGCCGCTTTTCTTTTCCGTGGAATCGATTTTCAGGCTGTATCCACTTCCGAATTGGTACCAGGTATCCGGCAGTTTCTCCTTATCGCTAACTTTCTCAAACCCGAAATTAAATTCAGGCGTGCTGTTTTCGGATTGAGATAAAACCACAATTGCTGAAAGGAGCGCTATCGCCACAATAGTTATAGAACTCATAATTTCCTCGCAAGATCTTGAATGACCTGAGTCTAGCCTTGGATGCGGCTCAAGCCACCCCAACTACTTCTTTTGGTGGTCACGGCGGCTTACGGGGGCGGCTCTTTATTGTAAGAAAACATAGTCGCAAATGTTTCACGAGTTCGAGAGAACAGCGCCGTCACGTACATCATCGACGCACTCGTTTTGCCGGGATCGATGTCACTAAAATTCTCAAATTTCCCTTCAGAACGCTGGATAGTTTGAAATAGTTAACGCCGATCCGTCTTAGAAAGATGTAAGGAGCCATATTCTATTTCATGTCGGCACAATTCACCGAAGTACTCCCCAACTATGGAGTCGATAGCACTGCGATCTCAATACCAGAGATGATCGTTCCTCTGAGAGGGACCAATCATATTTTTCTCATCGATGGAGATGGCCTTGACGTAAAAGCCGAAACTCCGAATATGGTCGAGATCACGGAGAGCAAAGATTTTATTAGGGGATCTCTTCTGAAACCGCGCATGTTCCGGCTAAAAGGCAAGGGATTGCCGGGCAAAGCTGGTCTGCAAGTGGTGGCCCGCCGCGGAACCGTGGTTGTTGCAAGACTGCGTGTCTTTGTTCTCGATAATCGGATCGTCAAATTGGCTGTGCGCCCGCTGCAAACGGCTCGAGGGGTTTACCATGCGAAAGTTATTCCGGAAATAGCTGCGTTTGTCGATCAAATGAACCAGATCTGGACCCCGCAGGCGAACGTGCTGATCGATCTGGTTTTGGACAGCTTGGCACTTATCAACAACGACCCGGAGGAGAACGCGCGCGCAATGGGGGCCTTTCAATCCGACGGCTTCACGCCGGACGCGACACAGGGTGTCTTTCAGGAGAGCATCGGCATGCTGAGCTACTCGACCGTAAAGAGCTTTGGTCCTGTATTTACGTCGTTTCTCGACAACGATCCGATCAAGAACGTCGAATTCACACTATTTGTGGTGCAGGCGATCTCCACCTATTTGGGCTCTTTCACCTCGGGCGCGACCGATCCATCCTATAAATTTGCTTTGGTTCGCGGCGACGCCAGCTCGCGCGTGTGGGCCCACGAGCTCGGTCATTTACTAAGAAAATTTCATGGGGAATCTACCGTGGCGGGTGAGTTAATGGTGTCCGGCGGTCCTGATACAGATACAAAGATCCCGGTGAAGGAGGCGGTCGAGGTCTTCAACGGGCACCATACCGTAGCGCCACCTCGCCGCAAGTGACTTATACCTACACCCAAACTTGCCCCGTTGCAGGTAGAGGACACTGCAATTCTAAATGTGAAACACCCCCTATTTACGGGCTTGTTCCACGGTTTTCGCATTATTTGTAGGACACTTTGCCCTACAAATACCGGGATTGCGTTACGACTATTTTTGTCAAAGATCAAAACAAACTCCAAGCGCAAAGACAACACGCGGCGAGGCGTCCATGCAACACTGTATCATAGAGTGGACAAAAAATAAAAAGGTTTTTTACACCTGTACGGGCGGAGCACCGACATGTATTTTCTTGGCTTGATTAATCGTCCGGGTGGGTGCCGGTGGCGGTTTGGCGGTACTCGTCGAATCTTTGGATTTAGTCGTCGAGGTTTTCCTGGAGCATGATCGTATCGTTCGACCGATTTGACGAGTCGCGTTAATGTAACAATTCTTCCATCTCTTTTGTCGCACTCCTTATAAATTCAGTCTTATTCTTTCTTACCTGTCTCAACATCGCTTTACTATCCTTCGGTATCGATAAATATTTTTCAGCCCATAGATTTATTTCGATGATTATCGGAAGCAGGTCGATCCCTTTTCGAGTTAGCCTGTATAACACTTTTGACTTGTTTTCCGGATGCTCCAGTTTTCTTATGATCTGGTTCTCTTCTAAAACCTTTAGCCGGTCGGCCAGGATGTTAGTGGCTATGCCTTCCGGCGATCTTAGGAAGTCACTATAGGTACACTGCTTTGCGGTCATAAGGTCCCTTATGATCAGAAGCGACCATTTGTCTCCCCATATCTCGAGGGAACAACTCACAGGACAATCCGACCTCTTTTTCCCATTCTGCATAAAATATATATTTTATATGTACTTGCTTTTTGCAAGTAGAGCTCTTGCCTTTTGCAAGTGCTTGTACTATCTTAGACGGAGGCAAGGGGAATGACCAGCGTAAAAGGTGAGCAATTATGAAGATCGAGGGAAAAACAGTTTTAATTACGGGCGGAACGGCAGGAATCGGCCTGGAAGCCGCAAAGCAATTTTTGGCTAATGGCGCAAAAGTTATCATCACCGGCCGGAATCAGGGAAAACTGGACGCAGCAAAAAACTTGTATCCCGCCTTGACGGTGATCAAGAGTGACGTAGCAAATGCAGATGATGCTAAGGCACTTTTCGAACAGGCTAAGGCCCTGAGTGGGATCGATATCTTATATAACAATGCCGGCGTCATGAGCGGCGCGTCGAATCTGGGGGCGGCAAGCGATAAACATTTCGAGGCTGCGGAGAATGAGATAAACATCAATTACCTGGGCGTTATTCGCCTAAACAACATTTTTATGGAGATGTTGAGATCCAGGAAAGAGGCAGCAATTATCAATACAAGTTCAATACTCAGCTACGTTCCTTTCCTGCTCGGCCCAACGTACTCGGCGTCCAAAGCGGCCGTACGTTTTTACACGGAGTCATTAAGGGAGCACTTGCGGATCTTGGGAAGCACAGTAAAGGTCTTCGAACTTTTGCCTCCGGTGGTTGCAACCGAAATGGCAGAAGGTCTAGACGCTAAGGCGATAACGCCCGAGCAGTTGGTACGTGCGTTGATCGCCGGAATAAAAAAGGACAAGTTCACGATCCGCGTCGGCGACACAAAATTGATCTACATCCTGAATCGGCTTTTCCCCAGGACGGCTTTTAAGCTGATCAATACGGCGAAAAGTGCGGGGCCGTTGCGGCAATTGCGTCGGGAACAGTGACCTTCGCGACTCCGTGAAAACCGACGAGGGTTGTAAACCGCATCGGCGATTCGGGACGATAACGGCAGGCGAATGGGAAAGCTCCGTGGCCTTAAGGTTTATTTATCGTCCAGGTGTTGTGCCGCCGGCGGTTTGGCGGTACTCGTCGAATCTTTGGATGTAATCGTCGAGGTTTTCTTTGAGCATGATCGTATATTAGGATTTAGCTGATAGCACGGCAAATGGAAGGCGAACAAGCGAAAGCGGAGAGTTGTGATCGTACTTGGGATCGAGCAGATCTTCGCGGTGTTGTTACCCTGTTTTTGGGCCGCTATGAGCCGGCCTTCGGCTTGATCTATGCCACTTAGCGACAAAGTAATAGAGGAGTTGCGAAACGACACCTATGCCGGCGGCCTGGTGGACAAGGGCGAAGCCGAAGAATTGACTGACGAATTCAAGCGCCTTACGGCCTCGGCCGATCAGCCCTTCGGAGCACAGAGGATGCTAGCGTTCGCCGTCGTTACCGAAGTCCTGGCTGTCGCCATTGCGATCTTTGGGATGAGTTATCTGCGTCGCTTCGTCGATGATGGGTTCATTGCCGTGTTCGGAACGATCTTTGTTTTCTCTACCGGTTTTTTCGCCGCCTTCGCTGCCTATAAGCTCTACCAGGAGTACGTTAACCGCGATGCCAACAAGGCGGTCGACGACGGTGTGATGTCAGGCGCCGAATACGACCGCCGGAGCGACGTTACGATCTACGTCACAAGCGTCGCTGGCGGCTTCGCAAATCTTGTCATCGTCATCGTACTGCTAATCTACTAAGTTCGGTTGAAACGGCTTTGATGGTCGTCATTGGTTCCCTCCGCAGGAGAGTCCTAAAACGTCCGATCGATACCGCATCGTTATCTCGCGTTCCGCCTGGCCCCACATGGGGCTAAAGATATGCGGTCTTCTTCGCAGAATTAAGAATCGTCAAGCCGCACCGCCGTCGACCACACGGAGGACGACCTTGCCGCGGACTTGCTTGTGCTGATAAGCCTGCCGCGCTTCGGCGAGCGGGAACACGGCTCCAACGACCGGGCGGAGGGCATGCCCGTCGATCAGGCGTGAGATCTCCTCCAACTGCGTCCGGCTCGGCTCGACTATAAAGAACGCGGCACGGATGCGGTCGTTGGTCGTCTGTTCGCCTGAAGCGGCGATAGTGACCAGCTTTCCACCGGGTTTGAGCACGCCCCAGGATCTGTCCAGAGTCTCGCCGCCGACGGTGTCGAAGACCACGTCCACGTTTCCGACAACGTCATCGAACCGCTCGGCGTGGTAGTCGATCACCTCGTCGGCCCCGAGGCTGCGTACGAAGTCGATGTTGGGCTGCGAGGCAGTGGCTGTAACGTGCGCGCCGCGCCAATGGGCGAGCTGCACGGCGAACGTGCCGACGCCGCCGGCCGCGCCCTGGATCAGTACCCGCTGGCCCGCGGCGAGGCCCGCACGCTCGATCAATCCCTGCCAGGCGGTGAGAGCGGAGATCGGTGTGGCCGCTGCATCAACGTGATCGACACTGGCCGGCTTGTTGGCGATATCGGCAATGCGGGCCACGCAGAATTCGGCGGACGCGCCGTTTCGGTACCAGTCATTTACTCCGTACACCAGGTCGCCCACATTCGCATCCGTGATCCCTGCCCCCAGGGGCGGCGATCTCGCCGGAGAATTCGTGTCCGGGGATGACCGGGAACGGGCGCGGCTCTCCCGCCTTTGTGGTCCAGGTCGGATCCCAGCCGAGTTCAGTGTGGATGACGCCGGCCGCGTGCACCCGTATTAGCGCCTCGCCTTCACCGGGACGGGGCTGCGGCGCTTCCTCATATACCAACTCTTCGGCGCCACCACGGGCGTGCAGACAAATCGCCTCCATGGTGCTACTCCTCGACATCAGTCGAACTATTGATCATACGTTTCACGGCGCGATAATATGCCTGCCCCGATAGGCTGTCAAGCAAGTTCTCGAACGTCGCTTGAAGGCATCCAAAAACCGCCGCGTCAGCCGAAGCCTGCTTCATTTATCCTCTGGGCACACAGGCCAGACTGCGAAATTGCACCTCGCCAGTGCTTCAATTCTAATTTGAAACCGCCTTATTTACGGGCTTGTTCCACGGTTTTCGCAATATTTGTAGGACATTTTGTCCTACAAATGCCAGGATCCTGTAACGACTAATTTTTGTCAAAGATCAGAACAAACTCCAGGCGCAAAAACAATACGCTCCGAAGCGTCCGTGCAACACTGTATCATAGTGTGGACAGAAAATTAAGAGTTTTTTTTAAGGCTTTTCAAGGCTGGCAGGACGACGGTCGCGCTAGATCTCCTGGATCGTCAGGATGAACGCACAGACGCCGAGGCTAGTCCAAGAATTGCAGGATCGCACGCATGAACCCGTAGGGCTGCGACAAAGCCTCTACAAACGATTGCTTGTTAACATCCTTCTCTGGGCACTGACCCGTCTGATCTTAGAGTTTCCGTTCGAGATCGGTCCAACATATACTTTCAGTAACAGTAGGAGGTGAACTATGAAAGACGACAATGAACGCCGACCTGCGCGTTTCGGGGAGCGAAGTGTGAAAACTAAGGCGTTCTCCGCCGGAGCTGCGGCCATTGGATCGGCCGCTATCGGTTCGATCGCCATCGGAGCCGCGGCTATCGGAGCGATCGCCATCGGAGCGTTCGCTATTGGACGTCTCCGGATCGGCGATGCAAAGATCAAGAAACTCCACATCGGGACACTCATCGTGGACGATCTCGTCGTTAAGAACCGCCAGCCGGAGTAACCTGTTTGGGGTGAACACGACAAATGGAAAGCGAACAGGTCACCTATGAGCAGCGAAAGCGGAGAGTTCTGATCGTACTTGGGATCGCGCAGACCTTCGCGACTGTTGCCCTAGGATTTTTCCCTTACCCCGATTCTGCAAACTGGTCTTGTTCAAGCGGTGGCTGAGCTTTCTTTCTTTGTTTCCGCCTGTGTTTTGTTCATGAAAGTAAGTAGTTCGGCGATCTTGCCATTTTGGAACCGGTAAATATCGCAATACGCATAGGGCACCGTTTCGCCTTCCTTGCTCTTCATGTTCATCTCACCATTGGACATTACCACTTCGCCTTCGGCGATCATGTTTTTGACGGTAAATTTAGGGGGTTCCGAGCCTTCCGGGGATGTAGAGGCCATAAATGCACTAATGGCCTCGCGACCCTTCATCGTTGTTGGGGAGTCGCTAAGCAGTGTCCATTCGATGTCCTCCGCACACAACAATATAAACTCTTCGTTCTTGCCATCGGTGAGCAGCGCATTTGCTTGTTTAACGATTTCAATATTTTTGTCTGACATATTATTTCCCGTTATTTGATCTCTGTTTTGTAATAACACTAACAGAGTAACAACAATGACGGCGACGCTCGGTACGGCAGCGTACAGAGCCCGCTCGTTTAACAGATTAATCTGTTTATCAGATAAAAAATTGGGGGAGATAATATATGACAAATCAATTTTGGATGACCTTACCCGTGAAAAACGTTGACGCCTCGGTAGAGTTTTTCACGAAGCTTGGATTTACGTTCGATCCTAAATACGGCAAAAGTGCTTTGCAGGTCGGAACGAAAGACATCGTGGTAATGCTATCCGAAGTTTCGGAATTCGAAGGCTTTACGAAAAGCGATATTGCCGATACAAAAGAGGGAGCCGAAGTGTTGTTTAACCTTCGGGCGGATTCGCACGAAGAAGTTGACGATTGGGCAAAGCGGGTTCTAGAGGTCGGCGGAACAGTATATCGCGGGCCGGAAGAAAAAGACGGCTGGATGTACGGCTGCGGCTTCGCCGACCCCGACGGCCACCGCTGGAGCATGTTGTATATGGACGAAAGCAAAATGCCAAAGGGGAACTAACTCTCCCGCTCGCCGCATCGGCGACACCGTGATCTTAGCTGGGATAGACCTCAAAGGTCTCGGGGCTTTGCCCGTCTATCTGCGGAAAGGCGGTGCCTTTCCGGGCGGTTGCTAAACTCATCGCGGCTATGCCGCCGAGACGGGAGCGGCGGCGGAGCCCGCGAACTGTTTTTGGCAGGTTACGGTGAAGCCGAGCTTCACCGCAAATAGAGCGGCAAAGCCACAGATGATCTCTTGCGGCACGGCATCGTACTCCGTTGACGGCGAAGTGAAAAACGACGGCTCGTTCTCGTTCCATTTCGATCAAGGGAAAGGTTAGAGTCGGATGTAATATAAACTGCGAGACACATAAAGATCTTTCTGGTTATTCGGGCAGTTTAACTTCGCTGAATCTCATGTATTCAACATTTCCTTAAGAGATCAAGCGTCCTTCGTCGACAAGTTTTCGCAATCGCAGCACGTAGAAGATATCCGAGACCTTTTCTATCGCTTCTTCGTTCGCCGTCATCGCGGAACCGACTATTCGTGCGACCTTGCGCCATTGTGTTGAGGCATCGGCCATCAATGAATCGTCGATCGTTCGAAGCTCGTTCTCCGTCAAGCGATCTAAACGCTCTTGCTGTTCCTCGGTTAGCGGACCGATCGGTTCTGGGACCTCGTGCGACTCACCAAGCAATTCCTCCACAGTTAGTTCATTTCCATCCTTGTCCCAAAACAGTTTCCCACCGTCTTCGACAAAATACGTCAAAAGCCGCCTGTGTAGATTTACGGCGATCATCAGGGCCTGCCACGAATCCACGTCGTGCATATCAGGGAAGGCACCGCGCAATCCGATCATCGCTACCGGGCATGCCCAACTGCCAGAGTCGTCTGGGTAGGGCTTGCCGATCATCAGCCGGATCTTAAACTCGCGCAGGTCTTTATCGATCGCGTAAATAGTTCGTTCAGCAATTAGTTCTCGTTCGACCATGCTTTATTTATCGTCCGGGTGTGTGCCGCCGGCGGTTTGTCGGTACTCGTCGAATCTTTGGATGTAGTCGTCGAGGTTTTCTTTGAGCATGATCGTATTTTGTTCGACGAAGAAATTGACGGTCTTCTCACGCTCGGCGGCCATTTCTGAACCGCTTTTGAATCCGATCCAACTTACGTACGCATTGAATCGAGCGGTCGCATACATCATCGACGCACTCGCCTTGCCCGGATTGACGTCCGCTAATTGGTCGTTAGAAAGATAAATATGGGCGTCAGCCCGTTCGAAGAATTTCGGATCAAGATCTTGCTGTTCGTCATCGCTCATTCGGAAATTATAGCTAATTCCAAAAGAGATTCGCAGAATCGCAGGCCTGCCACAAATTGTTTATTTGACCCGATTGTTTTTGACCTCAATTGTTTCGTGACCCCGATTGTTTTGACCGCTTTTCGCCCACCGCACGCGTTTGTTACGATATCCCAAATTATGTCAATAGAGAACACGCGCAAATCGATAGAAGAATTCGTAGTCGGACATGAGAACGAAGTGCTTGCCATTTCGGGGGATTATGGTGTTGGGAAAACCTACTATTGGCAAAAACTTATTGAGCAGTTAGGAAACGAACGGGTGGAGTTCTTCCAGAATTTAACTGCCGGTGGAGGGCGAAACCGGAGAATTGGAAAGTTAAATTATGGATACGTGTCACTTTTCGGCATAGCAGATATCAGCGATCTCCGCAGTGCGATCTTCTCAGCCGTAAATTTAAGTAAAGATGTATCACGTTTCCGCAACCGAGCGGACGCAGCCTCCAAGAGGTTTGGTGTGAGGCTTGAAAAGGTTCCGAAGATTCAGGAATGGACTGGTGGCCTTTTAAGTCTTGGAGCATTTAATACGGTTCGGAATGCGTTGATTTGTCTGGACGATCTCGATCGCTTGGGTCAGAACCTTCAAGTCCACGATGTTCTCGGCCTAGTGAACTCCCTGCGGGAGCAACACGATTGTAGGGTCGTCCTAATCTTGAATAACGACGGTTTCGGGAGCGACGTAAAAAAGGACTACGAGAAACAGCTTGAAAAGGTCGTCGACTTTGAGGTTACTTTCAAACCGACATCCGAGGAAATCTTAGGTATAGTTTTCGATCGGAAATTTCCAGACAGCGAAATGGTTCAAGAGAACGCGAAGAAATTGGGTGTTTCAAATATTCGAGTATTGAATAGAATTGTACGAGCTGCGAAGCACATTGAACCTTTTATTCAAACCTACCACCAAGTTTTACGAGGTGAGATACTGCACAACCTCTGTTTGTTCATCTTGTGCCACTATGTGCGCTCTCCAGAGCTTCCGAGTATCGAATTTCTAGCGTCCTATTCCAATACCGATACGGCTATAAAAAAGATGCGGAAGGAAGAAGTTCCAAACTGGGTCGAAGACTTTAATAAATTTTTGCGTATGTACGACTATCCTCACGCCACAGAGATTGACTCGTTACTTATCACCTTCGTTCGAACCGGTGTACTAGAAGACCAGCGATTCCAGGAGCTAGCTGAGAGGCGAAACAAAGCGATTGAGCGAGATCACGGGGTCAATAGCTATCGGAAGGCATGGCGCGTTTTCACGGGAGCCTTCGGAAACAATAAAGATCTATTTGTGAATGAACTTAGAAACGCGTTCCAAGCGAATATGGAATCCCTGGGACCAAGTGAACTTAAAGCCACCGTCGGTATGTTGCGAAGGCTTGGGGAGGACCGTCGAGCAGATTCGCTTATTGATCAATTCGTTGGCATTAATGTTGACGACGGCTATATTGCTTATATGAGACGCGGTCACATGGACTATCAAATCGACGATCCGTATTTCCGCGCGAAGATCAACGAAATTGCGAACGAGTCTATTGCAACTCTCGACATAGGATCAGCTGTGTCCCGCGTTTTCCGGGAGAATGCGACTCCCGAGGATTTGGTTTTTTTATCTAAGCAAGCGAAGACAGATCTCATCGCATATTTTGACACTTTTGGGAGACTGCCTGATGGGGAATTGGACTTGGAATTCGATCCGTCAGACCTTTATTTTCCGATCAGGGCGCTACTAGATTATGAGAATTCTGGGGAACCTGAGAAAAAGGGTATCGGCCGAAACACGCGACAAGCGTTGCTCGAAATAAGCGACGGGTCCGACATCGACAGGATTCGTGTTATGGATTGGTTCAAAATCACCGGAGACGAAATCGACCGCTCGTCATGATATTCGACGCCGAGGCATGATAAAAGAATCGCGAGGCATGGGTCTTTATACCCTTCTTTCGTCGAACTAACTTAACCAATCGCGATAATCGTGATTTTCTAAATCCCCTTGTTCTAAATGCAAGACAAGCGAAGCTTCTTACAGAAGAAATTAAAGCATCCATATCAGCAAAAAGGCTTTGCCCATTGTCTCAGTCGAAAGTGAATATGCGGCCCCGAGTTGGCGGATCTCACTAATGCCCGTGTTCTTTCTCAGTCGCGGAAGATAGCTGAGAGAAATCTAGCCTGAGAAGGGAAGCTATTGCGTGTTCCTCGCAGTAACCTGACATGCCGCAACGTATCATTCTGTACGCGAATTCGATAGCGTCCGCATGGTCTCCGTCAGTCCAGCGCAAGGCTAATTGCTCGTCATCTGGAACAATCTCACCGTCCTTCGGTTCATAGTCCTCGCGATAGACGGTTGCCTTAAACCCCAGATGCATCAGCCCGCCCAAAAGCTCCTTGATCTTTTCAATAGGGAACTCCGTGACGCGGCGCAACAGATCGATGCTTATGTGTAGGTGCTCGGGCAGATAGTGTGTGCAGCCATGAAATACAAAGTGAAATAACAGGAAATGTTCATCGCTCGACATTCTGTTGAGTACTTTGAAGAACTCTTGAGAGTCTTGCTGTACCGCGAACTTGTTTTCTTCCGTACGCCTAAATCGGCGTAGAGTCTGTCAGGAACGGGTGGAAGATAGTTGCTCAGCTCTCTTTGTCCGGTGCCAATCTTCTCCTGAATTAGTTGGGCCAATTCGGGAGGTGTTACGAATCGAAGATCCACATGCCCGACAGTGCTCAACACGCCAGGTATCTCAACGTCGTCGAAGATCGCAGGCAAGATATACTCCTTGTTTTCCTCAAAAGCTCTTGCCTGAGCATTCTGCCGTTCATGGTTCGTCCAAAGTTTTTCTCTGTACTCTCGTGACGCGAAGAGTACGCAATATCTGGCTCGGTTTTTATAGACGTCGCTAAGGTGCGCATACAAATCCTTTCCCCAGAGATCTACTTTCTCGTATTCGTCGTAGAACACGCGCACGCCGTGAGCCTTCAGCGCGTCGGCAACCGCTCTCACATATGCACGCTTTTCGCCCGCAAATGACAAACAGACGTCATAATCAAATTCAGTTACCACTTCTGTATCTCCAAAATAATAAGGCTCTAGCCGTTGCCGGACAGAGCCTTCGTTTTTACATCGAACTGAACTACAGTCGGTGCAAGCGGTGAAGGCTTGCGCCCGTGGGCGATAAAATACGGGGCTATGTTACTGCCATTCGGATACGTCCGCAAATCGGAAAAGGCCCCGACGGTCGTCGCAGCCTTTCTTTTTAAGACTCAGGATTTATCTTCCGCATTACATTCGATTCTTCGTGCTTACCTTGATGATCGAGAAGGTCGGCTTCTAGTTCTCGCCTCCGCTTATCGACGGCTCTGCGCGCTTCAGAGAATCCACTACTTTCATTTAACAATTTTTCGACTTCCAGCAAAATGAGCAATTGGATCTCAGTTCGATCTTCGGATGATAGTGCCATAATTCGAGCTATTTTACTTTTTATAACGTTGTAAAGAAAGGCCTCGCCAAAGTGACGAGGCCTTTCTGGAATTGACGCCGGGGAGTAGAGAACCACCCCGTCAGCGAGGCGCCGACACCCATTGCTTCACACGGTTTAATCTGCGGGTACTGACACCGATGGCCGCAGAGTTTTCATTCCGCACCAATGCATTTCGCAAAATATCCTTTCGACCGCCGTCCAAATAGCGATATTCGTTTTAGATCGATCGGTTTTTATGATATTCAGTTTTTGGAGGCGAGGAATGTTCTACAGACTTCAGGTCGCGGTCGTGGTTTTCTTAGTGTGCGTGTTGGCGAGTTCGCTATTGGCGGCACCGGGGTCGCTTGATCCGACATTTGGGACAAACGGTATATATAACGACAACCAGTCAGCGTTCTCACTCATTCCGTGGGACATCCAGCAGCAGCCAGACGGAGCGCTCCTCGTGGTCGGCTGTTCTATAGATGCGAGCAAGAGCTATAAGACCAATAGGGTCCTATTGAGACGTTACAACCGCAACGGACCGGTCGACATGAGCTTTGGTTACGATGGCTTTGCGGTCGGCAGCCTGTTTCCCCCGGGACCATTTGACGTCTATGGCGAGGGACGATCCGTCACCGTCCAGCCAGATTATAAGATCGTCGTCGCCGGATTGACGTATGTGAATAGCAGTTCCGACACCCGCTTCACGATCTGGCGCTTTCTACCGAATGGCTCTCTGGACACGACGTTCGGAACAGAGGGTCAAATGATCCTCTATCAGGGATCGGTCGGCGTGGGACACTCGGTAACGATGGATCAGGGAAAAATACTGGTCGCTGGTTCGGTTACCACTGCATCGGGCGTCTATAACGTTATGCGCCGGATAAATCTCGACGGGTCATTCGATACAACATTCGGACAATCAAGCGTGGTCGTCGCCGGCCAGGCTTCAGGCGGGAGCGGCACAGGCCTGAAGGAGATCGGCCTCGCACGGGCCCTGTCGGTCAGGTCAACGAACGGAGACATCTTTTTAGGCGGCTCGGACTTCGGAGCTCATCATGCGATCGCAAAATATACCAGCACTGGAGCCGTTGCAACAAGCTTTGGGAACAACGGAATGGCAATATTGCCGTTTGATGGCCTCCCATGTTACGGTACATACGGATCTGGCTTCACGACAATTATGGCCTATCCCGACGGAAGGGTCGCGGGCTCCGGACCTTCTTTTAACCTCACCCAAAACCTGCTTGTTACATCCGTCGTGGCACGTTTTGATGCCAGCGGTATCCCTGATCAATTATTCAACCAGAACGGATTGGTCGCCGAACCCTGCGTCGTTAACCCGGTCGTCCAGCTCTTCTCGAGTACGTTGCAGACTGATGGCAAGATCGATTACCTCAGTATCGGAGCAACTACCCAGTCGCAGGTCCTCTATCGGGTAAATGCCGACGGTACGCCCGACACGACGTTTGCCCCGGCTAATGTCGATTTCGGCGTTCCGCAGTATTTATTGTTTCAGCCCGAAATGTCTAGACTGGTCAGACTCGGGACTTACTCGGTCACGACCGGTCGGGTGAAACAAACACGAATTAAACTCGCTCGCTATTTGCCTTAGAATTTTGCGAAAACGGAAAAGGCCTCGTCGGGTGACGAGGCCTTTCTTTTTTAAGACTCGTGATCGATCTTTTGCATTGCATTCGCTTCTTCGTGCTTACCTTGCTGATCGAGAAGGTCGGCTTCTAGTTCTCGCCTCCGCCTATCGACCGCTCTCCGCGCCTCAGCGAATCCGCCACTTTCATGCAGCATTTTTCCAACTTCCTGCCAAATGAGCAACTGGACCTCGGTTCGATCTTCGGATGATAGTGCCATAAGTCTGTTTATTTTACTTTTTATGACGTTAAAAATGAAAGGCCTCGTCGGGTGACGAGGCCTTTTTGTAATTAACACGCTTCAGAGAGGCGTAAGCACTGGAAGCCGAGCTTACGTTCACATGCCGGTGCCTTTGCTTTTCAGAGCGTCAAGACGTTTTTTGAGTGTGAGTGAGAGGTCGCCGGTTTTGGCCCAGATCATTTTCGTGTCTGAGCAGTACATCGTCGGACCTAAATATTGCTCGTACTTTGAGGTTTTGATGGTGGCAAATCCGATCCATTTAGCCTTACTGCCCTCATTGGCTGGGAAAAACTCGCCGCAAAGCCTGTAGCTAGCATCTTTTCCAACTTTACCGACACGACCGAGCCGCACCCTGCGGAACCTGGCGGGAAATGGCGGCTGGTGCTCGTAGAAATCCGACGCTGCCGACGTGAGTAAATATTCCTTGACGGTCTCCAGTGTGTCGACAGTCCGAGCAGGCGCCGGACCCGGCGATTGCGCAACGCATTTCCCGCAAAATATAGTCCCCGCCATGCCAAACGCCAAGAGCGCAAATACGATCAATTGTTTTTTCATAGACTCTTGTTACCTCGAATGGATGAGCGAGTTCGTTGTTCTCCGGTTGAAAAAGGCTCTCGCCCGTTGCCGGACGAGAGCTTCGTTAGTAACCGCACTAGCGGGACATCTAGCCCGGGAATTTACATTCCCATGCCCATGCCGCCCATTCCGCCGCCGCCCATGCCGCCCATGCCGCCTTCGGCCTTGTCGTCCTGGACATCAGCGATCATGGCTTCGGTGGTGAGCATGAGGCCCGCGATCGAGGCTGCATTCTGCAGAGCGGTGCGGGTGACCTTTGCGGGGTCGATGACACCGGCTGCGACGAG
>JBDTXM010000023.1:0-23566 GCA_040006215.1 Acidobacteriota bacterium
TTGACTCGCCCATCTGAGGCATCACGATCTCCGTCGCGTCACCCGCCGGGGCAGACGGCGGAGTATTGGCGGGCGGCATTTCAACCGGCTGATCGTTATCACGTGCGGCGTTAACAAGAAGGGCGGGTGTCGGCGGTTCGTCTATCTTGGCCGCCGCGATTTCAACGGCTGGGGCATTAGCTTTTGTATTTCCGTTGTCGGAAGCAGCGGGTGTTTCGCCCTCGGCGCCGATAACAGCCAGCACGGTTCCGACCTCGACAGTTTCGCCTTCGTTATGCCGTATTTCGAGCAACACGCCCGCACCCGGACTTGGCACCTCGGCGTCGACCTTATCGGTCGATATCTCAAGGATCGCTTCATCTTTCTCGATCTTGTCCCCGACGGCCTTTAGCCATTTTGAAACGGTTCCCTCGGTGATCGACTCGCCCATCTGCGGCATTACGATTTCAACGCTCATAAATTCTCCAGACGCCAGTTAAATGTGGAAAAATGACATCAAACAAATAGAATACAAGAAAAGGAATAGTTAGGAAACCGCCCTTCGTAACGAGATTGTAGATGCCATCAATACGATTGGAAACATTTGTCGGGGCTGGTATTGACCGAGTCTTTGATCTTGCCTGCTCGATAGATCTGCACACGGAGACGATGACCGCGAGTAGCGAACGTGCAGTCGGTGGTGTAACGACGGGTCTCATCGGACTCGGACAGTCGGTAACCTGGGAAGCCGTTCATTTTGGTTTTCGGCAGCGGCTGACATCGAAGATAGTTATCTGCGATCGGCCCCATCATTTACGCGATGTAATGGTGAAAGGAGCGTTTGCGGCGTTCACACACGATCACCATTTTTCAGAGATCGGGAACGGTACTTTGATGACGGATGTTTTCGACTATAGATCGCCGCTGGGCCCGCTTGGGAGTCTAGCCGATGCCCTCTTTCTTAAGAGATATATGACGAAACTGTTAGCTGAAAGAAACCGAGTGCTGAAAGAAATAGCCGAAGGCGATTCGTGGCAGAAGTTTATCCCTCGGTCCCAGTCCTAGCCCGTATTATATTTATCACCGCGTCGAAATCACGGAGCGATCGTGGGATAATCATCTTAGTGCCGTCGTTCGTGTCGAGAGCACCATCGTCACCGACCTGTTTGATCTCATTCCAGCGTATCGACTTCTTTTTGAAGGAGAGGCCGTTCTCGAAAATTCTAAGCTCGGTTTTTCGCTGCATCATCCAGCTGAACATCGTGATCAAGTAGACGACCAGAAAAGCTGTCGCGAGAAGAAAATATCCCAGATTCTGGCGAAGATAAAATCCGAGCATCATCGCAAGGAAAAACAGGAACGCTATGACCGAGATCACGACGGCTCGTTGGATAAACACCGGCGCGATCCCGTACGAACCGATACGTTTCCCGAGGTCTTTGGTCGAATCGGGCATCGGCGGCTACTTTCTCGGCTCTCCTATTGCTGAAAGCAGATCGGGTTTCGCGTTGTCGCGGACAAGATGCGGATATTTTTCGCCGCCTGTGTAGTTAAGGTCGATAGACCCGGCCTCGCTTCCATTTTGGACGAGGAGAGTAATGGGTCCCCTGGCCGCCACTACCTTGCGAAGTTCCTGCGTCGAAAAGCCTTGGCCGTTGACGGTCTTGATCACAATACCAGGAGCAAGGCCCGCCTTTGCTGCAACGCCGTCTGGATCGATATCACGGATCTCGCCGGAATCAGCCACGATCAACCCAAGCGAATACATAAGGCTGGCAATTTCGCGCCGCCCGTCCTCGACCTGGCCGGCAAGATTCGGCGTGTCATTGAAAACAAGTTTCCAGCCGCCGTTTGTGATTCCCCCGATGGGAGCAGTCCTGTTTACCTTGTAAACGCGATCGATGAAAAACGTGCGCCAGTCGTTTGGCAGCACCTGATTGAGCGTGCGAACGATCTCGTTCAGGTCGTAGGTCACTACCTTTGGCGGACCGCTTACTCCGCCGTGGAACTTATGCAGGAAATCATCGAGCGATAGCTTGCCGCCGCTCTGCTGGCGGATGAGGACGTCGGCGTCGAGCCAAACCAAGGAACCTTCGTCGTAATAATCCACCCGCCGCCGTTGATTCATCCAGGCACGCGGACTCGGATAGGTGTACTGAACTGCCGTCGCCGTATCGACCAGCGGACGCCATCGACGTCCGGTCTGTCCGTTCATTGTGGCATAGGTTTCGGCGACAGATTCGCGAAACATATCCTGCGTCCAGAGGCCGCTGCGGGTAGGCAGAACGTGGCCCATATACTGGGTCAATCCCTCATACACCCAAAGCAGATCGCCCTGCATCGGCTTTTCGAAATCCGGCGTGGTAAGGCTTGCCGGACGCCGGTATTTGCCGTTCCATGAATGGGTATATTCGTGGCCAAGCAGATCGGCAAGATCGAGAGACTGGAGCGGATCGGTAAGAGCTTTTTCGCCCGTTCCATCTTCGCTGGATTCGTGGTGTTCGAGGCCTTCGTCACCGCCATCGTCGCTCAGGGTCAGCAGGAATTTATAGCTCTTGTAGTGCTGGGCGCCGAACGCGAGATTTGCCTGTGTGATGAGGTTCTTCCAACCGGCCAGCATCTCCGGCGAATACTGGAGGGCCGCCGCGTTTTCGGCAGCAATGTCCATTTCGGCGGGAGCGTCGCCTGAAGCAAGCGGTATCTTGGCAAAATACTTTCCGATGATCGCGGGAGAATCGATGAAAGCAGTCAGGTTCTGCTCTGCGAAATCTACGGAGTTGGCATCCTCTTTTGCTACGGGAAGGGAAGACGCATATTTCCATCCGGCAGGATATTTGAGCGATGCGGCCACCGTCACGAGATCGCTCTTTATCGTCCGCGGGTAGACCAGCAGGCGATTCCACTTGATCCGTGCAAGATTTGCCGTGGCGACCGTAGCCGGCTGCGATGCATCGTCAAACTCGACTGCGATCTCTTTGGCGCCGCGCGGGACCAGCAAATGAAACGCAAACATCTCGACCGGGTCGCGGGTCCATTCGATCGGTTTTCCATCGGCGCTGACGTAGAAATTTACGACGTCATTGATCGTGCCTGTGGGCGAGTGCTCGCCGGGTATCCATTTTGGATAGAACAGATCCAGCGGCCCAGGCTTAACGGCCATGGTTTCCTTGACGTGAACGATATTTATGGCGGAACGAGTTGCATCAACTTCAAGCCTGATCTTACCTTGAGCCGCTGCAAAGGAAGTAAGAGCGAAGAGGAACAAAATGGCCGTTACCACGCGGCCAAGGGGACGGATCTCTCTTTTCATAACTTTGAGTGAAAATATAACTCCGGATTTTTTCTAAATACTAACAAATAGGCCGTCCGAAAATACAATAATCAACGGCTTTCGGCTAAAATAACAAAAATAGCGGTTCGCGCGTATTAGTACTCTGTTACGTAATATTTTCCTTGGATCTCTAAGCCCCAAACGTATGAAAAAGTCATTTGTCCGCACTCTTGTGCTGATGTTTGTTGTTTCGTCGGCCGCATTGGCGCAAAATGCCGCCCGCGTTTTCACCGCGGCCGATTATGTAAGAGCCGAAAAAATGCTCAATTACAATACCAATGCTCTTGTTGATCGAAACATTGTCCGACCGACCTTTCTACCCGATGGCCATTTCTGGTATCGCATTTTGACGCCGAACGGCAGCGAGTATGTCTTGATCAATCCGGCAGATGGATCGAGGAAAACGGCTGGCTCACTGTCCGAACTCGGCGTTGCCTCGTCAGGTGGCGGTCAGGGGCGGTTTGCGGGAAGTGAGATCATATCGCCGGACGGAAAGAAGAGTGCCTTCATAAGAAAGTTCAATCTTTTCGTAAAAGACATCGCATCCGGAAAGGAGACACAGCTAACCACCGATGGCATTGAGAATTTCGGATATGCGACCGACAACGCCGGGTGGAAAAAGAGCGACCGGGCGATCCTGGTATGGTCGCCTGATTCTAAGCGCATTGCGACCTTTCAACAGGACGAAAGAAACGTGAGCGATAGCTATCTCGTGTCAACAAACGTTGGGGCGCCGAAGCTGAGCGCGTGGAAATCTGCGCTTCCGGGTGATCCGAATGTTGCTATGATCCAGCGTGTAATAATCGATGTGGACGGACCGAAGGTGGTTCGGCTCCAGATGCCGGCTGATCCACACCGATCGACACAGTGTGATGATATTTCGTGCGATGGCGGTTGGGATGATGTCTATTGGAGTTCCGATTCCAGGACCCTCGGGTTTGTTTCAACCTCACGAGATCACAAAGAAGAAAACCTTCGCGTAGCTGATGCTGCGACAGGAGCAGTGCGGGATGTCTATAGAGAGGTTTCGCCGACACAATTTGAATCAGGCCAAGGCTCGGTCAACTGGCGATTTCTTCCAGAGACCAACGAATTTGTCTGGTTCTCGGAAAGCGACGGTTGGGGCCATCTTTATCTTTATGATCTCTCGACCGGCAAGTTGAAAAATCAGATAACAAAAGGCGATTTTGCTGTCTGGCGTGTTGTGAACGTGGACGAAAAGAGCCGCGTGATCTTTTTTGAGGCTGGCGGCCGCGAAAAAGGAAACGACCCATACTTCGGACATTTTTATCGCGTGAATTTCGACGGTTCCGGAATGCAACTATTGACGCCGGAAACAGCGAATCACGACGTGGCTCTTTCGCCCGACGGAAAATATTTCATCGACAACTATTCGACACCTGACACACCGACGGTTTCAGTGCTTCGGGACGCAGGCGGCAAGCAGATCACAAACCTTGAAAAGGCCGATATCACACGGCTAAAGGCAGCCGGCTGGAAACCGCTCACACGGATAGTCGTCAAAGCCCGCGATGGCATGACCGATCTCTACGGCCTGATGTACACGCCGACGAATCTCGATCCGAAAAAAAAATACCCGATCATCGATTACATTTATCCAGGCCCGCAGGGCGGAAGCATTGGCTCACGCTCGTTCTCGGCGTCGCGTGGTGACAATCAGGCTTTGGCGGAATTGGGATTTGTTGTGGTCCAGATAGACGGTATGTGCAACCCGCTGAGGTCTAAGGCCTTTCACGATTCCTGTTACGGCAACATGGGCGACAACACGCTCGAGGATCAGATAACCGGCATCAAGCAGCTTGCGGCAAAGTATCCCTATATTGACACGACCCGCGTCGGTATCTGGGGCCATTCTGGCGGTGGCTTCGCAACCGCGGCCGCGATGTTCCGTTATCCCGATTTCTTTAAGGTAGGTATCTCGGAGTCCGGCAATCACGACAACCGGAATTATGAGGACGATTGGGGCGAACGCTACATCGGGCTGTTGTCTGGCGACAATTACGCGAAGCAGGCCAACCAGACGTACGCCAAAAATCTGAAGGGGCACCTGCTGCTCGCTCACGGCACTATGGACGACAACGTGCCGCCGAACAATACGCTGCTTGTCGTCGATGCACTCATAAAAGCCAATAAAGATTTCGACCTGCTGATGATCCCAAACGCTCATCACGGATACGGATCGG
Source organism: Acidobacteriota bacterium (assembly GCA_040006215.1). Lineage (GTDB taxonomy): Bacteria > Acidobacteriota > Blastocatellia > Pyrinomonadales > Pyrinomonadaceae > OLB17. The sequence goes on from JBDTXM010000023.1 coordinate 5,515, forward strand.
CGAGCTTCTACATGATGCGGCGGCGATGGGATTATTTCGTGCGATATCTCCAGGGAGCGGAACCGCCCAAGGAGTACGAGCTGAAGCCAAAGCAGGACCCGCGGATGTCAATGCCGCAGTAAGACGAGGACCTGACGCTCAAAATTAAAGAGCCCGAATCGATTTGCTCGGTTCGGGCTTTATAATTTTCTGGTCTCGTCTTCGCTCGCGTCAAAGAGCGAAGTCAGCGGCTCGTGCGGCGGCGGGAGCGAGGCGGCCTCGTCTGCCATATCTTTTTGCAGTTTCGCGATCGCCTCCTTCGCCCGGTCAAAATCGTCGCGGATTATTTTCAGCGAAAGCTTGCCGTCCTTGTTGGGAAGCTCCGCGAGTTTTCCAAAACTCTTAGTGCGGATCTCGATCTTCGAGTTCGACTTAAAAACACCCTTCTTGAACCGAACATCAAGGAGCTCAGCGAGCGGTATCCTCACTTCTTTCACGCCGGCACCAAGAAAGCCAAGCAGCTTCGACTCGAATTCAAGCACGATCCCGGCACTTGAGATCTTCGCAATGCCATTCGCGTGCCACAGGCCATTGTCGGTTTTGAAGGAAATACTGGTGAAACTTTGCATGTAACGCATATAGACTAAACAAATTACCGGGAAATTCAACCCTGAATTTGTAACGACTAATACCCGGTGTTCGAGCGTTCGAGTGTTCGAAGCGTTCAAATCGTTCAAATCGTTCGAGGCGTTCACGCATGTTCACTGGTGTTCACCCATGTTCAGCGAACGGCTACCAAGACACGCCATAATGTGGCTAATTATTCTTTAACAAAGCTTTAGCGATCCCGAAGACGCTGATCACGAGCCAAAAGACCTCGACGACGAACGATGGCAGGTTAAAGCTGTAATACAGCGAAACAAGGATCATGCCGGACCGGACCGCGTTAAGAAACGAATAAATGGGCTGGCCGCTGCGGAGCCGTTCAGCCTGGAGCAGGATGTACGTCAGAACAATAATACCAACGCCGAGCGTCCCGACAATGTCGTACCAGCTATTCTCCACGACGGTTTTCACCGGACGACCACTGATTGGGTTTGAGTCTTTCCAAGGACTTGCCAGAAAGTGTCGGCCAGGGAAGGAAACGCGGGAATACTAATACCGGCAGTGATCGTATAGTTTCCTGGCTTCACGCCTGATAGATCCCATTGGACCGTTGGGCCGTCGCCGATAATGTTTCCCCCAGTTACCGAGTAAAGATATTCGTGGGGACTAACGAATTCCGGCGCTGAAACTTCGACAGTTATCTTCGGGTTATCCGAACATCCAGTACCGGATGAGACACAGTTTGAACTGACTTCACTATGGCTCAGATTTAGCGAGATCACATCGATGAGATGAGGGTAATCAGTTTTCTTCGGCTCGAATATCTCGCGGCCGGTTAATATCGGGTTAGGGTTTAGGTGATAAGCTGAACCCTTCGATCCGACCGCCCAAATTGAATTCCTGTCCTGCCCCGCTATAGAATTCAGATTCTCTTTGGTGAGCCCTTTCCAAAGCAACCGCCTGTCATATGAAATATCCGATCCCGTAGGTCCTACTGCAAGAATGGTTCGCCGATCGGCGTAGATTATACCGGATCGGTAGCCAATAGCCGTAGATCCGAGGTGCCAGTTGGCACCGCCATCCTGTGTCAAGGCAAAAGTTTTGTTTCGGTCATCAGGCTTCTCGTAATTGCCGCCGACGATGACGCCGTTTTTATGGTCGAACATGGCTATGGAAAAGATGCCGCTGCCGGGCGTGCCGTGAGTGATTGGTGTATCTGCGACCGTCCATGTTAGTCCGCGATCGGTCGAGCGAAAGACACGGGCATTGGTGCCGCCGGAAACGATGAACGCATTCTCCTTGCCCTGCGTAATTAGACACGTACCGCTGGCCGCAAACGCGGCCTCACCGTTGGCGGCCGCCGGCATTTTCGAGGTGTCTATGGATTTCCAGTTTGCGCCGCCGTCGGTTGTGTTGATTAAGACGAACCGATTATCGACCGGATCGGACATTGCAATGCAGTTGTTAGGATCCCAGCAAGCCATCGCATCAAAGAAAGCCTTTTCATTAGTATTTTCGAATTGAAGCTCCCAGGCCTTACCGCCATTGACGGTCTTGTAGATGCGGGAGCTGTCGCCGTTGCCGATGCTGAGGATGTAGGCGGTGTTGGCGTCAAAGGCTTCGATGTCACGGAAATCGAGTTTTTCGGCACCGGGAACGGTGATCACATCCCATTTTTCTCCGCCGTCGGTCGTGCGAATGACGGTGCCGCCGGTTCCACTAGCCCAGACGACCTTTTCATTGACGACCGAGAGACCGCGAAGGCTGGAGGTGGTGTTTACGGATTGTTTGATCCACTGGGCGTGGATGCCGATCGATAGGAAACAGAAGAATATCCCAATGGGCACGTTTCGGAAGCGTTTCATATTTTCTGCAGTGTACCGGCTATTTCTTTTGGAATTCAGGGGTTCCTAGAATAAGCGCCACCATTTCCGTCACCCCGTCGAGGACAGTCGGCGAGGTGCCGGGTTTGCCGTTAGCCGGGTTCCAGGCGGTGCTGACTGGCGTCAACGGAGCCGATCTTTGCCTCACTTTTTCGGCGACTATCTTTGCAAAGCTTTCCCTTGTTTTTTTGGACGCCTGGTCCATAAGCAATTCGCGGATCAACGTTGCGGCAACGGCCGACGGATCATCGGCGATGGCTCTATCGACGATCTTTCGAGGATCGAATCTTGAGCCCGGGATCTTATTGGTTGCAAGAGCCGCGGCGAAATTGAAGCGAGCGAGGAGGTCGTTGTTCGAGAGCCATTCGGCGCCTTTATCCGGATAGCCGTCTGGCGTGATGCGGCCGTAGACAGGTTGGCCCATACGACCGATCCAGTCGAGTATCGGACGATTAGCGTCGGTTTCGGAACCAGTCGAGCGGATAGCGGCGGCGACAAATTCGAATGGTGTTCTGACCTTGGTCTGGAAATTTTGAGGACTGAAAAATTCAGGCCCGGTGATAATAGTTCGAAGGGTTTCGGTGATCGAACCGCCTGTCTGCGAAAACACTTTTGATGCACGAGCTATCGCGGTCGCGGGTGGATCATCGCCCAGAAAGCGGCGAGCTAGTTTGGTCGCGATAAATTTGGCGGTTGAGGGGTGCGAGGCCAGGATGTCGAGAACCCGTTCGCCATCACCGATGCCGCCTCCTGCCGGGATCTTTACACCGAGGACTTCCTTTGGTCCGTTGTCATGCTGGGCAGGATTGTAAAAGAAAATCCCTTCTTCGTTCGGTTTACGTATCGTCCAACCGGTAAAACAGCGGGCAACTTCCTGCACGTCCTTCTGCGTGTAGCCGCCATCGACACCCATTGTGTGCAGCTCCATCAACTCACGAGCATAATTTTCGTTGATGCCGCCGGAATGGCGTTCGGGTTTGTCTTTGGTCGCAGGATAAGTGCGCAGTACGCTCGAATTCCAATTATCAAGGTAAAAGAGCATCGCCGGCGATTTCGCTGTCGCACCCAGCAGATCGCGAAAGCGGCCCATGGTGTATGGCCGCACCGAGTCGCGGTCGAATCCGGTCAGCAGCCAGCGGTCTGCATCTTTATTGGCATAAATGCTGAAATGATTTTCCCAGAAATCGACCATTACCTCGTATAGCTGACGATCGGAATAAACCGCGCGCAGAAGCTTTGCCTGCTGCAATTGAGTTACGACCTGATTAGGGTTTTTCGGCGTTGGCGTAGTAGCGGGTTTTGCGGCCGGAGTCGGTGAAGGTTTAGGCGTCTCAGCCGCGGGCACCATCGAACCGTTCTTATCAGTTTCCGCTTTTGCTTCATCGGCTTTATTTTGCGCGACAGCAGCAGACTTGTCAGGCGAGGCGGCCGGAACTGGCGTCGGGGTCGGAGGCGGCTTCGGCGGATTGTACAGCTCGGCGATAGTCGGGTTTGACAGCATCAGGGTCGGCAGCTTTTCGAGTTTTTTGTCCAAAACCGAATCGTCGATCGTGTCGGGCGAAAGCTGCTGCTCGATAAATGCCTTTACCCCCATCTTTTTGACGGCTTCGAAATCGCCCGGTTTGGCTCCGAAGGTAAGACGGTTCAGGGCTTGTCTGACGTTACGGTCATTTACCGGCGGCGGAACGATAGGAGCCGCAGCCACGGCGATGGGCTGGAGAGCAAGAATCGAAGTAAACGCAAAACTAAAAGCAGAAACGAAAGGACGAAAGACTGGCCGGTAACTAAACATTTCGAAAACCCCCCCCGCTTGGATCTGAAGATGCTTGATCAAGTTCAGAATATCAAAAATTACGATATCGAAAAAAGAAAAGGAGATGCACAGCAAGTTTAGACGCGTGCCGACGGCTTTAGGCCGAACGATCGTGCTTACGCCAGCGTCGGCACAGGTCCTGCGCGGCCTGTTCCCAGAGCGGAAATTCGAATGAGAAGCCTGAATCGGTGAGAATTTTGGGCACGACACGCCGGCTTTTGAGTATCAACTCGGTCTCGGTCCGCATCAATACAGCACCGATCGTAAGCATCCATTTTGCCGCCGGAAGGCCGATCGACGACCCCCAAACGTCGCGCAAGATCCGCATAAAATCGTTTTGAGGGATCGGTAACGGCGAAGAAAGATTGATCGCACCTGACAGTTCTTCGTGTTCGATCAGCCAATAAACGGCTCGAATGAAATCGACATCGTGTATCCAGGAGATAAATTGCCTGCCGTCGCCGGCCGTACCGCCTAAGCCCTTTCGCACCAGGCCGAGCAGAACATCGAAGATGCCGCCGCGATCGGGACTAAGCGTGATCGCCGAGCGCATCAGCACTTTACGTGTATTGGGTGTATTCGCGTCGTTTGCCGCCTGCTCCCACGCCTTGGCAACCTCAATGCTGAAACCCCACGAATTCGGAACATTTGGCTCATTGCCGCCGATGATACCCGTAACGTCGTCGTTCGGTGCGTCGAAGCGGTGAGCATAGATAGTGGCTGTGCTGGATTGCAGCCAAACTTTCGGCGGGTTGGCTGAATTTGCTATTGATTCGCCTACAACACGGGCCGAATTCACCCGCGAATCCATTATCTCCTTTCGATTTTCCGGCGTGTAGCGGCAGTTAACGTTGCGGCCGGCCAGGTTAATGACGACATCCGAGCCGTCGATCTCGTCGGCCCAGTCACCCATCGTTTCCGCATCCCACGCGACGACTTTCCAGTCCTCGGAGTGTACCTTTCGCGTCAGGACAACTACGTCATGACCGTCCGCAGTGAATGCCCTCGCGAGCATCGAGCCGACCTGTCCGGAACCGCCTGGGATAACGATCTTCATATCAGTAGATCATACGAGCTTTCACCGTTCCCTTAATGTCTTTCAATATCTCGAAAGCCTCCTTCGAGAGTTTGGAATCGATGTCTAGGATCACGTAACCGATCTCGTCGTTTGTTTTCAGATACTGGCCGAGAATGTTGATACGATGCGAAGAAAGCCGCGAGTTTATCTCGCCAAGGACGCCTGGAATATTTTTGTGAATATGCAGAATGCGATGCGTCCCGGCCTGCGGCGGCAGGCTGACGGGCGGCACAGTGTGCGACCCCTCGCTCGTGCCAAACTCGAGATATTTGATCAGCTTGGAGGTAACGTCGAGACCGATGTTTGCCTGAGCTTCCTCGGTCGAACCGCCTATGTGCGGCGTCAGGATCACGTTTGGCAGATTCTGGAGAACGGTCTCGAACTTATCGCCGTTTTTCTCCGGCTCGATAGGAAAAACATCGACGGCGGCACCGGCTATCACGCCTTTATCAATCGCTTTTTTTAACGCTCCGAGTTCTACCACGTCGCCTCGGCTATAGTTGAGAAAAAGAGCACCTTTCTTGAAGGATTTTAGAGTTTCCGCGTTGATCAGGTTCCGTGTGGTCGGATCGGACGGCACGTGGAGCGTTACGATATCCGATTGTTTCAACAGTTCCTTTAATTCGCGAATCTGCTTGGCGTTGCCGTGCGGGAGTTTGGTCGCCGTGTCGAAATAGACGACGTGCATTCCCATCGCCTCGGCCATATTTGAAACCTGCGAACCGATGTTGCCGTAGCCGATAATGCCCAACGTCTTGCCGCGAAGCTCAAAGCTTCCCGTCGCGTCCTTTAGCCATTCGCCTCGATGCGCCGCCGCATTCTTGTCGGCTATTTTTCGGATCAAAATAACGGACAGTCCGATGATCAATTCCGCCACCGACCGCGTATTCGAATAAGGAGCGTTAAAGACCGCGACCCCTTTTTCGGTCGCCGCTTTCAAATCGACCTGATTAACACCAATGCAAAAACAGCCGATCGCGAGCAGCTTATCTGCCGCCTCGATGACCTTTTTCGTGATCCGTGTTTTTGAACGAATGCCAAGCAGATGAACACCCTTGACCGCATGGATCAGATCAGCCTCGCTCATTGCTCCATTGATCCTCTTGATCTCAGCATAGCCGCCGGCACGCAATTCTTCGACTGCCGAGTCGGAAATGTTCTCAAGCAGAAGGATCTTGATCTTGCTGCGGGGATAGGATGTTTGAGTTGTCGGCATAAAGAAAGCCGATTATAGCAAAAAAAGGGAGAAGTCCTATTTTAGGTTTTTGCCCAGGTATTGGGAAACGAGAGGAACTCCCGACGCGTAAATTGCCTTTGATTATTTATCGTACTACCCAATCATCGTCATTCTTGTAATCCACGCTGTAGGTGCTGTATTTCTTCAATTCTTCTTCAATTAGTTTTACTTTCTCGCGGGCCGCGATTTCCAATCCACTGGCTTTATCTTCGGCTGTAAAGTATCTATTTCTTGCGGCCTCTGATTCAAAAAGCCACACGATCGCGAAGCTGTTTTTATCCTTGAATGGCCGCAACAGGTATCCTTTTAATCCTACCCAGGCCTTTTCATATTCGGGTAAGACCTGGCCGGCGTAAAATGTTTCAAATTGGTCCATCGTAACGTTTGGTTTCAGAGTTATTACGTTGATCCGGTGAATGCCTATAAGATTCCCCTTTTTGAGTCCCTGCCCAAAAGCTACGTTCGCGATCAACAGAACCGCGGCAATTAGTAATAATCGCTTTTTCATGGCTTTGTATTTTATTTAGAATTTGGGGAAAACGAAAGCCGAACAAGGCGAGGAAGTGTTAATCACGTTTCTTGCGAAAAACGAAAATTGCATTGCCGATTTCAGCCTCCGGCTGCGCGGAACGGTAAGGGTCGATTATTGCTTTTTGTTCAGGCGTTAGATTGATCTCCTCCAGATAATATCCGCCGATCGCGATGTAGTTGGTCGATCGTTCCTGCGCGTCTGGCTCGTCCGCTTGGCCTTCATTTACATCAGTATTGTCGTCATCGGCTGTTTCGTCCGCTTGATTGTCCTGGTCGCGATTACACGGAATCTCACAGTTATGAACGCCGTAATATTCAATGTACCCCGAACCCACAAAGAGTCCCTCTATTTGGTTTTCACCGTGTTCCTTTAGAAAGGCGGCAAGAGATTTCACGTCTTGACCCGTTTCCACATTTGAATCGGATAAAACCCGCCAGCCGTTCGTCGGTCCGCCGGCGAGAGGGCTAAAGTAGGTCGTATAATCAGGAAACGTCATGATCACGGTCAAACCGATCGAGGCAACGAGAAGCCAGATCAAAACTCGCGACGGGTGCCACTTTTTAGGTCTCGCTATGTTGAGAAATGTAGAGACTGCGTTCGCACCCATAATGGCGAAAAATGGAAATACGGGTATGATGTGCCGTACCCCGATATTCAAATGCGAAGTCATACATAGGCCGAGGTAAATGAGGGGTGGAAGTATAAAATAAAGGCTATTGAGCAAGCGTTTTCTTGCCACTTCCCACACGGTCCAGGTAATGCCCGAAATCGTTAACAGCAGAAACGGGATCGTGGTTTTTAGCACAAACGCAGCGGGGAAGTAATACCACCAGCCCTGTTCGGAAACCTGGCCAAACAAAAACGCCAGCCGTCCGTTGCGGACATCGTTCACGACCATGTCCATACCGTAAAGGTAGTATTTAGGGAGCAGGATCGGGAGATGTACCAGTAGAGTCTGGAACGAGTCAGCCGCTCCGCCAGTCAGGTTAAACCACTCGGAAATGAAAACGGCTTCGTCATCGTCGATGAAGCTTATATCGAAAGCGTATCCGGCAATAAAAACAAAATAGCAGCAGCCGAGAATGATTAACGCAAACCCCGCGAAGCGGCAGAAATGCTCTTTGTATTTGAATTTCCGCCAAACCGCATGAGCTATCAGCAGTGCGATGGTTATAGGAACTAAAACGGCGAGCGAATGTTTTACCAGTAAACCAAAGGCGAGTGCCAGACCAAGTAGAATGGCTCTAACAAGCGCGGGTTTTTGCAGAAACCAACGCAGCGCGAGAACGAAACAAAATACTGCAAGGGCTGCGGCAAGATCGTCTTGTACGAAAGTGGAATTGGCGATGACATTCGGCTCGCCAAGCAAAAAAAGAACCGACAGGATTGCGGTCCGGTCGCCGAAAAGGCTTCTCGTAAATGCCCACACGGCAAATGCCAGCAAAACCGGAACAAGAACGACCGGAACCCGACCCCAATAGATGATCTGTTCGAATTTATCAGCGTTCCTGTGAAAGAAATCTCCGCAAAAGTCGTTCGTACCATCGTCCGGATCGCCCGCCTCCTCGGCTTTTGACCATCCTTCTGAATCGAGTGGAAGTTCCGGATGAACATGTTCCAAACCGATCGCGCTCAGCGCTTTTATAAATGGAGGATGTTCCTCGTTGAGCCGGAAATCGTGAGTCTTGAGGTATGAATAACCCGAGGGGATGTGGATGACGTCATCGATCATCATCGAACGGCGGCCCAACAAAGAAAGTTCGAGGAGAACAAACGCGACGAGCAAACTAGCGAGAGCGGCCCAACAGAGCCACCCTCCCGGCGTCACCTTAAGCTTATACTCCTTGAAAAAGATCGCACGCATAAGTCAGGATACTACGCGCATTAAGCACGGATCTTGATCTCGTCACCGGGACAAGACGCTGGCGGAGTTGGCATAAGCTGAAAAGACGCGTCGTTGGGCGCTTTCCGGCGATCAGTCAGTATTCGATAAATTTCGGAACGTCCTTGACCTTGATGTCCATTTCTCTTGCCAGGTTTTTCCACTTGCCGTCCTTATTTTTGAAATAGACATAGGCGAGATCGATGCCGTCGCCATTGACCTGTACTTCCCAGTAATTATCGGTACCCAAGGCCGCAGCCTCGACCGTCTTTATGGTCTCGAGCTTTTTCGATTTGTCATCGCAGGGTTCGCAATAATGCAGTATTTCTCCTTTGTCCTTGAGAAACGCCGCGGCCTTTTGTGCATCCGCTTTTGAGATCCAGGCGGCCTGGTCGGCAAAAACAGCCATTGCAAAAAAGAACAGGACGACCAAAAAGATCAATAGTTTCTTAAACATACTGCAGTCTCCTAAATATGAATCGACTGATCGTGGACGCCTTCGGCTGCTTCCATAACGGTTTCGGACACTGTTGGGTGTGCGTGCATTATCCGGCCGAGTTCGTCGGCGGTGGTTTCGAGCGCCATGCCGACACAGGCTTCGGCCAATAGTTCGGTCGCGTGTGCGCCGATGATGTGGACGCCGAGGACCTCGTCGTATTTCTTTTCGGCGACGATCTTGACGAAGCCGTCGGTTTCGCCAAGGATGCGTGCCTTGCCTGAGGCGGACATCGGGAACTTGCCCACTTTGACGTCATAACCCAGCTCTCTGGCTTTCGCTTCCGTTAATCCGACGCTCGCGACTTCCGGGTCGCAGTAGGTGCAGTTCGGAACGAGATTATGCTTGATCGGCTCGACCTTTTTACCGGCCAGCTTTTCAACGACGAGAATTCCTTCTTTCGACGCAAGGTGCGCGAGCCACGCCGTATCGATTACATCGCCAATGGCGAAGACACTTGGCTCATTGGTTTCGCAATATTCGTTGACCTTGATCGTGCCGCGAGGATTGATCTTGACCTTTGTGTTCTCAAGCCCCAGCCCTTCCACAAACGGCATGCGGCCGACGGCTACAAGAAGCATTTCGGCTTCAAATACGACATCTTCGCCCTTAGCGTTCTTGCCAGAAACTTTGACACCTTTTTTATCTTTTTCGAGCTTGTCGAGCTTGATGCCGACCTCGGTCTTGATGCCTTGTTTCTTGAATGCCCGTGCAAGCTCTTTGGAAACGTCTGCGTCTTCGATCGGCACAATGCGATCCAGAAGCTCGATCACTGTCGTATCACAGCCGAACCGAGCATAAACACTCGCAAACTCCACACCGACAGCGCCTGAGCCCATGACGATCATCGATTTTGGAACGTCGGTGAGTTCAAGAATGTGGTCGGAATTGACGACCTGTTTGCCGTCCGTTTCAAAACCCGGGATCGGACGAACTACCGAGCCGGTCGCGATGATGATATTTTTCGTTTCGATCGTCTGTTTTTTGCCGTCCTCGCCGATCACTTCGACCTTTCCTTTGCCGACGATCTTGCCGAGGCCGTTGAAAACCGTGGCCTTGTTCTTTTTCATCAGGTAAGAAACGCCAGCCGAGTTTTTTGCTACAACGTCGCTTTTGTATTTCTGGACGCCGCCCCAGTCGTAACCGAGTTCCTTGACCTTTAATCCAAAATCCTCAAAATGTCCCGCTTTTTGGAATAAATGAGCGGCATTTAATAAAGCCTTGGTAGGAATACATCCGCGAAGCCCGCATGTGCCGCCCAGTCGTCCGCCCTTTTCCTTTTCGACAATTGCAACCTTAAGCCCAAGCTGCCCGGCACGTACCGCGGCTACATATCCGCCGGGGCCCGAGCCAATGATCGTTACGTCAAATTGTTCAGCCAATGTCTTATCCCTCGTTATGTTAAGTAATATTCAAAACAGCTATTATAACTCTGCGAGGCTAACAAACAAAGACGCCGTCGTGCAGCCGCCCTAACGGCGGAAACTCCGTTATTTTGTATTATGAGTGAATTGGGGGTCGGAATATATGGAACATTCCAATGAGTTTTTAGCGGTCGTAAACGATGCAAAGAGCCGCGTTAGGGAAATCAGCGTCGCCGAAACTATAGACCGCGTGAATGACGGAGCGATTTTGATCGACGTTCGCGAGGACAATGAGTTCGGGGTTGCACACGCCGCCAGAGCAAAACACATGGGCCGAGGCGTTATCGATCGTGATGTCGTGCAAACCTTTCCCGACAAGTCGGCCGAACTGATCCTCTACTGCGGGGGTGGCTATCGTTCTGCTCTCGCGACGGACATGCTGCAAAAGATGGGCTACACCAATGTTTGGTCAATGGCTGGCGGATGGCACGCCTGGGAAGAGGCGGGTGCGCCGGCAGATTAGCGCTTGGCTACCCGGAGCACCCATGTGTCACCAACGATACAAGTGATATAGCCCTGAGCATGACTGCAATTGTAATATAGCTGCTCTGGCGTATAGCCCTTGTCGTTGTCGCCAATGTGAATAAATGTTAGTACAGCTCCGCCATTTGGCAGGGTCATGTAGGAAACGAACTGATACCTGTACGAACCATGCCTCTCTCCTGCGGTAAATTTAAGGGTAATGTATCCCCCAGAAAGAGCGACCGTGCCGCCGTCAACTTCGCGGACAGTATGGTTGCTGGCACGTCCCTGAAACCTATGTTCGAATGTACCGTCGGACTTGATCGTATAGTTTTCGGTAAAGAATGAAGTATCAGTGCCCGAGTAGTTGCCGCTCGACGAATCAACATAGGTAGTTACGCTTGCACCGCCGTTATCCCATGTACCGACTAGGTCAGCCATTGTGATCGACTCCTTTAATGGGCCCGCGAGTGGTTTCTGCGGCTGTGTGAAAGGCTTGTCCGGAAACGGATCTCGTTGACCGGCCATACTCGTATCAGTTGGAATGGCCGGCTGAGTTTGGGTAACAGCGGGCGTTTTGTCGAGTTTGATCCCGTCAATTAAAGCGCTCGCTTGTTCTGAGTATGAATCGTCATTAAAGATAACGAGGACGCTCGCAGTCTTGCCAAAACCGCTAAAGACGGTCAGGATTGCGGCGGCTTTGACACCGCCGTCGAGATCGATATTTGCCCCGCCTACGCTGACCTGCCAGCCATCCGGAGTGCTTTGCAGTTGCGTTTTGGGGCTCGGCCCGGCTTTGAATGGTTTGATAACAAATTCGTTCCAATCATTGGTGAAATCCGTGCTCGGGCTGCCGGAACTCACCGCACCTGCGTAAACCGTTAGCAGGCAAAATGTATTCTTGTTCTGGTTGATATCGGTAAGGACGACCGCACCTGATTTTACGGTTTTCGCCCAGCCTTTGGGCGGCGTGTACGTGACGATGTCGAGCGTTTCGGTTTGGCAAAGGACCGATGATGCAGCGAAAAATAAGACCGTTTGAGCGATCAGGATCGCGAGTATGAGCCGATTTATTTTCATGATCTGCCGCCTTACTTCATTTGCGAATAGCAATAGGAATTGGGAAATGCTAGACACCCGTAGCTAAAACCGCCGTCGCGATTTGTTTGTTTATCGGGATGCAAAACCAACGAATATTCTTTAACTCCTTCAAAATAGTGAATGGTCCAGCGGTAGGTGACCGTTTCCAGTGGATTGTTTCGCAGGCCGCTGCTATTTGAATTTGTTTGGCTTTTCTTTGGAGTGATCGTTATCGAATCGCCATTAAGCGTGTAAACGCCGATTTCGTTAGTTGATACGTGAAAAGAACCCGTCTGGCCGGCAAGTCCCGAATAGCCACTGTACACAAAGCTATAGGTTCCGTCGGCGTTAAATTTGTAATATTGCTGTGTTGCATTGCTTCCGTAAGTAATAGTGTTACCCGAGACCGTATCGCCAGCGATGCCGTTGCCCCATCTCCCGACAAGTGCGGCCGAATCGTATGAATTCGCGACTGGTGTTCTTGAAACTGCCGGTTTTTGCGATGCGACCTGAGCCTTATCGAGTTTGACACTTTTTAAGAAAGTACCGAGCTGAACGAGATATGTATCGCTATTTAGGAAAGCGAGAATACTTGTTCGCCGTCCATAACCGCTGTAAACAACCAGAAACGCGAGCGACTTGAAACCGTCCACCTCGATCTGGGCATTAGCAGAGGTGAGTCTCCAGCCGTCGTCATTCTGCGTCTCGGTTTTCGGGCTACCTATCGCTTGGAACGGCTTAGCTACGAGATTTTCCCATTCGGCGGCAAAATCTTTGTCGGCGTTCCCACTGGCTACCGAGCTCGAATAAATGGTCACGGCACAAAATACATTGGTCGTCTTATTTAAATCACTAAAAACCACTGCATTTTCTTTAAACGTCTTCGTCCATCCCGCTGGTGCGGTATATGTCACTATGTCGAGAGTTTCGCTTTGACAAAAAATTGCGAGCGGGAAAATAAAACATCCGATCTGAACGATGAGAAAGAGGAAGATCGCCCTGTGATAAGTTTTGATTTGCTTCATGTTTTGAATTGTTTCGTAAACGCTCGTGCTCGGTACTAGTTCAGTAATAATCTTATCGTTACCATGGCGGTGCCGATGTCGGCAGGCGTCGAGCCACGCGTTGTAGCTAAAGATCGTCGTTGAATCACCCATCATAGTATGGGAACAAATCAAGGCGACAATTATTTCTTCCGGACCCAATCCTTGTTGAGATTCGCGCCCTGATCGGGGTTGGTGAAGATATTCTCGGGAATCACGTCGTCGTCAAACCACGGCCCGCAGACCCGCAGAATGGTCATGTCCGGCAGCTCCAGCCAACCACGGATAACATACTTGGCTGTGCCCTTATGCTTTATCGAAAGCACGCGACCGTTTATTGCGAATGTGCCGACCGTATTCTCAATTATCTTTTGACCGTTTCGGATCGCAAAGAAATCGTTTAGATATCCACCGTTTCTCGTGAACGCCATCTTGCTTCGGAATGAAAGTGAGTCTGTTCCTGCGTAGTTACCCGAATCGCGGTAAACGTATGTCGTCGAGATGCGCTGGGCATCCTCGCCCCATTCGCCGACAAGATCGCCGATGGTCAACTGGCGCGAGGGCGGTGGGATAACGAGCTTGCCGTTGACGTACGCGGGGGCGGTCGGGGCGGTGTTGTTCGCCGTTACGCTCGCCGTGTCCATATCGATGCCCTTGATAAAGGCATCAACCTGACCAACGTAAGCCTGATCATTAAAAACAGCCAGTATGCTGACCGTCTTGCCCGATCCGCTGATGACCGTCAAAAACGCCAGCGATTTTCCGGTTTCGGCCTCGATGGAAGCACCGCCGGCGGTTATTGTCCACCCATCGGCTGTCTGCACGTCGGTCTGCGGACTTTCCGCCTTAAAGGGCGTGCCAACCAGGTTGCTCCATTCGCGAGAGAAATCTCCGTCTGAACTTCCAGATCCGGGCGTCGCTCCGTAGAGAGTGATGATGCAGAATCGACCCGTTTTTTCGTTTAGTTCGCTGAAGGCAACAATATTTTCCTTAGGCGTTTTGGTCCAGCCTCTGACCGGCGTGTACCGAACAATACCCAGGCTTTCCGACTGTGAAAAGACCGCCTGACAAAATACCAGGCAAACAATTGTGCAAACGAACGAGACGGCGATCAATTTGGCGAATTTCATAATTTTTCGATGAGCTCTGCTTTGTCCATTACGCGGAAATCGAAGCTTAATCGGCTCACCTGTTTTCAACACGGCCAACAAATTGGAGTTGGCCGGAGTATGAGCTCACAATCCTTAAAGGCCGACAAGCCCTTTTACTATGAGCGACGAACCCTTCGATAAACGCGAGAACGCAAGACGCCTGGCCGGTGAGTTTGCTGAAAAAGGTGACGCGACCGGCTGGTTCGAGGCCTTGTACAAAGAGGCCGCCGGCAATAACGAGCATATTCCGTGGGCCGATCTCGAACCCAATCGATTCTTTAAGGCCTGGGCCGAGAAGGCCGGCCTAGAAGGCTGCGGACGTAAAGCCCTCGTCGTCGGCTGCGGCTTGGGCGACGATGCTAAGTATTTGCACGATCTTGGGTTCAAGGTTACGGCGTTCGACATCTCGCCGACCGCTATCGAATGGGCGAAGAAGCTTCATGCTGATACCGATATTCTGTTTGAGACCGCTGACCTTTTCGAGCCGTTTCGCGGATGGCTCGGAGCGTTCGACTTCGTGCTGGAGATATATACCATCCAGCCGCTGCCACTAGAAATGCGTCCCCAAGTCATCGACGCGATCGCCGCTTTTGCGGCAAGAAACGGAAGGCTCGTTGTCGTGACCCGCGGCCGCGAGGACGACGAGCAACCCGTCCAATTGCCCTGGCCACTCTCCCGGCACGACCTCTCTCGTTTTGAGCAGCACAACAGCCTCCTCCAGGCGGAGTTCGAGGAGATCTGGGACGAGGAAGAGGAGCAGATCAGGTTTATCGTCGAATACACCCGACCATAAGCACACCTGCGTGTTCCACGGTTTCAGCATTTTTTATTTCGTGTGAGTAAGTGGCTGGATGTAAAACGGAGCCACCAAATACACGAAGAATGAGGCGGCGTTGGTCGGTCGAGAATCTCACAGCCCCATTTTTACTGCTCTGTTCCACGGTTTCAGCAATTTTTTTCGTCCCGGTTATTAAGGGCGAATTTCGAAGATCCCGATCCAAAATCGGCGTGTTCCACGGTTTTCGCACGTTTTGTAGGACATGCTCTTTTCATATCGCCGCGTGGAGGCAGCCCTTGATCGATAAATATTTCAAAGACCACCGGCGCGAACGGATCGTTTAAAAGCCGCCGTCGGCATCTTTGATGCAACAGCGTATCATAGTTGGATGAAAAGTCAAGAAATATTTTGACGGGAATGTACCTTTCCCTCGTTCGGATCTTTCAGCCATTTCCTGCTGCTAGCGGGCAAAAACCCAGTCGTCCCGGCACTGATCTTGCATGATCTTTAAGCAAAAGTTTGGAAGGGAGGAAGAAAATGGCGAAAAACACAGGAAAAGACTACCGAAAAGGCTCAGTCGATAACCGTACGCAGCTCGATCTGGACCCAAAACACGGCAAATTTGTAAAACGGGATACCCATAACGGACGCTTTACCGACCTAAAAGAAGACGATAAACCGTTCAAGGGCGTCGCCAAGGAACCAGATGAACGCCGCGAAAAGGGCTAGAAATAGCTAGCCACCTTTCGGAACCCGAAAGAAACTGAGATAGAATACGCGGTAAATGGAGTAAGCCTATGAACTTCAAACAGTTTTATCTCGGCTGTCTTTCGCATGCGTCGTATTATTTGGGGTCGGACGACGAGGCCGTGGTGATCGATCCGCAACGGGATGTGCAGCAGTATTTGGACGAGGCCGCCGCTAACGGCCAGAAGATCAAATATGTAATCGAGACGCATTCGCATGCAGATTTTGTCAGCGGGCATGTCGAGCTGGCGGAGAAAACGGGTGCCGAGATCGTCTTCGGCCAACTTGCGAACACGCAATTCCCGACGCTAAAGGTGAAGGACGGCGATGAGGTAACCATCGGCTCGATAAATTTGAGATTTTTAGAGACTCCGGGACACACGCCCGAGGGTATTTCGGTGATCGCCGAGGAAGCCACCTCGCAAGCGGCGTTTGCGGATGAGGGAGTCCGCGGTCCCGGCGAGAGTGTCCACGCTCCACTGAAACTCTTCACCGGTGACACTTTGTTCATCGGCGACGTAGGCCGTCCGGACCTTATCGGCTCGAAAGGATTTACCGCCGAGCAAATGGGCGAGATGCTTTACGATTCACTTCGTGACAAGATCCTTCCTCTCCCGGACGAAACGGAAGTTTACCCGGCACACGGTGCAGGCTCGCTTTGCGGGAAATCCCTGTCGAACGAGACCTGGTCAACGCTTGGGGTTCAGCGAAAAATGAATTATGCGCTGCAGCCGATGAGCAAAGATGAGTTTGTCAGGATCGTTGCCGCCAATCAGCCAGAGGTCCCCGCTTACTTTCCGAAAAGTGCGGCAAAGAATCTCGAGGGGTCTGCCGTATTGTCACAGCTCAAAAAGCCCGAACCGCTTTCGACCGATGAGATCAATACGTTTGATGGTGTTGTGCTCGACATTCGCTCAAACGCCGAATACGGAGCGGGCCATGTGCCGAACTCGATCAATATCGGTCTCGGCGGGCAATTCGCCTCGTGGGCGGGAATAATGGTCCCGATCGGTACCCGGATAGCGATCGCCGCGCAAAATCAGGAACAGGTCGACGAGGCTTTTATCCGCCTCGCCCGCGTAGGACACGAGGCCGTCGTCGGTTTCATTTTGTTAAGCGAATATAGTGGTGACGAGGCCACAGTCGAACAGGTTTCCGTCGAAGAGGTCGACGAATTGATAAGCACGGGCCGACAGCTGCAGTTCGTGGATGTCCGGCGCCCGGCAGAACACGCCAACGGCCACGCATTGCGAACGCTCAACATCCCGCTCGATGCGCTTTCACGAGATTTTGAGAAGCTCGATCCGGCCGCGCCGACATACGTCATCTGCCAGGGCGGATATCGTTCGAGCATCGGTACCAGCATTTTGGAAAACGCCGGATTCAAAGAGATCTACAACGTCACCGGCGGCACATCCGCGTGGATCGCCGCCGGGCTCGAAACCGAATCGGCTGTCGCCGCGTGCGGATAAAATTAAACTTATATTTCTTTCCGGTCAAAAGGTATCGAGAAAACTTTAAGTGTTGTCATCAAAATAACCATCAAACTGTTTTTTGGTAATTTTTTTCCACGATGGCTTATCTTCACATCCGGCCTGAAAATACTCCTCGGAAAAAACAGGCATTTTACCTCCGGTTGTCGGCACGTAGCTAATAACTGACGCGACGGAATTCCGTTTTTCTGCGGACTCGTCGGCGCAATTGCTGTAAGACGCATTGAAACCTTTTACATCCTGATATTTATTGCCTAAGATTTGCCCCAATCCGACACTTTCCGTATCTATACCCATGCCGGCATAGCCGCCGATCGATAAGATCTCGCTGATGCCGTCGCCATTAACGTCGGTAACCTTAATAATGG
>JBDTXM010000024.1:0-22686 GCA_040006215.1 Acidobacteriota bacterium
CATACAGGATGTATTTGCAGAACATCGAGATGTCGATCGGACAGGCTGAGCAGGCGGAGGAACATGCCGCCGTTCTAAAGAAACAGTCGGACGCCTTGCGGGAATCTGAAGAGCGTTTTCGCAGCGCTTTTGACCATGCTCCGATCGGCATCGCGCTCCTCTCCGCGGCCGGTAAATGGTTAAAGGTTAATCACGCCTTGTGCGCGATCCTGGGGTACCGCGAAGACGAGTTTCTCTCGACCGATCTCGATACGGTTCTATTTCCGGAGGATCAAGGGCGAACCACCGCGAAGATCCGCGAGGTCCTAGCTGGCAATGTCGCCAGTTGGCAGGAAGAACAGCGATATCTTCATAAAAGCGGTCGAACCGTTTGGACGTCGTGGAGTGTTTCATCGGCGGGGCAAACCGGAGCCGACCCGACGAATCTTATTCTGCAATTGCAGGACATCACTGACAAAAAGTTAGCGGAAGAAAAGCTGCAGCACGATGCCACTCACGATGCCCTCACCGGCCTGCCCAACCGAGCCCTTTTCATGGGAAAGCTATCCGAGGCACTGCTCAAGATCAAGGCTAAACCCGGATATCGCGTATGCGTATTGTTCGTCGACGTCGACCGGTTCAAATATGTGAATGACAGTCTGGGACATGTCATCGGCGATCAGCTTTTGATCAAAATTTCGCAAAGGTTAAGCGAGTGCTTGCGGCCTTCGGACATGGTCGCACGATTGGGCGGCGACGAATTCATGATCCTGGTGGCGGGCAATTACGAATTCCCCGAAACGGTAGCGATCGCCGAGAGGATCCAGGAGAAATTTGGTATCTCGTTTGAACTGAAGGGTAACGAGATCTATAGTTCGGCGAGTATCGGCATCCTCCATGCTTCGGATAAACACCTGACGTCGGAAGACATGATGCGCGACGCTGACACAGCTATGTATCAAGCGAAGCGTGCAGGTAAAGCGCGGCATGAAATATTCGACGAGGGTATGCATACGGCCGCCATCGAGACGCTCCAACTCGAAACCGACCTTCGCCGCTCTATCGAACGAGAAGAGCTGTCGGTCGAATATCAGCCCATATTCTCGCTGTCAACCGGATTCATCGAAGGCGTCCACGCGCTGCCTCGCTGGGACCATCCGCGACTGGGCACCGTGTCGCGCCGAAAATTTATTGATCTTGCCGAAGAGATCGGAATAATCCAGCAACTCGGCAAACTCTTTCTTAGAAAGGCGTGTAGAGAGATCCGAAATATTCAGCTCGAGTGCCCGAGTGAATCACGACTGGTCCTTTGCTCAAACCTTATGTCCAGTCAGTTGGTCCAAAAAGATCTTCTGGGAAATATACAGAAGATACTGGCGGACGCGGATTTCTCTCCAAATGATCTGAGTCTCGAGATAACAGATTCTGTTTTTTTTGAACAGCAGCAAAAGGCTGTCGACCTTTTATTCCGCATTCGAAATCTTGGTATCGAGCTTAAGGTCGGCAATTTCGGCACTGGTTATTCAAATTTGAATTATCTGACCCAGCTCCCCGTTTCAAGCTTAAAGATAGACCGAAATTTTGTTCGCTTGATCGGGCAACCAAAGGAACGCGGGGACCTCGTGCGCGCTGTTGCCGTGCTTGCAAGAAATCTACATCTAAAAGTGATCGCGGAAGGCGTGGAAACGCCCGAACAGCTTCACGAGTTAAAGCTCCTTGGTTGCGACAGCGCTCAAGGAGCACTGTTCGGTGAACCAATGGATGCCGTACAGCTGAAGGCCTTTATTGATGGAAAAGAACGCCCCCAAATACCTAGTACCGGTTTTTGTGGCCTGCCTGTCGCTCCTCTAGTTCAGTAAATTCAGCACCTAGCGAAGAGTTCTCAAATTGACCTGCGGGCTCCAAAGTCCGACAATGGCGACTGAGGAAATATGTACCGGCGCCCGAAGTTTTTGGAAGTTTTGCTTCGCGTCCGTGAAGAGATGGCTCGTGAGGCCGATTATGATGCGGATCGCTTCGCTGAGATGGTCCGTTCCGGCGTTCGACATAAAGGAACTGCGGCGCATTCGCTGATTGATGAGCCGGAAGGGACCGTCCGACGTCCGCGAACGGACAAACAACGGCCGTGATCCGTTCGAAGAAGGTTTTGTTCACCGAACATTTTTGATGGAACGATATATTCTCTCGTGCCTGCTGGTCATCTCGATCGTAGCGGTTGCGGGCGTTTTCTTTTTTCAGGATTATTGGATCCATCGATACGACGGGTTGATCACTCGGCAGGCGTCTGTCTATCGGCTCGATGAGCGGCTGGTTTGGAGCGTGATCTACGAAGAAACATACTTTCGGCCCTGGAAGATCGGTGCGGCAGACGAGGTCGGTCTGATGCAGGTAACACCCCTTGTTGCCCGTGACTGGGCCAAAGAAACCGGTTTCAAGGAATTTGAGCGCGAGGCGGCCGAAAATTCAGTGGCGTTCCTGGGTGACCCGGAGCGAAACATTCAGATCGGCTGCTGGTATCTCGAGAAGCTTCGGGAAAAATATCGCGGTTATCCAGCGGAGACGTCAATGACGCTTGCCGCATATAATGCCGGCCCAAGCCGCGTAGATGAATGGACTCACGACGTCAATCTCACTACATTTTCGGAAAACGACTTTGTCGAGCGCATCGGTATCTCGTCTACCAAAGCCTACGTGACCTCGATCCTCAATCGATACCGGAATTCGCAACCCAAAGGCTGAACGATTCGTCTATTAGATCCAAATGAGAATATTCGCCGCCGATCATGTCTTGCCGATCTCATCCGCGCCGATCAAGAAGGGTGCGATAGCGGTGGAAGGACTCCAGATCGCAGCGGTGGGCGACGCAGAAACGCTTAAGCCACGATTTCCAAACGCAGTATTCAAAGATTTTGGCGAGGCCGCAATAATCCCCGGTTTCGTAAACTGCCACTCGCACCTTGAGATCACGGTGATGCGCGGCCTGCTTGATCATGTCGAGAATGATTTTTCGGCTTGGCTTCTCGCTCTGAACGCGGCTCGACAACGAATGTCGGATGAAGACTTAGAGGTATCCGCGGTGGCAGGAGCCATCGAAGGTGCCCGAGCGGGGGTAACGTGTTTCGGGGATATAGGACGATTCGGAAAGGCTGGACTCGAGGCTTTGAAGGCGACGGGCCTTCGCGGGATCGTGTTCCAGGAAACCGAGTTTTCGCCTGATGATAGGACGGCCGACGAAGACCTCGCGAAACTTCAGAATAAGTTTTTCGAGCTTCGCAACAACGCCGATCGCCTGGTCAAAGTTGGGATCTCGCCTCATTCACCCTATACAGTCGGAACTAAACTCTTTGAAGGCATCGCCGACTTCGCTTTGGCTGAAAAGATAAAGGTAACTATCCATGCCGCGGAATCGGAAGAAGAGTGTTCGTTCATGGAGAACGGCGAAGGATTTTGGACCGACATCTATAAAAAGTTCGGATTCGAGCGTCAAAGCCCGCGATGTACATCGATTGAGTTTCTCGAGCGAACCGGGATTCTCCAAACAAAACCGCTCCTTGCACACTGCGTAACAGTCTCCGACAGTGATATCGAATTAATTCGAACCTCTGATTCCACGATCGCCCACTGCCCAAAATCGAACGCAAAATTCGGCCACGGATGGGCACCTCTGGACCGATTCCTAAAAGCAGATATCTCAGTAGGACTGGGCAGTGACTCCGTTGCAAGCAACAACACGTGCGATCTGCTTGAGGAATCCCGCTTCGCCGCATTTGTCTCGCGAAATCGCGGGGACAGCAATGGGTTTATTTCTGCGCGAGACGTCTTAGAACTGGCAACCCTCGGCGGAGCTGAGGCTTTAGGCCTTGATGAGGAAATCGGCTCGCTGGAAACAGGTAAGCAAGCCGATATTGCCGTGATCTCGCTCTCCCGAATCTCAAAGCAGCCGGTCAGCGACATCCACGCCGCACTAGTCTTTTCGTCGGGTGCCCAAGACGTGATAATGACGATGGTAGCAGGCCGAAAGATCTTCGCCGCCGAGAAGGTCATCGCGACGGATGAGAACCAAATCTCCGACGCGGTTCGCAGGCTCGGGCGAAAACTCTCTATCTAATTTTGTCGCAACCTCGGGGTTACATAAATCGCCGCTATTTCGCCAGGGTCGCTTTTAGCTCCCGCAAAAGGTCGTCAGGTGTCCATTCGTTCCTTGGATAGATCTTAGCGACTTTTCCGTCGGGGCCTATGACTGCCGTTCGAAGCGAATGATTGATCTGTGCTTTGTCGTTTTGATCGACCTCGTACTGAAGGCCAAAAAAATCGGCGATACTTCGCACCTGTTTGTCAGTTCCCACTGCCAATTGCCACACTCCCAGATCTGTCGCCCCCTGGCCCATGTAACCCAATCCATATTGCTTGAGTCTAGCCGGTGTGTCCCGCGCTGGATCAAATGAAATACTCAGAAGAGCGATCTTATCTTTCAAATTCGCATCTGCACGCATTCGAATAGCCAGATCGCTGAAATTTTTTGACATTCGAATGCAGTAGTCCGGCAGCGGGCATTCCCTGTAAATAAAGGTGATCGCGAGAGCCTTACCCCGAAAATCCTTCAGCTCTATTCGCTTCCCGTCTTGATTCGTAAGCTCAAAATTAGGAACGTTTTTGCCAATCTGGACAAAATTCTCATTTACCGGTAATGCGGCTTGGTTTGCGTTCGGGGCCATCGAGATGCGGATCTTCTCAAGCCAATATTGCGCGTTCGCGTCATCGACGACAAGGTCAGCTTCGATATCGGCGCCAGGCTTCAGTTCGTCCCAAACCCAATCTTCGCGGATCGGAAAATCCATGGTCATCGCATCCATATAACCCGGAATGTCACCGTGTTCGATCTTGGCTTTTTTTGCACCTTTGTCGACGGAGACCACCTTCCCCTTGAACGAAAAACGCTTGGCATTGGCGGAAACGTTTTGATTCGCCGATCTTTGGCAAGAGATAATTATCAATGCGAGAAAAAAAACACAGATAGTGGTTTTCATAAAACGAAAAATAACAAAAAGCGGCCTTACCGAGCTTTTAATTCCTCATCTCGGATCAACTGATACATACGGTAATTCGACATGACCTTATAAACGTAGTCTTTCGATTGTGAAAAGATGATCTCGGGAACGTATCGATCTGGCGAATCCGTCTTGGAACGTGTCACCCACCGTTTTACGTTGTCATCGCCGCCATTGTAGCTGGCGGCAACTGCGGCCGGCTGACCGGGGAATTGCCTGAATAGGTCCGCAAGATACTGCGAGCCGAACAGGATCGCGGTCGGCGGATCGTACAATTCGTCCTGCCCGAAATCGTCCCGCCCAAGCTCCGCGGCGATCTTGTCGGAGGTTGTAGAAATAAACTGCATCAACCCTCTCGCTGCCGCGTTAGATTTAACTTGCGGACGATACCGCGATTCCTGCCTGATTATCGATAGCACAATCCGTGGATCGACTTGTCGCGGGGACGCATAACGCAGTAATGAGTCAGCATACGGCGCCGGATATAGAAGCTCCAACTGGTCGCGCGGGAGCAGATCGATCTGATAATCGGCCGGTACGCCGCGCCAGAGTGGTTCAACGAAAGCGACCGCCCTATTAGCCGTATCGCCGCGGTTATAAATCACTGCAAGCGAATACCCGATATCTCCATTTTTGTCTGAATCCGGAGCAAGACTCGCTTCGACCTCAGACCCTGCCTCATCGTACAGGCCGAGAAAAAGCAACGCTTCGGCGACGCTTCTATGTTCGCTTGCTCCGATTGTAGTGGCCGCGTCTTTTGGTAAAGCCGACCTCCCTGGCGCCGACACACCGAACGAAGGAATCTTATGATATGCGGGTAAAGTTTTATAGATGTTCCGCAAACCGTCGAGCTGTTTTGCCCTCTCATCCCGGGAGTCGGAAATCCGAAGCAACGACTGTAGAGCTTTCCGGGCAATTTCAGGGTCTTTCGACATCGCGTCGTCATTAAGAGCAACGATCTTTCGCCCGATCGATGCTTTTGCATTTTGATTTTCGGCAAGGAGCAGCAAGCGTTGGGTGGCGCGTCCGCCATAATATTCAGCTCGTCCGTCTGGTATTGAAAGGTAAACCTCGACGGCCTCGTCATATCGCCGTAGTTGCTCAAGACAAAACCCACGAAGAAAATCGACCTCGGCAGAGTTAGTACCCGCGGGCACCTTTATGCCGCCGAGGTCCGGAAAGGTTTCCAGTCGGTCAAGTGTGCTCAGAGCGTTAGTCCAATCGCTTCGCGCAAGATAAATGCGGGCCGCGCCGAAAACGGCTATCGCCTCGGGAAGCTTTCCCCTGAAAGCCTGTTCTGTGGCCGCCGCCCACTTTAAAGCATCCTGTTCGCTGCCCGCATCTCGATAAATATCGACGATATTCAGGTACGCCCGATCAATGCGATCTTCATTCGGATACAGTTCGATGAACCGCCTATATCGTCCGATCGCCTCTTTAAACTTGCCTACCTTCGAGTAGCAGGATCCGGCCTGGAGCAAAGCGTCTTTTGCGGACGGGTGCTCCGGAAACTGTTCCTCGACCCGCTCAAACCATTTGATCGCTTCAATGTATTCGCCTTGCTGTGCATAGCTCCGACCGATCTGAAAGATCGCGTCGGGCACGATACCACCTGAAGGAAAATTATTTATGATCGCCTGAAAATGCAGCCGGGCGGGCGCAAAATCGCGATTGAACTGATAAATATTCGCTCTTCGAAGGTGCTCTGTATCCGCAAGCTTGGGCGCTGATTTGCCGGTAATTCCCCCGTCCATTCCATCCAAAGCCTTAGCCGCGGCCAAAGCAAAATCGTCTGGCTGCTCCGCGTTCGGCATTTCGTTCAATAATTTATTGTAGGCATCTCGTGCCTCGCCCGCTCGGTTCGCCGCCGCATATGCATCTGCTAGGAGCAAGAGGCTCTCACGAGCGAAAGCGTTTTCGGCCACTTTCGAGTTCTGGGGCGTTACGGTTTTAATAGGGCTTGTCAATAATCGGATCGCCTCAGGATAGTTCCCGCTTTCAAAAAAACTTCGAGCGAGTCGGTTGTTCGCAGTTGACACAACCAGCGATGTTGGAGACGAGGTGATGATCTCCACTATTGTTAGCCGCTCGAGCATTAAGTTGCCGGTTGACCGTGCAGCCTGAGCCTCGTGCCACCGGGAGTACGGCGAAAGCACTGAACCGCGAGCAGCAACCGATTGGAAATTTGCCACTGCCTGCGAAAGATCACCACTCTTTTCGGCCATACGCCCGAGCAGATAGTCGTAATTATTCGCTTCGAACGCCTCCGGGTCTTGTTCTCTAAATTTCCTAAGTAAATCGATCGCAACGACATACTCTCGGTTTTCGACGGCCGATTTGATCCTCGAGGAAAGTTCGGCGGCAGTTTGCGAATATGAGGAAGAGACAATAAAAATCGTAGCCGCGATCAGTGACAATAGCCTCTTCATACGAGCATTTTAGCAAACTAATCATCTTTGCTGTAAAATCGAAGTAACAAACATGCCAGCCCGAATTCTTAGCGGCAAGCCTATCGCCGACGAAATCAAAGCGGAGGTCGCTGCCGAAGCTGCCCAGATCCGTGAGATTCACGGTTTCTCGCCGTGTTTGGCGGTCGTCCGTGTAGGCCATGATCCCGCGTCGGCTGTTTACGTCGAAAGTAAAGTTAGAACATCAAAGGATCTCGGCCTCATCTCCGAGCATCATCATTTCGAGGCCAACGTTTCGCATGAAAAGATCGCCGCAGCCGTCGATGAATTGAACGCCCGGAGCGATGTCGATGGAATTCTCGTGCAGCTACCGTTGCCCAGTCATGCCGACGAACGCGACATACTTGAAAGGATCGATCCAGAGAAAGATGTCGACGGCTTTCACCCGGTAAACGCAGGCCATCTGATGCAGGGTTATATTGGGCTTGTGCCCTGCACGCCCGCCGGTATCGTAGAAGTTCTCAAACGTTCGAATATTGACATTGCAGGCAAAAATGCCGTTATTGTGGGGCGTAGCAACATTGTTGGGAAACCCATGGCCATGCTTCTGCTCCACGAGAATGCGACAGTGACGATCTGCCATTCGCGAACCAGGAATTTGTCGAATCTAACTTCGAAGGCTGACATACTTGTCGCGGCGATTGGTCGGGCTGGTTTCATTCGAGGCGAACATATTGGTGAAGGAGCAACGGTCATAGATGTGGGCATCAATAATGTATCTGATGTCACCGCAGCCCATGAATTATTCCGAGATGATGAGATCGGGAAACGCCTCGCCGCGATCGAAAAACGTGGATTCACTCTTGTGGGCGATGTAAATCCGAAGGAGGCTATTGAGAAGGCGGCTAGTTATACTCCGGTTCCCGGCGGCATCGGATTGTTGACCGTAGCGATGCTTATGAAAAATACTCTTTCCGCCGCTAAAATGCGGCGGAAGATATAGCGTCGATCATCTGAATATTCTCGTGTCTTAAACCTATGAACTTTGAAGAATACCAATCCGCGGCGAGAAGGACGGCCCTATACCCGCGACGCATGTCTAATCTTGAGTACCCGACTCTCGGGCTTGCAGGCGAAGCAGGCGAGGTCGCAAACATCGTCAAAAAGATCCAACGAGATCACGGCGGCGTTATCAATGAAGAAATACGCGGCAAGTTGAAGGACGAATTGGGCGATGTCCTTTGGTATATCTCGGCGTGTGCTGATGAACTGGGGATCACGCTCTCAGACATCGCTGAATTTAACGTCGGCAAGCTGGCAAAACGTCACGGACGTTAGTAGGACGAATGCTCAAGGTCGGATTAACAGGTTCCATCGCGACGGGCAAATCGTTCATCGTTGGCGTGTTTCGCGAACTTGGGTGTTTCACGCTCGATGCGGACATAACAGCAAGAAAAGTGGTTGAGCCGGGAACGGCGGGGCTCCGTGAGATCGCAGTTCGATTCGGAACCCATGTTATATCCGCTGATGGATCTCTCGATAGGGCAAAAATGGGAGCGATCGTTTTTAACGACGCGTCAAAACGCGAAATTCTCAACTCGATCGTGCATCCGCTAGTAATTGACTCTCAGGACAAATGGCTCGCGGAGCAAGAAAAACATGATCCGAACGGCATCGCTGTCGTTGACGCAGCCTTGATGATAGAGTCGGGCGGTTATAAGCGTTTCAATAGACTCATCGTAGCCTGGTGCGAACCGGACATACTTCTTCACAGATTGATGTCTCGCAATGGCCTTTCAGAAGAAGCGGCAAAAAAGCGAATCGAGGCGCAAATCCCGCAGGAACAAAAGAAACTGTATGCCGATTTCCTGATCGACACATCTAAGGATCATGACGATACGCGCCGTCAGACGGTAGAAATTTTTCATGAATTAGAACTTCTTAAATAAGCAGGATGTACCGCCCACCACGATCGAATGCCGCTAAAGACCTTCGCCGAAAAGAACGGCGGGTCTGGGTGGTTCTCTGGCTTACATCCCTAGCCTTGTTTTCATCATTTTTTCTCTCATGCAGGCAACTTAGCGAACCGAAGGCAGGCACTCTGTATTCCGAAGCCGTTCCTCCGCGCAAGCAGGAGTTTCGCTGGAGTAACGGCCGATCTCCGCGGAGCTTCGACCCAGCTCTCGCGTCTACTCCGCCGGAAACCGATATCGTTCGTGCTATTTACGAAGGCCTGACCGATATCGATCCGAAGACCCTTCATGAGGTCCCAGCCGTTGCGGAAAAATGGGCAAGCTCGGATGGGGGACGGACCTGGACATTTCAGTTGCGAAAGAACGCTAAATGGTCGAACGGCGACCCAGTTACGGCCCGGGATTTTGTTTCTTCATGGAAGCGATTTATCGAACTGGGCGAAATTACTGCTCATCGGGATCTTTTCAATAACATAGTCGGGATGCGTGAAAAGATCGAACCACCGATCCCCGCTGTTTCACCCGAGCCCGGAAAATATCTCAACCCAGACAAACAAGACACGAGGCCGAAAGCTTCAACGTCTGTTCCAGCAGAATCGCCGACATCCGAGCGTACCGATGCCGAGCGTACGGAAAAGCGAAAAGACATTAAAGAAGAGCAAAAGTTAGGCGTCGAAGCTGTGAGCGACTTCGTTCTTAAAGTTTCACTTATTGGGCCCGACTTGGATTTTCCACGTCTTGTCGCCCACCCGATATTTCGACCGGTCTATGGCGACGGTAAGTATTTTGCGGCGAATCCGCTCGATCCGACGATAGTTACAAATGGTCCATTCCGGCTCGCCACGGTCGCAGCTGACGATATTTCAGCAATCCGGTCCGATCAGTACTGGGACACAGCCGCAGTTATGCTCGAATCGATCCGATTCATCCCCGCACAGTCTGCGGAAAAAGCGCTCGCCTCCTACCGTGCGGGCGACCTTGATGCGGTCACGAATGTCGACCTGGAACCTTTGGCGCTAAAACTGCTTTCGCCTTACGCCGATTTTCGACAGGCGACGCACAACGCTCTGAACTTCTTCGAATTCAATCTAACTCGTCCTCCATTCCGTGATCGCCGCGTCCGCGAAGCCCTGGCGATCGGCTTTGAACGCGACCGGTTGACCGAGGGCGAAATGAAAGGTGCGACCGAACCGGCGTTCCATTTCCTTCCGTATGACACGGATATACGAGATAAGCTGGGGCAGGACACCGAACGCGCGAAAAAACTTCTCGAATCAGCCGGCTTTCCGGATGGTGGGAACTTCCCCGTTATTCACCTAGTCGTAAATCGAAACGAGACCCAATTGCGCATCGCTCGGGCGGTCGCCCGGATGTGGAAGCAGAACTTGAACCTTAATGCCGAGATCGTCGTAAAAGAAAATGCAGAAATGGATGCCGCTCGAGCCGCGGGCGACTTTGATCTGATTCGACGTGGCGTGGTTTTCCCGACGGTGGATCGCTCGGCGAGCTTCAACGCGATCTTTCCGAGCGAACAAGGCCCGGAACCGCAAGCCTCGTCTCGTCGCGAATCGGAAAAGCCGCGCGAAGTTCAGCAAAAGGGGCCGGTCTCAGATGAACCGAAAATTGATGATGATGAACCGCCGCCTCTGATCGGTACGCCGAATGTGAACGATCCGTTTTCGTCCGCGATCTACGACTTTCGTTTGATACCTCTTTATTTTCCGATGTCATACGGCCTGGTCAAACCGTACGTCCTTGGATTTGACATAAACGGGCTGGATTCACCCGCACTTAAGAACGTGCAGATCGATAGCGGCTGGCAAGCTAGCCTGCCGGTCCCCGAACCGTGACCCCCGTCTATCTACGTAGGCCGCTGAACGCGTAAAAATCCTTGCCCTGAAAAGTTATTACATGTTAACTTCAATGGCGGGAACCATTTCCATTTTTTCCCGCCTTTCTCGTCGCTTGGATGACAGCGAAATAGCCGACCTTGTTTAGTAATTTCATATGAACATTCTCGGAATTTCAAAGATTCGGATTTTGTCGATCATGGTCGCGGTTGCGTCGTTGTTCGTGGCGAGTTGCTCGAACGCGGGATCGAATCGCTATTTCGGTAAGACCATCGCGCCGAAGGATAACGTTTTGCGTTACGTTACAGGCCCTGAGCCCGAATCCCTAGATCCTCAGTTACCGGACGGACAGCCCGAAGCTCGCATTTACATGGCCCTATATGACGGTCTGGTCGAATACGGACCGAAGGATATGCAGCCAATTCCGGCGATAGCCAAGAGCTGGGAGATCAGTCCTAGGTTGGATGAGTTCCTGTTTCATCTTCGAGACGATGCAAAATGGAGCGATGGCGCGCCTATCACGGCAAGAGACTTTGTTTATAGTCTGCGTCGCGGCCTGCGACCGGAAACGATTTCGCGAACATCCTATCTTGGCTACGTTATCAAGTACGCGGAAGAATTCAATGGCGGTAAGGTCTTCGTCAAAAAGGGCGATTCTTTCTTACTCGCAAAAGATTTTGGGAGACCCGAAAAAGAGCCTGGGCCGCCGCTCGGGCCTGAAACGACATTCCACACATTCATTACCTCGCATGATCGTCTGACTCTTGACGGAGACGCGACGAAACGGGCCGCTACGATCGCGGCCGATCCAAAGCTCAAAGCTGCCACCGAAGGAGCGGAGTTCGTTCCAGTGTCAGCGGAAGATATCGGCGTTGAAGCGGTTGACAACTACACATTGCGAATTACACTCCGTCAAAGCGCTCCGTATTTTCTCAGCATGCTTCCGCATCAGTTCTTTCGATTGGTACCGGAAAAAGCGATCGAAAAATATAAAAAAGAGTGGACTCGGCCCGAGCACATAGTCACATGCGGAGCATTTCGGATCAAGAATTATCGCCCATATGATGCACTTGTCCTCGAAAAAGATCCGAATTATTGGGATGCCGCAAACGTCCACCTCGACGGGCTCGAATTCTTGGCGGTTGAAGAACTTACGACCATAATGAATCTATATAAGGCGGGCGATATCGATGCGTTTCAAAACCACGTAGTCCCATCCCCCTGGGTCGATGAGATTCGCCAATACAAGGACGAGTACCTGAATTTTCCAGAGAACTCAACGGCGTATTATGCGATGAATATGACAAAGCCGCCGTTCAACGATGTTAGGGTCCGAAGGGCGTTCAATCTCAGCGTGGACAATGACGGACTATCAGCCTTCCGTAAGGTCACCAAGCCGCTTTACAGTCTCGCGCCTTCTTTCATAATTCCCGAGTACGATGCCGCGCGCGCAAAAGTCAGCGAAGATACTCGAAAAGAACGGGGCGTTTCATCAGAAGAGTGGGCAAAGAATCGCCGCTATGACCCAGAGCAGGCCCGCGAGGTCTTGACGGAAGCAGGATATCCGGTTGTAAAGGACGGTGAAAGCTATTCATGTCCAAGTTTTCCTCTCGAAAATATTTTGATCACTTTTAATAGCAACGAGAGTAATCGAGCCACCGCGGAATTTGTACAGGCTCAATGGAAGCAGAACCTGGGCATCACGATCCCCCTGAAAACGATGGAGTTCAAGACGTATTCTCCATATTTTAAGTCTCTCCAATACGAAGGCTTTGGGGTTTTGCTATGGTCCGGCGATTTCATGGATCCGTACACGTTTCTGGCGCTTGAGGCGGGAAGGGAGAACCAAGGTGGTTCCGGGTTTTACGATCCAAAGTACGACAAGATGCTTGACGATGCCAATTCGGAATTAGATCCCGCGAAACGTTACGAGTTGCTCGCTCGTGCTGAAGCTTATCTGATGGAGCAGCTGCCCGCGATTCCACTGACGATTGGAGCCACGGATTGGATGAAAAAGCCCTATGTTAAGGGACTCTACCCCAGTCCCGGCACACTCCTCCCATGGAAGTTCGTATATATCGAGCAGGATACTGCAAAGTGGGACAAGGATGTTGAGAACATACTTGTAAATACCGACCCTGTAGTCGAAAGACAGCTTCAAGATCTAAAATCGACGCAGCCTGTAGCAACAAAATAATTTCCAACGAATGCTGACCTTCATCATCCGCAGACTCCTTATCGTCATTCCGATGGCACTTCTCGTTGTGACGGTTACCTGGGTCTTGATACGCATTGCTCCGGGAAATTTCTATTCGGGCGAAAAGAAAATACCGGCCGCGATCGAAGCTAACATTCGAAAGAAATATGGGCTTGACCAGCCTTGGTACACGCAATACGGAATGATGATGTCGAACGTTATTCGCGGGGATTTCGGCGATTCCTTAAAGTATCAAGGGCAATCGGTAAACGAGATAATCATCCGACATTTGCCCTATTCGGCAACCATTGGCGTGCTCGCGTATCTTCTCGCTCTCCTCGTCGGGCTGTCGGCCGGGACGATTGCCGCGCTTAAGCAAAATTCCCTATTCGATTACGGTTCGATGTCGATCGCAATGCTGGGACTTTCAGTTCCAAACTTCGTTCTCGGGCCTGTTCTTATACTTATTTTTGCTTTTTGGGTCTACGTCTTGCCGCCCGCAAGATGGGGCGGCATTTCGGCGCTTGTGTTGCCGGTTATAACCCTCGGAGCGATCTACGCGGCGTACATCGCCCGCCTAACCCGCGCTGGAATGCTTGAAGTTCTGCGTTCGGATTACATCCGCACAGCTCGGGCAAAAGGCCTAGATGAGCGTACCGTGCTGTTTCGCCATGCATTCCGCGGCGGGATAGTTCCCGTGGTTTCGTTCACCGGTCCTGCTTTAGCCGGCCTTCTTGCGGGAACAGTTGTGGTTGAAAGAGTTTTCGCGATTCCCGGACTTGGAAATATTTTTATTCAGGCGGTCCAAAACAGGGATGAACCCCTGATCTTAGGGATTGTTGCGTTCATTTCGATAATGATCCTGGTATTCAATTTGCTCGTGGATATTTCATACGGATTCATCGATCCTCGGATCCGTTTCGAATAGCTATGGACCAGTCCATCGAAGATATAAAAGGTGCATCACCTTGGCACGATGCTTGGAAACGGCTGCTGAAGAATAGTCTCGCCGTTTTCGGGCTCATCGTTCTTATCGTGATGATACTGGCAGTGATCGTCGGTCCGTCCATTATCGAGTGGACGACCGGATATACCTACGATCTTGTGCCTTCGCAACACGACCTGGTCAAGGCAATGCCGCCGTCGATTAGTCACCCATTCGGCACCGACGATCTTGGACGCGATCTTCTGGCTCGTGTGCTGCAAGGCGGGCGCATCTCTTTGATGGTTGGCATCATTTCAACATTCGTTTCCCTGGTTGTCGGCGTTTCGTATGGTGCGATCGCAGGATACCTCGGCGGTAAAATGGATAATTTGATGATGCGTATCGTCGATATTATTTATGCGATCCCATACATGCTTATCGTTATCGTGCTCCTGGCTGTTTTCGGTGGCCCCAATACCAAGGCCCTTGTCACCTGGATACCACAGATCGTTGCCGGAAGCCTGCTCCTTATTTTAGGCATTCTTCTTGCAGTTCGGATCTATAGAAAGATAGTTACTCGATTTAGCTCAACGGCCGGTTTGGCTGCCCAATATCTTCTGAAGGGTCTCCTCATCGTGATTTTGGCAGCTACTCTTTTTGGAATTATTTATTTTAGTTCCATAGCACTCGGTTCAACCAGTTTAGGCCCTTCGTTAGCCAACTGGTACGGCACCAATCTTAGCCAAGGGGTCAGTCAAATATTCCTATTATTCTTCGCGCTCGGCTTGGTTTCATGGCTGACCATGGCACGCGTCGTCCGCGGGCAGATACTTTCTCTGAAAAACCAGGAATTCGTAATCGCCGCGAAAGCGACTGGCGTTTCGCCGTTTATGATTATTTTCAGACATTTGATCCCAAATGCTCTTGGACCAGTGATCGTGTATGCCACTCTGACCGTGCCGGCCGTTATGCTTACCGAAGCGTTCCTGTCATATCTCGGACTCGGCGTGCAGGCTCCGTATGCGTCCTGGGGAAGTCTTTCTTTGGATGGTGTAAAAAATCTCGCGATCTTCCCTTGGCAGCTAATTTTTCCGGGGGTGACGATGGCTCTGACATTGTTCTCCCTTAACTTTCTCGGTGACGGTATCCGTGATGCCCTCGACCCGCAAACTCGTAAGTTCTAGTCGATGACGGTGAATAACGACGCAATCCTTTCGGTTAGAAACCTTAAAACCTACTTCCAAACGGAAGACGGTTTGGTAAGGGCGGTTGACGGCATTTCGTTCGAACTAAAAAAGGGAGAGACGATCGGGATTGTCGGTGAGTCGGGCAGCGGAAAATCGGCGACAAGTCTTTCCATTATGCGGCTAATCCAGGAACCGCCCGGCAAGATCGTCGACGGCACGATCGATTTTGACGGTGTCGACATTCTCAAACTTCCCTTGGATGAGGTTCGCAAGATCCGCGGAAAACGCATTGCGATGATCTTTCAGGACCCCATGACTTCGCTTAACCCCTTCCTCAAGATCTCGACCCAGTTGATGGAGGTCACGCGACTGCATCTCGACCATACGAAGCGGCAGGCGTATGAGCACGCCGTTCGGATGCTAAAGACGGTCGGTATTTCGGATGCCGAACAGCGGATAAATAATTATCCCCATGAGTTCTCCGGCGGTATGCGTCAGCGGGTGATGATCGCGATGGCTTTGAGTTGCGACCCTGAACTGCTGATCGCCGACGAGCCTACGACCGCTCTCGACGTAACCATCCAAGCCCAGATCCTTGAGCTGATAAAAGACTTGAAGGCCCGGATGAGAACGAGCGTCGTTCTGATAACGCACGACCTCGGGGTTGTGGCCGGCATGACCGACAAAATCATCGTCATGTACGCGGGTAGAGTTTTTGAGCAGGCACCGACGCGAGAACTGTTCGCGATGCCGGCAAATCCTTACACAAGAGGATTGCTGCGCAGCGTTCCGGATCCTGCCCATGAAGACGGCACCGAGCTTTATCAGATCCCCGGATTGCCTCCGGATGTGGCTCAGCTGCCGGCCGGCTGCCCATTTGCCGAGAGATGCGAACGTGCCGAGGATATTTGCCGCCGCGATTTCCCGCCGTTCGTTCAGATAAATGCTGAACATCATTCGCTCTGTCACTTTGCTCTCGAGGTACATGAAGGTTCACAAAAAGAGGCATTGGTAGAAGTTTCGGCCTAGTCGATAAATGCAGAAAGAAGAAAAAAATCTGATCTCGCTGCAAGACGTCAAAGTTCACTACCGAACGGGCGGGAGCGTGTTCTCACCCGCGAAGCTCGTGAGGGCGGTTGATGGTGTTTCGCTTGACATAAAAAAAGGTGAAACTCTCGGCCTCGTCGGTGAATCAGGCTGCGGTAAATCTACGCTGGGCAAAGCCATACTGCGCCTGACTGAACCCACGGGTGGAAAGATTTTTTACAATAACAAAGACCTTGCACATCTCTCGCAGTCCGATATGCGCGAGCAACGGAAGGATCTTCAAATGATCTTTCAGGACCCCTACGCGTCACTAAATCCGCGAATGACAGTCGGCAGCATTATCGGAGAGCCAATTCGCACATTTTCTCTGGCTGGCGGAAGGGCTGTCGAAGAACGCGTTCAGGAAATAATGGAGACCGTGGGCCTGAACCGCCGCTTTATTAAACGCTACCCACACGAATTCTCCGGAGGTCAGCGTCAACGCATCGGGATTGCGCGAGCCCTCGCTGTTGATCCCAAGTTTATTGTGGCGGATGAGCCTATCTCGGCGCTCGACGTTTCAATTCAGGCCCAGATCATGAATTTGATGGAACGCCTGCAGGCCGAAAAGGACTTAACGTATCTATTCATTTCACACGACCTGCGAGCTGTCCGGCATTTATCCGACCGCGTCGCCGTGATGTATCTCGGAAGAATCGTTGAACTTGCAGGCGGTAAGGAGATCTATCGCGATCCCCTAATGCCTTACTCACAGGCCCTTATTTCAGCTGTACCAGTCCCCGATCCCGAGATCGAAGCCACGCGTGAGCGGATCATACTAAAGGGAGACGTCCCCTCGGCGATCGATCCTCCGAGCGGCTGCCACTTCCGCACCCGCTGTCCCTACGCGATAGGCCCGTGTGGGAATGAGGTTCCCCAGCTTGCGGAGATCAAACCCTCGCACTTTGTCGCATGCATCCGCATTGACGCTGATCATCCAAATATAGAAGCCAACGCAAAAGGCGGCCTCGGACCTCTGACCCAATAAAAAGAGGCCGTATTCGGACCTCTTTCAAGTGAACGCTATATGAAGAAATTATCTGCGGGCGGACGCACTAGATGCTTGGGCATTTTTTGCTGCATCGCGCAAGGCCTTGATCCGGTCGTGCGACTGCATCACAGCCCTTAATTGTTCGGTAACAACGTCATGAATATATGCGGGAAGATCGTGCTCTGCCGCACTTTTATACGCTCCCTTTGCCGAATCTTCGCCTCGCTCACATTCGTTGAGGATCGCCTCTTCGTCGTTTCCTACAACGGCTTTCTTGATGTCGATCCATCCGCGGTGCAATGCGCCCGCGATGCTCCCTGATTTCTCGGGATCGCCGCCGATCGATTGGACCAGCGTTTGTAGTTCACCCGCAAACTGCGAGCGTTGCTGTGAATACTCATATAGCAGCGTCTTTAAATCAGACCGCTCCGCTCCGTCGGCGGCCGTCTGAAAACCTTCCTGCCCGTCTTTGCATGTTTGAATTAATGAGTTAAGAACCGAGATGACCTCGTCGTTACTCAATGTCTCAGCGTGAGTAACTTCAGCATCAGTAGTCATAGGAATTGTCGCTTCGTAATCGTTGATCATAGTTATTGGCCTCCCATCAAAAAATAAATCTCTTCCGAGTCTGATTAAACGATTAACAAACGTCATGCCACGGCTCACATCTCTTATTTTGCAGATACTTACAACAACACTTCCAGGCACACCGTGCCACGTTTCAGGACATAACCTTGTATTGAATGCCTGCAAACATTGGATTCGCATGAAATTATTGAAATATGAATCCAATTCGATATATTTAGGAATTGATCAAACACAAAGCTGTAGGATTCACGGAAATCCGGCCTCGTCGGCTGGTCTAGCTGTATTGACTGGTACAATCAAGGTGGAAAATAAAGCAAAGGATCTTCTCGAACAGATTGCCGAACAGAGCGGGCTCGCCGTCGTCGTTTTGAATCGGTCTGGCAGCGAGATCTTGGCGGCGAACAACAATTCAATCTGTTCATTGCTTTATTCGACGGTAGGATTCGCCTCTAAGTGCGCCGAGTTTTGCGGAAACGCCTTGAAGGTTTCTAGCGAAGCTCAAGGAGCTGTAGAGTATCGATGCTATGCCGGGCTAGACTGCAGAGCGGTCGCATTAAATAAGGAAAACGAGAGGCTTGTCGCGATAGTTGGACGAACGTTTACCAAAGCTGATAACTACCGGAACGCGACCGAGCGAGCCGTCAACGGCGACTGGCAGCAATTCCCCCCAGACAAACTTTTCGAAAATATTCTACTGAGCGGCTCTGACGCAGAACTGAAAAACCTCTCAGAG
The DNA here is from genome assembly GCA_040006215.1 of Acidobacteriota bacterium. GTDB lineage: Bacteria > Acidobacteriota > Blastocatellia > Pyrinomonadales > Pyrinomonadaceae > OLB17. The sequence goes on from JBDTXM010000024.1 coordinate 18,966, forward strand.
AGGCTTTTGAATCTTTCGAGCGATGAGAGCGACTCGATCTTCGAAACTGCGGTTTTAGCAAGCAGAGGGGGTTCCTTTGCCGCAACGGACGAAAATGTCCTTGAAATCGATGGTGCCTCCCGCGAAACCTCTGCGGTTGACGAGGAAACGTCGGACGAAATTCTCGAGATCGAGCCGCGGATCGATGACAGGCTCATCGAAAGTACGCAGGACGAGATCACGGCATGGCGATCGCTATTCGGTTCTTTGCTCGAACTCGACTACGCGAGGGCCTGTGCATCGATCCTCGAATTTCTTGCTAATCGTTACGAGATCGGGTCACTCTTGTGGCTTGAGCGGCGCGACATGGTGCTAGAATACGTTGCGGGTTTTGGCGAGTTAGACGAGCGGGCCATAAAGATCGCGATACCAGTGAACGAACCGCGCCTGCTCAAGGCGGCCAATGAAGGAACGGCACTCGAACTATCCGAATCGCGGTCTCAAGGTTCGCTGGAGGAGCGTCGAGTGATCAGCATATTTCCCGTGACGGTCGGGACCGATATCCGCAGTGTCCTCGCGGTCTCGGGTAAGATCGCCGATCGGGAGAGAATCCAGCAGATAAGCAAATTTTGCCGGACGGTTGCCTCGCAGGTCGAGATACTCAGGCTGCGCGATGAGGTTGCTCGCCGCGATTCGCTGGCCGACGCTGTTAAGAGATTCAATGAGAATTTGCGAAAGATCGATGGCGCCGATTTCTGGCTCCATCTTACTCAGGCCTCGGCAGAGCTACTGCATGCCGAGCGGGCGTCGCTGCTGATCCGCAAAGATGCGTCCGAAGCTCTACTCCCGATCGCGTCGATCGGTGTTAGAACAGACCTTACGCAAGCCGTAGATATCGGTGGTCGCGTCGCCCGTCACACATTGGAAAACGGCAAGCCTTTGCTCGTAAAAGATGTCAACAAGGTAAGGCTTAAAACTTCGTCGCCCGACCGCAAATATCGCACACCTTCGTTTATCAGCTACCCGATAGCGATCGGTGAGCGTGGCGTAGCGGTCCTTAATTTGACGGATAAAGCTGACGGAGCAGCATTCAGCGAACATGACCTCGACGTTCTAAGAGCGATCATGCCCCAGATCGCAGTCGCGATAGACAGGACTGCGTTAAAGGAACAAGCGGGTGCGTATGCTCAATTATCTGTTACCGATTCGTTAACCGGGTTAATGAATCGCCGTTACATCGAAACGCGACTATCTGAAGAGATCCGCCGATCGAACCGTCACGGTTTTCCGATGAGTTTCATGATGCTGGATGTTGATGACTTTAAGGCCTACAACGACCAGTTCGGGCACCCCGAAGGCGATGAAGCTCTAAAACTCGTTGGCCAAATTATCAAAGATACTGTCCGCGGTGCTGACGTTGCGTCACGATACGGCGGCGAGGAATTTGCCATCCTGCTGCCGCAGACAACGGCTGCCGAGGCCGAGGCTATTGCGGAACGCATCCGTCAGACGATCGAAGGAACGGTTTTTCCCGCACGGCGGGTAACTGTGAGCATCGGCATCGCCAGTATCTCACTGTCGATAAATTCGATGAGGGCTCTGATCTCGGCCTCCGACAAAGCGTTGTATCAGGCAAAACGCAGCGGCCGAAACAACGTTCAAAGCTACGGAAATATAGAAGGCTTTATCGAGAACATTCATTAGATGACGATACATCGTCACAAAAGAATACTTGCCGAATTACCGGCGGAAGAGTTCGTAGGCCGCGCGTGTGCACTCGAAGCGATAATGGAGCATGTCCATACGCCGCATTCCGGAACGATGAATGTCATTTCTTCGCCCGGCCTCGGCGCCACAGAATTTCTGCAGCAGGTCTATGACAGGCTGTTTTTCGAAGCCTCAGGCGTCATCCCCGTCTATTTCGAGTTTCGAGAGTCAGACCGTACGGCCGCAGAGGCGGCCCAACGATTTGCCCGAGCCTTCCTCGGACAGACCGTGGCGTTCCGACGACACGATGCCTCACTAATTTCTTCGCCGTTAGAAGCGACGGAGCTATTTGATCGGGCATCGCCCGCAGATGTTCACTGGATGCGCCCCGTCGCGGAGTTGTGCGGGAACATTCAGTCGTCCCTTCGCGCATGTTTTAGCGGACCAGCTCGTGCTTTGGCCGCGGGAACGCAGGTGGTGGTACTGCTAGACGCCCTCGAAAAGACACTCTATCTCGACGGCGGCGAGGCCTTGGTGAAGGATCTCGAAGAGAGCTTGTCTGCGACTTCAGTTGCCTCAGTATTTGCGTTTCACCGGCGTTTTGTTGGAGTTCAGAAGCGAAGAGCTATTGAGTTGGAACCTTTCTACCTAAACGAATCGCGTGATATTGCGGTCTCCCTCTCAGCGAAACTCGGCATCGAAACGAATGAACAGACACGCGATCTTCTGGCCGTTCAGCTTCAGGGGAACCCGGCCAGGATCGTCTCCGTCTTCGAAACCGCCGCCGCGAACAATAGTTCTTTGAACAGCTTTCGTCACGTTAGCTCGGTTTATGCCGACGACATTCTTGCCGGGCGCACCGGATCCAAGTTCGACCAAGCCCTCGATTCGGCCTCTCCCGACCCGACGATCCGCACCCGAACAGTTGAATTCCTGCACGCCTCGCTGATCTCGGCCCCAGCAAAAACGCCGACGGACGCCTGGAAGAAAATGTTCGGTCTGACCGACGATCGATTCACACATTTGATCAAAATCCTCGATGTCGAGGAATTAATTCAACTCTCGGCAAACACAATAAGTGTAGATCCCTCGAATTTGGCTTACTGCGATTGGATTAAAACACGCTACTTGCTCACAGCTGAATCCCGGTCTCCCGCAGCGGTCGAGGCCGAATTGGTGACCGAGTCACTAAAACGGGCGCCACGTCTGATGGCACGTGCCTATCGACGGTCGTCATCGCTTGGTTTGAAGCGGGTTTTGGGTCATTTCAATTGCCAAAGTGTACCCTCCGCTCTTTTTGACTACGGGACATTTTGCGACACGTACAAAGGGCGTGAACATAAGGAAATAGTGACTGCTTTGACCGACGACGTTGCTCGCATGAGGCTACCCGAGATCGTTTTTGTTGACGATGCATCTTCGTTTTATGCACCGATTGCTGACTCGATCGAGGACGAGCGCGCCGTTGTGGGCACGGGATTCGGCGAGAGCAGATATACCGACGATGATCAGATCGCCTGGCTCGTCGCGGAGATCGATTCTAAGCTTGAGGCCGATGCCGAAGTAGCCCGCGAATGGTGCGCCCGCCTGGAGATCGCGGCTAAAAGTTCCGGTTTTGCTCGCTGGCAGATCTGGTTGATCGCCCCGGAAGGATTTACACCAGAAGCTCTCGACCTTCTCGCACAGCGACAGGCTTTCGGTTCCAGCCGCCAACAGGCAATACTTTTGAACCGGTTTCTCGATCCGGCTCAGAGCGATGACCTGCCATCGCCGTCGGACGAATATGAAATCGTTGTTCCAATGGGAGACGATACGGAATTGATCGCCGCTCACGCCATTGAAGAGGTGGCACGGCGCCATCATTTCCCCCAAAAGGCGATTAACCAGATCAAGACCGCTCTCGTCGAGGCGTGTATTAACGCAGTCGAGCATAGCTTAAGTCCGGACCGGAAGATCTATCAGAAATTTGCAGTCGACGATAACAAGATCGATATTACGGTTTCAAACCGCGGCATTCGTCTCGCCGATGTTGCTC
>JBDTXM010000025.1:0-22445 GCA_040006215.1 Acidobacteriota bacterium
CTTCTTCAAAGATTAACTTAGTTTATTTTAACCGGGGACTGCGGTTGAAACGCAGTCTTGTCCCAACCAGTTATTTTTGGAACATTGCACAATATAGAGAGGTCAGGGGCGATAGTCAACCTAATAGTCGTTAAAAGAATCGCTTTTTTAAAGATTTCTGGTTTTTTTTGAAGAAATACGGCATTTTGGCCAAAAATGGTGTAAAACGCAGCTCAATAAAGTTGGCGATTTATTCTCGTAAATGGTTTTAGAATGTGGTAGATTCCAGGAATTATGGCTTCAATAACTTTTTACGGCGGCGTCGGGACGGTGACCGGTTCCAAGTATCTTTTAGAACATAACGCCATGCGGATCCTGGTTGATTGCGGCTTGTTTCAAGGTTTGAAGGAGAACCGAGCGCGCAACTGGAACGACCCGCCGTTCGATCCCGCGGCGATCGACGCGGTGATCATTACGCACGCGCATATTGACCACACGGGATATCTGCCTCGTCTCGTTAAGCTCGGTTTCAAAGGGCCGGTTTATACGTCGGCGGCGTCGGCTGATCTGATCAAGATCTTACTGCCGGACTCGGCTCGCCTTCAGGAGGAGGAAGCTGACTACCGCAACCGCCACGACCTCACTGTACACAAGCCTGCTCTGCCGCTATATGGCGAAGACGATGCGCGGGCGGCGATACAGCTTATCCGGCCCGTGCACAACGATGGTGTGGCGGTCGAGGTCGCACCGGGCATTCGAGCGAGCTTTCGGGTCGCGGGGCATATTATGGGAGCGAGTTTGGTGCTGGTTGAATTAGCCGGCTCGCCGCCTACCCGATTTTTATTTTCCGGCGATCTCGGCCATTACGATCAACCGATCGTGAAAGACCCTGCACCGCCCCCCGACTGCGATTACTTGATGGTCGAATCTACCTACGGCAACCGGCTTCACGGCGACGTTTCCTCAGAGGACCAGATGGCGAAGATCATCAACGAAGCTGCTGCCCGGAAATCGCCGATCCTGATCCCTGCATTTGCCGTGGGCCGCACGCAGGAAGTTCTCTATATGATCCGCGAGCTAGAGGAAAAGCAGCGCATTCCGATCCTACCGGTGATAGTCGATTCGCCAATGGCCGCCCAATCGACGCAGGTTTACAATCGCTGGCACGAGGAGCACGACGAGGAATACGCCTCGATCCTTGCTCACAAACGCCACCCGCTGCGGACGGCGTCGATGCAGACCGCCTCGTCGCGAGACGAATCAAAACGGCTGAATGAGATGCACGGAGCTCGGATAATCATCTCGGCCTCGGGAATGCTGTCCGGCGGTCGCGTGCTGCATCATGCGATCCGCGTCCTGCCGAACGACAATGCGACCATCATCTTTGTCGGCTACCAGGCCGCGGGCACGACTGGCCGCCGCGTTCAGGACGGCGAACGCGAGGTCCGAATAATGAAACACTGGATCCCGGTGAAATGCCACGTCGAAACCGTCGAAGGCTTTTCGGCCCACGCCGATTGGCAGGCGGTCTTGCTCTGGCTCGGCGGACTCCAGACCACGCCCAAAAAGGTCTTTACAACCCACGGCGAACCTGAAGCTGCGGAAGCGATGGCACAGCACATCCGCGATAAGTTCGGCTGGAACGTTGAGGTCCCGCAATACGAGGAAACGGTCCAACTTTAGTTTTGAGAAGGTAAATATGAAGAGCCTATCCATCATTCTGTTTTCATTTCTGTTCTCTGTCGCGGCTTTTAGCCAGACAAGATCGTCGGTCACGACGATCCGAGATCTCGACTGGATGGCAGGCTGCTGGGAGCAGAAAGATGCGGCGAAGGGCGTGTATTTCAGCGAGCAATGGATGAAGCCGGCGGGGACGTCGATACTTGGGATGGGCCGGACGGTCAAGGACGGCAAGACGGCTACGTTTGAGTTTATGCGGATCGAGCAAAATACCGACGGAATATTTTTTATCGCCCAGCCAAAGGAAAACAAGGAGGAGACCGCCTTCAAACTGAAAAACTCGACCCTGAATGAGGTCGTTTTCGAAAACCTCGGTCACGACTTTCCGCAGCGCGTGATCTACGAGCACGGGGGAACCAAACTCATAGGCCGCATCGAAGGCACCGAAAGCGGCAAAACCCTCGCGTTCGATTTTCCGATGACCAAGGTAAGATGCGCCTGAATCCGGACGAGCCGGAGATCACGTCAAATTAAGATCATCGATGCCGTTTTACGATCACAGGCTTAGGCGATATTTTGCGGCTTCAGGGCCAGCCCATCTGATGACGCTGAGCAGTTTGAACATCTGAAACACTGAACATTCTAAACGTCTGAACAAACTGTACAACCTAACACCATAAACACTGAACAGACACGCCCTCGGACAGCCGACATATTGTCTGACAAAATTGTTGCGCAACTAAATATTGTGCTTGCGCAAACCCGACGTTTTACATTAAATTACACTTAGAAAGAAAGGAGGAAAAGGAGTTTTGCTCACAGGTCGCGTTTTACTGTTGAATTTTTCATACGAGCCGCTCGGCACGGTTGGCGTTGCCCGTTCGGTCTGCCTATGGTTCCGCGGCGCAGTGTTCGTCGAGGAAAACGACGGCGACAATGTCCTCCATTCTCCGTCGACGACGTTCCCGGTTCCTTCCGTAGTTCGGCTACGTCATTACGTCCACGTCCGCCGCAACAATCGCGAGACGACAATGAAGCGTGCCCGGATCTACATCCGCGACCGCTACCGCTGCCAGTATTGCGGCGATCATAAGCACGCCAAGGACCTGACGCTTGATCATATACTGCCCCGTGCCCAAGGCGGCGAAAGCACCCCGCACAATCTCGTGTCGGCCTGCGTCAAATGCAACCAGCGCAAAGGCAACCGCACGCCGGAACAGGCTCGCATGCCGCTGCTTACCTCGCAAAAGCTCTTACGGCTTGGCCTCGACCACGTCTTGCTCTGTCACTACGCCGAATCTCGCCCCGAGTGGAAGAAATATCTCTTCATGGATGATTCCGACGAGATCTCCGCACCGAGCGTCGCGGCGGCATAACTATCAATGACCGTCCGTTCTGCCGGATGGCCGTTGAAACGCCTTTCGTTCTTTCATCCCGCTTTCGATTACAATCAATAAGTGTTCCAGGTCGTCCGCACCCGACTGGTCCGATCCTATGCCTAAACGTATCAAAAAATACGCGTACGAATTTCGGTTGTTTGCCCCGAATAATCTAGAAGCAAACCTCATCGCCGACTTTATTGATTGGAAAACAATTTCCATGAAGAAAGGCGGCGATGGATATTTTCGTCTCGTGCAAAAGCTTCCGGATGGTGTGTATCAGTACCGGTTCAACATCAGGTCGCGGAGTTGGTTCAATCAGGAAAACGAGTGGAAGACGATAACAGACCCCTACTCGACCAACGTCGATATCGAATCTGGAAATTCGATCCTTAAGATCAAAAACGGCGTAAAGGTCGTCGACGAATACGTGTGGAAATCGGATGCGACTCCGCTGCCGGTCAACAGCAAATTGGTTATCTATGAAATGCACGTGGGCGACTTTTCGGGCGGGGAGGAGGACGGCTATGCTCGTGGAAAATACACGGACGTGATCGCAAAACTGGACTACCTCGCCGATCTTGGCGTCAACGCCATCGAGCTGATGCCGCTAAAAACGTCGCCCGGTGATTTCAACTGGGGTTACTCGCCCGTGCATTACTTTTCACCCGAGCCGAGCTACGGTTCCACCGCCGAGTTAAAGGAGCTGATCGATAAGTGCCACGGCCTCGGGATCAGGGTGATCGTCGATGGTGTTTACAATCACGCTAGCACTGACAATGCGTTGACGCAGATCGACCACGACTATTGGTTTCGCCGCGAGGGCAAAGACCCGGAACAAAACTGGGGACCGGAATTTGACTATGAGTCTTTTGATCAAGAACGCGGGATCAATCCTGCATTTGAATTCATCGCAGATTCGATTCGCTTTTGGATACTCGAATACCGCATCGACGGGATACGCTTTGATGCGGCAAAACAGATCAACAGCTTCGACGCTCTAAGAGGATTTGTTGAAAATGCCCGCAAGATGTCGGACATGAAGCCTTTCTTCACGGTCGCCGAATATATTCCGCCCTCGCCTGAGATCACGGAACCCGCTGGCCCGGTCGAGAGCTGTTGGAATGACAGTTTTATGTACGCACTGCTCGAGTGTCTCGGGGACCAGCACTCAGATCCCGAGAAACTGAAGAACGCGATCAACCCACTTCAGATGGGTTATGCTGGCGTGACCAGCGTAACGAATTATCTTGCTAACCACGACCAGAACCGTCTTTTTCGAAAACTTGGCGAAGAAGGGATTTTGGACGCCGAACTATACACGCGTGCAAAGCTTGGGGCGTTGATCCTAATGACCTCGGTCGGAATTCCCATGATCTGGATGGGCGAGGAATTCGGCGAACATGTTCCGATGTCCGAGCAAAGCAACAAGATCAATTGGACACTATTGGAAAACGACGCGAACAAGGACTTGTTCAATTACTACAAGGCGTTGATCCAACTTCGCACGACGAACGGAGCATTTCACTCGGCCAACATCGATTTCTTTCACGAAAACGCCGATTCCGGTGTAATCTGTTTTAGTCGATACGACGACGAGGGAAATATCGTCGCTGTCGTCCTGAATCTCTCGGACAATGAACTGGACAATTATGATATACCCAACTTCCCCATTGCCGGAGTGTGCCGAGAATGGATAAGGGGATATGAAGTTGAAATCAAGGATGGGGTACTGATCTCGGATCTTCCGCGGCGGGAGGGATCTGTCTTCGTTACCGCCTAACTTCTTGCAGTGCCCCGGGGTGAAGCTATGAAACTTATCTTTCTATATGGTCCACCGGCTGTCGGAAAGTTGACCGTGGCGAATGAGATCGCGAGCCGGACTGGGTTCAAGGTTTTTCACAATCACATGAGCGTCGACGCTATAGAGCCGGTGTTTTCATTTGGCTCGCATTCGTTTAACAAACTGGTCGAAATGATCCGCGTAGAGACGGTCGCGGAGGCGGCTCGAGAAAACGTCGATCTCGTCTACACATTCTGCTACGCGAAAGGCATCGACGAAAAGCATGTTGAACGGATCGCGAAGGCAGTCGAGGATCACGGCGGGGAGATATTTTTTGTGCTGCTGACCGCGAGCAAGGACGAACTGAAACGGCGGGTGGTTTTCGAAAATCGCCAGCGATACGGCAAAGCCAAGACCGTCGAGAAGATGGAATCCTTTTTCGAGACGTACGATCTATTCTCCGAAGTCCCGAACCGCGAGACATTTAAGATAGAGAACACGATCGTCCAACCGGGCGACGCGGCGGGGCAAATAATCGAACGGTTCCGCCTGACGTGATATATTAAGAATATCGTAAAACAAAAGTGCCCGAGTTTCTTAGAAAGGTTCGGCCGTAACTGAACCGGAGAATAAAAGCGGTAGTTCGCATGAACTACCGCTTGTTGATTTAGGATGTTTGAAAAGGCCTATCTTCCGCCTTTTGCAGCCTTAGCTTTTTTCGCCTTTTTTGAGGGTTTTGGGGCATTTACGGTTCCGATCTTTTTGCCGGCACCGCTGACTCCCGGAACCTCCTCCGCGAAGTAAAGCTTGCTTGTGTTCTAGACGTTGTCAGGCTCGACCGCAAAAAGAAGATCAGACATGTCGTCGGCATGCTCCTCTTCTACCGCAAGGATCTCTTCCATCAAGCGTCGCGAGGTCGGATCTTGGCTGCCGAAGAAAGTGATCATTTCTTTGTAGCTTTGTATCGCAATGCGTTCCGCGACAAGGTTCTCACGGATCATGTCCTCGAGCGAGGTGCCTTCGATGTATTCCGAGTGACTGGCCGCCGATATTTTGGCTGGATTCATTTCCGGTTTGCCGCCGAGCTGTTTGATCCGCTCGGCAATTCGGTCAGCGTGGCCCTGTTCTTCGTTTGAGTGCTGCAGGAATTCCGTTGCCGCTCCGTCCTTGTGGATGCCAGAGGCCATAAAGTAATGGAAACGGTAACGCAAAACGCAAACGATCTCGGTTGCTAGAGCCTCGTTCAACAACTTGATGGCTTCCTCTTTGTCTATTTTATAGTCCTGCGTGACCGCACCGTCCTGTATTTCGCGACGGGCACGTTCGCGTAAAGTTTTAACGTCTGTCATTGAACTCATATTAAGGCCTCCGCTGATTCGAATTAGGTCTGTGAAATAATTCTATTCAATCGGATAAGAACTAGCAATTATGAAACGATATACTTCAGAAAAAGAGATCCTGGACGTTCTGGAATCGTTTGAAAATGGTACCGTCGCCCGCGAAGCCTGGGGGCATCCCGAACATTTGACTGTCGCTCTCTGCTACGTGACTCGTCACGACTTTGAAACCGCCGCGGCAAAAATGCGAACAGGCATATTTAACCTTTTACACGCGTTCAAGGTCGATCTGACCAAGGAAATGCCGTATCACGAAACCCTAACGATATTCTGGATGCGAACCGTAAGTGATTATAACGATTTGAAGGCAGGTGCGTCACTGCTCGAAAAAGCCAACGAGCTTGTAGCGAACTACGATAAGAATTACCCACTGCGATTCTACAGCCGGGAATATTTGTTCTCGGACGAGCCTCGGGCTCAGTTTGTTGAAGGGGATCTAGTGGAACCTAAAATGCCATGAAAAGATTCAAACGAAGATCCCGTCCGGTCTTGCCTTTTTTTGAAAGTCTTTATCAAATTCCTGTTCGTTGAAATCGGGACTGATCTTTTTGTTCATAAAGCGATAGTGACTTAATACATCATTTCGCATGTTGGACCTAAGGTCCCGAAACCATCTTGATGTAATAGATTTGGGATCCTTTACATAGGCTTCTGCTCCGATAATATAATAGTTCATTACCGTATCGTGCTTTACTTCCTCTTGTCGACCTTTCAAAACAAGATAAAGGGCGGTCGCAAAGTGTGCGTCTACCTCGTGATCGAGCGTCGACTCGCGCCATTTCTTCCACTCCTGGACCGCATGTGTGGTCTCATGGACAATGGTTTTCATATTGTTCAAAACATTCGCTGTGATCTCTGGAGCAAACGCGAAGAAATCAAATTTGCCGGAAGACCAGAATTTTCCCCCATAGCCGTAGTTCGCCTTTGTTTCGTATATCCTGATTCCACCCGGTCGTATTTTTTTCGCTACAGTTCTGAAATCGGCACCTATGTATCCTAAGCCCGGCATCGAAAGAAATCGTAATCTGGGAAAATTCATTTTAGGAATATAAGGATCAGAAACCAGAGCACTTCTGATCTGCGAAGCCAGTCGCTCAGTCACATTTCGAATTTCCTGTGTGCTTCCCTCAACGCTAAAATATTCTCCGTCCGGCATTTCTTTTCTCCTTAACGGCTCCCTCGTACTTAGCCAATTCGGTTGATCACATAGATCAGACGTTTTGTGAACACCTTTTTGCAAATTTGCGGGTGTACTTCGATTTGAACGCCTAGAAGATATTCAAGATGATGAATTTTGCTATTATTTAGGCTTGTTTCACACTTCTTCTAGAACAACTCTATGCTCAAGTTTTTCAACACATTATCGCGACAGATCGAGGAGTTTCATCCTATCGAGGATAACAAGGTCCGGATGTATATGTGCGGGCCGACTGTTTGGAATTATGCCCATATAGGGAATTTCCGTACGTTCATTTTCGGCGACATTCTCCGGCGATATTTTAAGTATAAGGGCTACGACCTGACGCACGTCTTTAATTTGACCGATGTCGATGACCGCATCATTAACGAATCGGCCAAGCAAGGCATCAGCATTGACGAATTTACTGCGCCGTATATTCAGTATTTTTGGGAGGATTTCGACGCCCTCGGCAATGAGCGGCCGGATATTACGCCGCGAGCGACGCACCATGTTCCGGAGATGATCGCCATCATTTCGAAGCTGCTCGAAAACGGGCATGCGTACGAATCCGACGGTTCGATCTACTATCGCATCTCCGCGTTCCCCGAATACGGCAAGCTTTCAAAGATCAAGTTCGAGGGCAACATCGCCGGCGGCAGCGAACGCGTAGATACCGACAAATACGAAAAGGAAGATGCCCGCGATTTTGCACTTTGGAAACTGGTCGGAGCCGACGAGCAGCCGGGTTGGGATGCTCCATTTGGCCGCGGTCGTCCCGGATGGCATGTTGAGTGCTCGGCGATGTCGATGAAATATCTCGGCGAGACTTTCGACCTGCACGCAGGCGGAATGGATCTCCAATTTCCCCATCACGAGAACGAGATCGCCCAGAGCGAAGGCTCGACAGGAAAACTGTTTGCGAAATACTGGATACACAGCGATTTCCTAAAGATCGACGACGTTACGATGTCGAAATCCAAAGGAAATTTCTTTACGTTCCGCGACTTACGAGAGCAGGGCTATTCACCGCTCGCGATCCGTTATTTGCTGCTCTCGGTTCCCTACCGCAAGCAGTTGAATTTTACCTTCGAAGGGCTGCAAGGTGCCGAAAGCACGATCGAACGGCTCCAGAATTTTAGGCGGCTGGTTCGCGACGCCCGCGTGGACAATGGATCCAATCCCGATGTGAAGGCGCGGGTGGATAACGCCCTAGCCGAGTTCGAAGCCTCGCTGGATGACGACTTTAACACCGCGAATGCTTTAGCTGCGATACATGACCTGGTTCGTGAAATAAACACCGTCGTCGCCGGTGATGGCCTGAAAGTCGATGACCAAAAAGCGGTTCTCGATGCTGTGGCGAAATTCGATTCGGTTCTGGGAATTTTCGGCGAGGAAAAAACCGAAATGCTCGACGCCGACATTGATGCTCTCATCGCCGAACGCCAGGAAGCTCGTCAACAGCGAAACTTTGCCCGCTCCGATGAGATCCGCGACCTGCTCGCCGAAAAAGGCATAATTCTTGAGGATACGAAGGACGGTGTCCGGTGGAAGCGAAAATAAGAAGAGGTTAGATCTATGAGACTCCCTGTTTCCTTTGACAACGTTTCTTACTTCCAAAACGAGTATCGCGGCGATTTGATCGTAACAAAAGGAATTGTCTATTACTTTCCTCACACTAGAGTCGCCGCATCGCACTCTGCACCGGAGCTGGGCGGAAAAGGTGTGGCCGAAACCGTAGGTTTTATCGGTAGTTTTTTGAGGCCTGCCGTCGGCTTGGCGCCCCTCCTTCATACCGCAGCCGACAAAAGCATTAAGATCGGAAAATTTTTCGGTCGTATCTTCCTTCCGAAAATGAACTCGCCCAGGATCCGTAATATCGATCTTTGGAGTGGTCGAGAGCTAGATGAGGCTTTACAAAAAAATCTGGACGATTACATCGAGAAGACAAGAAAAACCAAACTCGCATTCGGCGATGACGCGGTGCCTAAACCAATTCGATTTGCGGTAGCCGACATGCAAAACGTCCGGGTCAAGTTAAAGCTGCGATTTGATGCCGGATACGATCATCACGACTTTCGCGTCAGCCCGTTCGTTCTCGGCAAACTCAAATTAGCCCTCCGACACGGCGGTTTTATCCCGTAAGCCATCACTGCCGCACCTCAACGAGAAACGCTTTCAGGCCGTCAGCCTCGATAGTTTGCGGCGGCCCGATCTTGTAGCCCTCTGCGAGCAGAATATTGAGTGGTGGATGTCTTTCGTCCCATTTCATGTCCCGAAACGCGATCCAAAAATGATCGCCTGACATTTCGGTGCTTCGTCCGACGCCATCAAATCCGCGAGGCAGGAAATAGGCTTTGTCCTCTGTCATCTCCGGCACCCCGTCGACTTTTACGATCTCAAGATTCGATCGGTAGCGGCCAGCGAACCAGAAATGGTAGGCGACCAGGTCTTCGAAAACGTAAAGTTTCTGAGGTGCGTTATCGTTCGACGTTCCGCCGATTATAGGTTCCAGCCGTTCCCACGCACACCAAACGTACAGTGGCCGATCGGCCCGTAGCCGTTCGACAAACGAGAAAACTAAAAGCAGGCTTAGCAGTCCGAACGAAGCATACCTAACGCCAGGCGGACGCAGTCGAGTGACGACAACTGCGGATAAGATCACCACCGGCCCAAATACGATCGTCAGATGACGCGTCCCCCAAATAGAAACTGGAAACAGCCAACTTAGCACGAACATTACTACCGCGGGAACGACCGCGAACATCCCCAATATTTGTAGTTGTTTGTTCCCTACATAGGCCTTTAAATCTAAAAGGCCGACGCAGATCGAGGCGGCCAGAATCACCAATATCGGGAGCGTGATATACAAATGGCTTTCCGGGTCGATGCCGCTCTGCGGATAATAGAACGGCTCGATCAAGCCGAAAGCAAGATTCACAATGTCGCCGACGCCAGGCTTCGCTATCCATCCCAGATTCTGCTGCACATCCGACGCCGTCAAATTCTCACTCGAAACCAACCACACCCACGGCAGAAACGCGAGGGCTACGGCGGTTGACGTGCCGGCTATCTGCTTAATTTTCGCCCGTTGAAAGATAACGACCGCGAGTATTTCCGTAACTACAACCAACCATCCGAAGTAGTGACAATAAACAAGAAGGACATTTACCGCCGTCAGGGCGAAAATGCCCGTTCCTCGCTCAAAAAAACGGAAAAATAACCAGATAGAGAACAGCGAAAGACAAAGAAGCAGGCTGTACATTCGCACTTCCTGCGAATATTTGATCGCGGATCCGTTTACGGCGAGGAAAGCTAGAGCTAAAACCGTCGCCGATCGAGCGACACATATCTCTTTGCACAGAAGCAGAAAAGGGATGACGGCAATGGCCGCGAGGAGCACCGGTAGCAGCCGCAGCCAAAAGAGGCCTTCGCCGCCGACCGCGATCCAGATCTTCAATGCCGCGTAAAACAGCGGTGGATGGATCATGTCCCGAGCAACAAACGCGAACAAGCTTGACCAGGAATGTTCAGCCGCGTGAACGCTGAATATCTCGTCAAACCACAGGCAGGAATCGGTGAGTCCCCATAGCCTAAACCCGACGAACGCCCCGATCAGCACCATCAGACCCATCCGATAGTATCTTGGGGCCGGCATCAGAGGCTGACGCCATCGCAGAGTTTTCCGTCGATGCTTGTGTAAAAGAGCTGGACTTCCTTAAAGGTATCGGTATCGCGGCAGTACGAGAGGCAGCGGTCGTAGGGTTTTGAGTAGATGTGAATGCTGACGGCGCGTTCGTCAAATTCGGACAAGTTCAGTATCTGATGTATCGGCTGCTCCAGCTCGACCTTTGCCGCTAAACAGTCCGACAAGCTGAAATCGTCGGTTTCTTTAAGCCTGCAGTAACCGGCCTTTTCGTCGATCGCCTCGACCGCAAAATTCTGTCCCTGCAACTTGCCGACCGGCACGGTCATCCAGCATTTCTGGTCCCAGTGATTATGAACGCGCGAGACCTGGCCCTTGTCCCAGCAGATCGCCATCAGCTCAAACCGCTCGTCCTTGTAAATGAGATTGCGTGTGTAGAAGTTCGAGCTCCAATGGAAGTACTTCGTGATCGAATCGACATCCACCGGGTTCGCGGCGAGAAATTCATACACATTGTCGCAGGTAAAATCATCCTCCGACATATTCCGAAGCCCCGACACTACGTCATTTATTGAAATGGTTTTCATAAGGAAAGCCGATGAAACTAATTTTCGTGCTACTCATGCCAAAAGTCAACGAATGCCCGGAGTTCACCGGATATACGATACGAGCCCCGGTCTGAACATCCTGAACGGGTTGAACAGCTGAACAAAAATGAACATTTTGAACACCTGAACACTCTGTACAGTTACCCACACTGAACACTGAACACTGAACACTGAACACGAACATCATCCACTAGGCCGAATGTGAAAATTTCCTGAATCTATGGAAAACGCAAAAAAAAGCGAGATGTGCAAAGTGTGGCACGTGCCACAATCTGTGAAACACGTGTTGATCATTTCTCTCGGAACAAAAAGCCGCTGCCCTCTTCGGACAGCGGCTGCCGCGTGGGCGATCAAGCCCGGCGGGTTGAGGATGGAGTGCTATTTGAGCCCGATAAAGTCCACGTTTGATTGGTCTTCGAACATCTGCACGACGATCTGGGACTTTTGAAATGTGGTTTTGTCGGCTATGGCCGAAACGATATAGGCCGAACCCGCTGTCAGGCCGCTGAACTTGTAAGAACCGAAGCGGCCCGTGCGAACCGTGATCGGGGTCTTGATACCGCTGCCTTCGACAGTAACGAGAGCGTTCGCGATCGGGCTTCCGCCACTGGTTGTGACATGACCTGAGAGCGAAACGTCAGCCGCGGTCGGCAGCAGGAACTGCATTCCCCAGCCGTCGATGGAGCCCGAGATATTTCCGGTCGTCGCCCCCGGGGCCGAAACATCCTGAACATAAAGCGTCCAGACACCGTCGCCGGGCGATCCGCCAAAGGTGCCCGCGAGTGTCGGGCTTAGCGATTTAAGACCAGGCGCGCCGCATCCGGCCTGTGCAAATACGTCAGGAGCCGGTGCCGGAAATGGGGTAACGAAACCGCATACGGTCGGACGATAATTAACGCCGTCGAGTATGGCGGATGCGTCCGGTAAAAAGGTCGGAGCCGCATCTTCAAACGTGATCGTTGCATTATTGACAGGCGTGTTTAGTCCAACGCCGGCCATCAGAACATATCCCGTTCCATTCGGACCGACGAGCATCACCTGAAGATTCTGCGGATTCGAATGAGTAACGCCGTACAGTGTGACCCTGACTCCTCCGATCCGTGAAGGAAAGCCATTTACGAATGCCTGCGTTCCATAAGGCGAACCAGTCGATCCAGCCGATAACAGAACCGGAACCAGCGTTTGAATGTCGGTTGCCGCATCTAGGAACGTTAAGTCAGCCTGTGACTGAGCTCCAACCATCCCGCCGGTCGGATTACCAAGTGTGATCAACGCCGTTTCCGCGGGGTCCTCCGACCGGTTATCCGGGCAGACCAGAAAATTGATCGTCTTCGACGTTTCATTGGCTTCAAAGGTTACAGTGCGTAAAACTGCCGCCTGATAGTCGACGCCACTTGTTCCACACGTTCCGCGAACGGCCGTCTGGTCGGTAAATGAATACTCAACTGTGCTCACTCCACTAGTGTCACCTGTCCTCGTAACAGTGACCAATGCGATCGCGGCTTCGCGTCCGCTGAATGCCTGTGAACTGAACTGCATTGTCGTCATTGGGGGCTCAACAAAGGCAACGTCGATGGAGACCGTCGCGACGTTCGAGTTGGCCGTGCCGTCATTAGCCGTATAGGTGAATGAATCCTGGCCAAAGTAGCCTGCGGTCGGGGTGTAGGTGAATGATCCGTTCGCGTTAAGAACCAGAACGCCGTGAGTAGGCCCATCGACTAAGATAGCCGATATCGGGTCACCGTTTATGTCGCCGTCATTAGTCAGCAAGCCGCCCTTATCGGCTACGATCAAGACTGAATCCTGGTTGACTGAATAGGAGTCATCAATAGCGACCGGAGCTGTCCGATCGAAGGTATAGAAAGCCCCGACAAAAGGCAGATTGTCGACGGCGTTGGAAATTGCGATGTCGTTGACCATATCGAGGCCCAGCGCTCCGTTTCCTGTTCCGGCGTTCGCCGTGACCGTCCATTGCGTCGCCGGCGCTCCGCCGATAGGTGTCACGCTGGTTATAGCGGGTGTTCCCCCGAGGCCGTCGTTCTCAAATACAAAGTTACCGGCGTTCACATTGCTGACCGGATCGTTGAAGATGACCGTCCAGGAAACCGTGGGGCCGCTGACCGGCGAAGGTGAGTCGGCAAAGATCGAACTGACTGATGTCGGAACGGTCAGCACAATGCGGCCAAAACCGGTGCTGCTTTCGCTAAATGTCATGTAGATGCCGGTACCGGCGACGTAAACCATGCCGCCGTCATTCAAACCGTTGAAAAGCGGAAACTCGGTCACGCTCCACTGTTCGTTCACCATGTCGAAGGCGTACCAGTTCGATCCGCCGTAGCCGCCGTATGAGTAGTAAACCTGACCAACCGGATCGATCGCACAGCCAAGCACCGCACCACCGGGAACGTCAGGCAACGCCGTCCATTGATCAGTAGCTATCTCGTATTTGGCAAAGCCCGAGCTGTTGTTACCCGTGTGTCCATAAATAAATCCGTTAAATATCGCTAAGCCACCCCAGGGCTGAAAAAATACGACCGGCTCAGCCAGCGGCGTAGTGATCTGCTCAGTCGGTTCGTAGCGAACGAAGCTATTTCCGACGACAAGGTAAAGGTTTGTCCCATCGCTTGTGATATCACCCGTACCTGAAAGTGGACTCAATATAGTCGTCCATGAATTGGTCGCAATATCGTAAACACCAAGTTCACCTTGACTCGTATAAGTTGTGTATATTTTGCCGTTAAGATACGCTCCGCCGCCATTGTTGCCACTGTCGAGTGGTGAATCTGTCATTTGTTCCCAAGTGTCCGAGAACGGGAGATATCGGTAATACTGTAAGCCGCCGTTCTCCTGGGCATATACATATCCGGTATTCGGATCTGCCGTAATGCAGGTGAGCGGAACAGGACTCGAAGCACTGGCTGAAAAAACACCGGGCTGCGGGGTCTGAATTACTTTCTTAACCGGATTCTTGAGCGATCCGATCGTCGATACTTGAAAACCAAACGATACAGTTGCAAGCAAGGCACCGATCACTAGTAACAAACCGGCACGCGAAAGGGTGCCGGACAAATTTCCGATTGTGGAGGTAAGGTTGATTTTTTTCATTGCGGGCTTATTTGGACCAGTTGGGAATAGGAGGAATCGATGGAACACGGAGGTCCCGACGCAAAAACCGTCTGCAACCGCCGAGCCACGAAGGAAGTTTGCCGGACGGATCACGACGACCTGTTAATTAAAGGGTCTCAGTTACCCAGCGAGGTTTGCGACTCTGGATGGGTGGGAAAAATACCCCACATTTAACTACAGAAGGTAGGAAGAAAGCCCGACATCGCGCAAAAAAAGGCCGCTGCCTTTTCAGACAGCGGCTGCACAAAAACCGGATGGCCCGCCACGCTCTACTTTGTCGGGCCGCCGGATGGCTGCTGCAAAAAACCTCAAGGATTTGAGATAAAGTCCACGAACACCTCATTCGCCGAAAGTGTTACCAATCGGACGGTGGTCGGGAAGAAATATTTCTTCGGCGCGATCGTGATTATGTATGTCTGTCCGATCGTCAGATTATCGAACCGATACACGCCGAGGCTCGTCGTCGTCGTAAAGATCGGCTGAGGCAGGTCGCCGCCGCCTATCTTGACGGGAACGTTAACGATCCCGCTTCCGCCCGATGTTAGCGTTCGGCCAGATATCGATCCGGTCGTGATAACCGTTGGGATCTGAGACTCGCCCGCCGTAAATCTGCCGAAGCTGGTGGTGCCGATTGCAGGTCCCACAACGTGCGTTGCCGTATTGACGCAAGGAGCGGCCGAACAGAGATTGCCAGCCGGTCCATAGACACGATAATCCGCTTCGTTCCCGTTAACATCGGCAGCCTGATAAGTGAACGAAAGATCTGCCGTCAGATCGCCAACCTCAACCGCATTCCAGCTTCGCGAAATGCTCTTTGCCGGGTCCATTCCTGGGAAGAAGGCATCGGTTGACGAGAGTTGCAAGCTCGACGGATTGGTTCCAAGAGCCGTGACGTTGGCCAAGACTGGAGCGTACCCGTTCTGCCCGACGTGATAAGTATAGGTGCCAACTGCAGTGTAGCTACGATTTAGCAGACCGTTGACGTAGCCGAGCGTGCGGGTTGCAGTTCCGTTGTGCGTTAACTGGTTGCTTCCCGTAACAATCACACCGTTTGTCAGCGTCAAAATTCCCGTGACCGTCAAACCACCGCCGTCGACCGATAACTGGTGAATGCCGTTGTTATCGTCATAGGTTAGATTCGTCAACGTCCGCGTCGGATTGATCTCTGGCCCGGTCGTGCGGCCTATAGTGGTTCTCAGATAGGAAACAGCCTGTCCACCAGTGCCGATATTGAATACCGGTGCCGTGTCGAAAACGCCTGCCGCAGTCGGAGTGGTCGTGTTTCCGATCTGCACGATCCCGGACGTCGTTCCGCCATTGCCGAGCGTTAGCTTGTTCGTATTGTGCAGAGTGCCCGTGAACAGGATCATTCGCAGAACTACGATCTGTGAAACTCCCGGATCGATAGTAACTCCAAGCGCATTGTCGACGTCAAAGCTGGCTAATCCGGGTGTCACGACTCCGCTCCCGAGATAGGTCTGAGCCGCTCCGGTACCGAGAAAATACAGTCGGCTGCCAGCAGTTGTACCCGTGAGCGTTCCATTATTGCTGACTGTCGAACCAAGGATTCCAACAAGGAACCCGTTAAGATTCGCGGTCGCTCCCGTATTGATCGTGAGATTTCCCGCAACTAGCGTCTGTGCGAGAAATGTCGCCGTCTTCGCGTTTGTTGTGTTGTCAATAACGACGCCCGGCGTACTTCCTGAAAGCCGGAAATTGAAGTTGGTCGCCGTAGCAGACGTTCCTACGTTAACCGTGCCTCCGGTGATGTTCGAGAGCGCATTGACCCGGAAATCGACCGGTGTTGCAGCAACAGCGGTCTGGATCAGATTAAATGTTCCGCCAGTCATCGAGAAAGTCGACGACGTCGAAAACACCTCGAAAGTTCCGAAGTTGGAGCGTGTATTCGCCGCGGTTCCGACGTTGATCGTTCCGCCGCTTTGCGTCCAGGTTATGGCATTCTGCGGATCGATGCGTGTCGCGTTGATCGTTCCGCCTTCGATGACAAATGTCGCTCCCGTGCCGCCGCCTATGCCGTCAGCTCCGGTGACACCGATGTTATAAGTACCCTGCGACATCCGGAATAGTCCATTGTTGGCGCACGTTGTACCGCCAGCTTGCGCGGCAACGATATAGTTAGGATTATTCAGCCATATTCCACCCGTCAATGGGATGGTATAAGTCGCCGTCGCAAACGTACGATTGGTCATCGGGAAAGATCCCGAGATCTTAAAGGTACCGCTCGTTATCGTCAGGAATCCGGCCGAATCGGTATTTACACCCTGAACTGTGAAACTCGTCGGGTTCAATTCAACTGTCGCCGATTGCGACCCTTTGTTTATCGTGATAATGCGAACATTGGTCGTAGGTCCACTTCCGCCGAAAACGACACTCGCGGTTCCACCGGCAAAGGTCAAATTCGCCCCTGCCGTATTACCATTAGTGCTCAGATCCAGCGTCCCATCATTCGTCAAGCTTCCACCGACGGATAGTACGTGTGTTGTCACTGTTCCCGTTGCCGCCGTCGAGATCGTGCCGCCCGCGTTAACCGTAACGTTACCACCCACTGCAAGAGTCCGGGCCGTCGCTGCGTCGTAGGTCAAGGTGCCGCCGCTTGCAACCGTAAGGCTTAATGCCACCGCCGGAGTATCAACAGTTACAGTCGCTCCGGTGGGGATCGTAACATTATCTCCTACAGTCGGAACCACTCCGCCAACCCACGTCGCGGGGCTACTCCAGAGTCCCCCGCCGCCGACCGCGGAAATATTTCCCGGCGGCGTCGTTGACTGCGTAGCACTGACAAAGGCAATGCCGCCTTCGGTGAAGGCTACTATCCTATACGTATAAGAAGTCGAAGGTGTTAGACCCGAATCGCCAAAAGTTGCGGTATTAGCCGGCGTGGAAGTGACAAACGTGAAGTTTATGCCATCCGTCGAACGGTATATAGCATAGCCAAGTTCATTCAGGGCGTTATCGGACCAATTTAGGGTCATCGATGTCGCCGTAACCAACCCAAAGTTCAATCCGCTGGGCGCCACCGGAATATTGGGTGCGAAAGCGTATGTCGTTCCGGATGCGATCGCATCTGTCTGAGCATTATTCGCGGCTGTATACGAAACGGTATTTCCGTTGGTTGTAACACTTGCGAAATTTGTTGCCGCTCCCGACTGGAGCCCAACCGAATATCCTGCATCGGCTGCAGCTGTCGCAACCATACCCGTACCATAAACGAACTGGACGACACCGGTCGTTTCGAACAACCATATCTGAAATGTTCCGCCGCCAGCACCGGCGCAGCCGGCATCGCGGGTGATTTGCATGTTTTGAAACTCGACAACGAGCTTTCGATTTGGAGCTGACCCTGTGGTCCTATAGTGAATCTTACCGTTCGCCCCAACACACAGATCATCCCAAAACGGCATGATCTTCGGCGCGTTGGTCGTCGTTCCAATGCTGTTCGAAAATGACGAACCCGTCGATGCCGCTCCGAGACGCATGAATCCGTTTCCATTCACGCCAAACTGCGTAAAACGAACGCCGTCATAGAAAAACTCGAAACCAATGTTACCAAGTGCAGAATTCGTATCGTCCGTACCAGCCGCAACAAGCTGCGTCGTACCGGTGGACATATCATCGAGAGCTGCAGTTCCTGTGGTGAAAGCGTAGGTTCCAGCCCCGATCGACAACTTCCCATTGATAGCGTCATTCTTGATTTTTAGTTTCAACCCTTCTTTCTTGACGGGTTGTTCATCTCGACCAGGCTCAAGCCGTTCCGCAGTTGCTTGTGCGAACGACGAAACGGCGCTCGACGAGATCATCATTGTCAGAAGCACCAAAATTTTGAAAATCCTCATTTACCCTCCAGGTGGACAATTTTTGCAGTGATCTAGAACGATCGGAGCCGGTTCCAAACTGCATATAACTGGGGCTCGTTGCTGGCGAAAATTTACTTTCGGTACGAGGACGTTCTGAGACACCCTAGCTAATTACCGCACCAAAAAATTTCGGGCCGATTTTCGATCACTCAAGGAAGTTTTGGGCAAAAACTTCCCCAAGCTTCGGTTCTAATCTTGAAAGATGAGAAAAGTATGTTTAATTAGTCGGAAAAAGTCAAGAATTTACCGTTCTTTAGGTTCAAGTTATGCTCGAGGCGGGTTGTTCGGAAGAATAATGGATCAAACAAAAAGCCCCGAGATGACCAATCCCGAGGCAAACCAATATATTACCTTTTTACAATTACTTACCGATCACTAACTGAAGTTTTGCATTAGCATTTTCGATGCGTTCTCGAATTGCCTCGGTCTCCTCGACTGGGGCCGTCGCAGCCGCCGCAAGCAGCTTTTCCGCTGCTTCCCGATCGGCGCGAGCAGCATCCGCGTTTATCTCGCCCGAAGCCTCTGCCGAGTCGGCCAATACAGCAACTTTGTCGGCATTGACTTCTACAAAACCACCCGATACCACCAACCGCTCCATCGATCCTTTAACGGTATATGTTAGGATACCGGGCTTGAGAGCCGAGATCAGCGGCGCGTGATTGGGCAGAATTCCCGCCTCACCGGTAGCGGTAGGAATAGTCACCGAATCGACATCAGCGTTGAGCACTCGTTTTTCAGGTGTTACGATTTCAAGTTTCAGCATTATTGTAAGTGCAGAATAAACAGGAAACGGGAAAAGGCCGCGACCACGCGGTTTTCACTCTTTACCGTTTCAACCTTCTATGCGGCCGCCGCCATCTTCTGGGCTTTTTCTCGGGCCTCTTCGATCGTTCCAACCATGTAGAAAGCTTGCTCAGGCATGTCGTCGCATTTACCTTCGAGGATCTCTTTGAAGCCTTTGATCGTGTCTTCAACCTTGACATATTTTCCAGGTATACCCGTAAACTGCTCGCCGACCGTGAACGGCTGCGAGAAGAAACGTTGGATCTTTCGGGCTCGAGCGACCGTCAGCCGATCGTCTTCGCTCAATTCGTCGAGGCCGAGAATGGCGATGATGTCCTGCAGGTCCTTATATCGCTGGAGGATCTTCTTAACATCCTGCGCCGCGTTGTAATGTTCATCACCTACGATAAGCGGATCGAGAATGCGCGAATTTGAAGCTAGCGGGTCGACCGCCGGATAGATACCGAGCTCAACGATCTGACGCGACAAGGCGGTAACCGCGTCGAGGTGAGCAAATGTCGTCGCAGGAGCCGGATCGGTGTAGTCATCGGCGGGCACGTAAACCGCTTGGATCGACGTAATAGCACCGGTCTTGGTCGACGTGATGCGTTCCTGCATTTCGCCCATTTCCGAAGCCAGATTCGGCTGATAACCCACCGCTGAAGGCATACGCCCGAGAAGAGCCGATACTTCAGAACCTGCCTGGGTAAAGCGGAAAATGTTATCAACGAAGAAAAGGACGTCATTTCCCTGATCGCGGAAATATTCGGCAACCGTCAAACCCGACAATGCAACACGAAGACGTGCTCCTGGAGGTTCAGTCATCTGGCCATAGACGAGAGCTACTTTGGAGTTTTTGATCGTCTCCATATCGACCTTAGTCAGATCGAACGCTCCAGTTTCTTCAAAATTATGAGTAAATGCGTCACCGTAGGTAATAACCTTGGACTCGACCATTTCACGGAGAAGATCGTTCCCTTCACGAGTGCGTTCGCCGACGCCCGCAAAAACCGAGAATCCTTCGCGGCCTTTGGCTACGTTGTTGATCAGCTCCATGATCAGAACCGTTTTGCCCACGCCGGCACCGCCGAACAGGCCGATCTTTCCGCCTCGCAGGAACGGCTGGACAAGGTCGATGACCTTGATACCCGTCTCGAACATCTCAAGCTCGGTCGCCTGTTCATCGAACGATGGCGCGTGGCGGTGGATGGACGAACGCGTGTCAGAAACGACCGGGCCAAGCTCGTCAACCGGATCGCCGATGACGTTCATGACCCGTCCGAGCGTCGCCGTTCCAACCGGAACGGTTATCGGCCCGCCGAGGTCGATCACCTTCATTCCGCGGACCATGCCATCGGTCGGCAGCATCGAGACCGCACGGACTCGGCCTTCGCCGAGGTGCTGCTGAACTTCGGCAACCACATCTATCTTGGTCTCGACATCGAAACCATCCGAAGTAACGCGAAGCGCCTGATAAATAGGCGGCAAATAATTGTCTGAAAATTCAACGTCTACGACCGGCCCGATGATCTGAACCACCTTGCCGACCTGTCCGCTTCCTTCATTAGCCATTTTTAATAATTTACTCCTCTAGATAGAAAAGAAAAATGCAGTATTAACAAAGGAAAAAGACTACCATATCGCCTTTGAAAAAGGCAAAAACGACTCGTTTTTCAAAAAGTTCTGGTCGATTTAACACGAATAAGGCATACTCCTACCAAAGTCTGTCAAAGGATCTCTCAACATCGTGTTTATGGACTATTACGTTTACACCTCGTCCTCTCTTGAAACCCCGGCATCCATCGCCCGAAAATTTTCGATCACCGAGGGACAGCTTCGAGCAGCGAACCCGGACTGGAAACACCGTGTCTTCGTCGACTTGGCTCAAGGCGAGGAAGTTACGATGCCAGTCGGGATCGAAAACTCACCCTGGTTCTGGATATATTACGACTCGATGTCTGCTCGATCGGATAATTATTTCCACCGTCAAACCGTTTATCCCCGAGGCTGGTTTCCGCGGCTGCCAAACTTTGGTTCTCCCAGCAGTCCGCTCTCCGCTCTGCTTACAAAGCTCGGCAATCCGACCTATACAATAAAAGCTCCAGGGACGTATCACAGCCCGATCGTATTTACGAATAACTGGGACGATGCTAATGTTTCGACGGTTTTTATTCGGCAGTTGAAAGGCGTTCCTTTTTTTTCCGAAGGCAATACCCAGAGATCCAGTGGGAGCATAAAGTTCTACACTAAAGCTCACCAAGCCCTAAAGAATTTATTTAACGCGTGGGAGGACGATGGACTGATCTCGAAAATTCTTACATTCGAAGGCTCTTTCAATCCGCGTGTGATCAAGTCCGGCTCAAACCCTAGCAATCACAGTTTTGGAACGGCGTTCGACATCAACGGAAGCTGGAATGGCGAAGCGAAGCCCCCGGCTGGGATCGGTCAAAAAGGCTGCCTGCTCGAACTCGTGCCGAGAGCCAACGAGCTAGGCTTCTATTGGGGCGGATTTTATAAGGGCAATATCGACGGGATGCATTTCGAATACGCAAAGCTTTAGTACGATGCGAAGACTTGGGATCTACATTCTTCCGTTGATCGCTCTCGTCACACCGGTGATTTGGGCTCTGGGCTGTCAGGCGAATGCGAGCAATGAACCGACTGCCTTAAGAGTCGAGCCCTCCGCTCAGCCCGTAAGCGCCGCTACGCCGAAAACAGAAAAACCTAAATTCTCGAGCCAATACACGAAACTCGACGCAAAAGTCTGTAAGCCGATCCGAAAGGCGGCGAGTGAGGACGATGAGGTCCCTGACGTCTGCGCAGGGTTCAAAGATTACAAGATCTTCGTCAGCCATCACGGAGCGGCAACGAGGATCTCGATCGGACGCGAAATTACTGCGGACCCGAATGCTTGGGATGCCACGACAGTACCTCAATTTATTGCCAACGGCGCGGGCTCAGGGCAGGTGATCGAATGGCGTCTGGCAGACGGCGAACCTTTTGCCTGCATAG
>JBDTXM010000026.1:0-22051 GCA_040006215.1 Acidobacteriota bacterium
TTACCGTCGCGTATCGCGGTTCGTCGGCGACCGTTATCGCGAGATTGATAAAGTTCCGCAGATATTTGTCGACACCATCCAATAGGGCTCCCCCCCCTGTCAAAACGACTCCTCGATCGTAGATGTCGGCCGCAACCTCCGGCCGGAGTTCCGTCAGCGTATCTTTGACTGTTTGTGCGATCCTGCGAACGATGCTTTCGACGATAGGGTAGATCTCGCCCGTGGTGATCTCGACCGCCGCCGGACTGCCCGTTTGTACGTCTCTTCCGCGAACCTCGATTGATTTCGAAATGTCCTCCGGCAGAAAGGTAGAGGCAAACTGCGTTTTCAGGAATTCAGTCGTTTCCTCGCCGACTTGAAGCCCTCGATGACGCCGCAGATGTGTGGCAAGAACCGAATTTATCTCGTTGCTTCCGAACCTCTCGGAGGTTGAATGAACTACGGCCCCTTTTGCGACTATCGCGACGCTCGTGGTGCCCGCACCTATATCTACGACAGCAGAGGCTCGTTTATCGGTAGGAAGAACTCCGGCTCCGAACGCGGCAGCCAGCCCTTCTTCCATCATGTAAACCTTTCCGATCCCCGCGTCTTCGGCAGCATTTTGAAGCGCTCGCTGTTCGACGTGCGTGACGTCCGAGACCATGCTCATGACCGCCTGGATGGAAATATTAGAGCCGCCGGTTTTCGCCTTCTTAACAAAATGCGCGAGCATTTTCTTGGTCCGCTCAAAATCACCTACGACGCCGCCTATCATCGGAGCCCGAACGACGATGTCACGTCCTTCGCGGCCCGTCATATCGGCGGCTTCCTGACCGAACGCGACGATCTCCTCGCTCATTTCATTAATGGCGACGAGCGAAGGTTCGTCGAGCACGATGCCTCGGCCTTTTACCGCGATGATCGTGCTTGCAGTTCCAAGGTCGATCGCCATTGAATCAGTAACAAGTTTCTTGAGTGAAGAGATCCTTAGCATAAGTTAGAGATCGGTTCTGTAATTATATTCCGTCACGCGGGAGACTACAATGAAAATTTCGCGGGTTTGCTAGGAAGCCTAGAGATGGCGAGAGGCGATGAACCACAAAACTTGAGATTCCGCGGTTTTAGTCCCATTTTACCTGAAACAAACTTACCGGCTGAACGCGGTTCTTTACACTGATAGGGTCCTGGGCCTCGACAGGGATCGATTCACCCGCGGCTGTGGCCGTAGCATCACTGATCAGGATCTGACCGCCGGAGGCGTTCGATTCCAGGCGTGACGCGAGGTTTACCGTGTCACCGATAGCCGTGTATTCAAGACGTTTATCGGAGCCGACGTACCCGATGGTCGCTTCGCCCGTGTGCAATCCCATCCCGACGAATATTTGATCGAATCGGTCGACGGCTAATTCTTCATTTAATTTGATCAACCGCTTTTGCATCGCAATAGCCGCTTTTACGGCGTTCAGGGCATCGTCGGAACTCGCCGTAGGAGCGCCGAATATCGCCATCAATCCGTCGCCGATATATTTGTCGAGCGTTCCCCCGTGAGCAAAGATGATCTCGGACATTGCGGAAAAATAACGATTTAACAGACCGACGATCTTTTCCGGATTCGCATGTTCCGATAGCGCCGTAAAGCCGCGAATATCCGCGAACAGGACGGTGATAGTTTGGTTTACCCCGCCAAGACGAAACGAGTTGGGGTTTTCCAGAAGCTGTTTGACCACATACTCCGGCAAAAAGCGGCCGTAGTTTGCACGTGCAACTTCTTCGCGCGCAAGGCGTTTATGAGCTTTGACGGTCTCGACGGTCACTGCCGTCTGAGCGCCGACCGCGCTTATCAGTTCCAAATGATCGGCGGAAAAGGCCGCGAACGGATCGAGTCTGTCCGCATAAACCACCCCGTGAACATGGGATTTAGTTATCAGCGGCGCACAGATCGTTGAGCGCACGCCCTGCGAGACGATGGATTCCGATCCGCTAAATTGCTCATCCGTCCGGGCGTCCTGCGAGAGGATGGCAACCTTCTCACGCATGACTTTCTGCGTGATCGTTCGACTGACCGAAAGTTTTTCACCCAGATTTTCAAGACTCTCGTCACGTGTTCGGATCGCTATCTGGTAGAGGCTGTAATCCAGGATATTGCCGTCAACTGATTCATCAGCCAGTAGTGCAACTACGCGGTCGGCCGGTGTTCCGCGAAAGATCAGATCGGTCGCCTTTTCAAATATCTCCTTTAGATCGAATACAGTGCCGAGCGTCTTGCTCATCTCGAACATCAGGTCGAGGATCTTCGCCTTTCGACGCAGGTCCTTTATCTCCTCCGGCGTAGCGATCGCCGTCTCGAGGGACAGATGCGATTGTCTGCCGATGATCTCGTCCGCCGACATCTGGAGCTGAGTTTGGCCGAGCGGTGAATCGTCATAGTTAACGCTTTTCGGTGGTGCGACCACAGTTTCCGCAGCGTCCTTAGCAGCGATGGGCATTTCCCCGATCTCTGATGGAAGAGCAGGCGGCGGCGGAGCTGTTTGCGTGGCCGAGAGCGACCGGAATTCGAGGGTTGTTTCGCCTATCGTTATGGTGTCGCCGTGTTCGATAGATCTTTCGAATTGCGGCGCACCGTTGACGTACACACGGTTCACACTCCTGACCAGATTTCCATCCTCGATGTATCCGTCAACGATCCTGAATCCTGTTCCAAACGGCCTGAGCAGTGCATGGCGCCGGGAGACACGCCTATCGTTCAGCACGACATCGTTCTCCTTAGACCGGCCTATCGCGTACGTCGCGCCCACTGTGAGCGGAAATTCCCACGCGCGGCCAGTCGGTTCGGTGATCTTCAAGATTGCGTTCACGGTTAACCGACATTGTAGTTCGTTCACCTAAATTTGTGAATTTTTGGATTGAACAATCTCGTCAATCGGGCAAGAATTTATTCACCATGATCTATTTCGACAACAATGCGACCACGGCGACGGCTCCCCAGGTTGTCGAAGCGATGATGCCGTATCTTTCGGGCTCGTACGGAAATCCATCTTCTTCGCATGCAATGGGGCTAACGGCGGGAGATGCCGTGGCGACTGCGCGAGAGCAGGTCGCGGAATTGTTAAACGCGGACCCGTCGGAGATCTTTTTCACATCTGGCGGGACCGAGGCCGACAACTGGGCCGTTTTTGGCGGATTCGGATCGAGGCCGCAGCACAACCACGTGATAACGACAAAAGTCGAACACGAAGCCGTCAGGAATTCTTGTCATACTCTTGAGCAAAGCGGTGCCCGCGTGACCCGGGTTGACGTCGACCGGGACGGTTTGATCGATCTTAGTGACCTTAAACGAGCTCTTACAAAAAAGACCGCGATAGTTTCGATCATGATGGCCAACAATGAAACCGGAGTTTTGTTCCCGGTCGAGGAGATAGCGGACGTTGTTAAGGGAAACTCCGACGCTCTGTTTCACGTCGATGCTGTCAATGCAGCCGGCAAGATCAAAATCGATCTCGCGGCTCCTGGCATCGACCTGCTTTCGATCTCAGGCCACAAATTTCACGGCCCAAAGGGCACCGGTGCTCTGTTTATCAGGCGAGGTGTCGCGATCAAGCCATATCTGATCGGCGGTGGACAGGAACGTGCCGCCCGCGCCGGGACGGAGGCGGTACATCAGATCGTAGCTCTCGGAGCGGCAGCTCGCTTGGCCACCGATCTGACCTTGATGGAGTGGGTTCGCTCTCTTCGCGACCGCCTGGAAAACGGAATTCTCGACATGATCCCAAATGCGTCCCTGAACGGCACCGCTGATAGGTCCCTCCGTTTACCGAACACATCTAATATCTCATTCGAAAACACGAACGGCGAAGCGATCCTTGCCCGGCTTGATGATATCGGGGTGTGCGTTTCGACCGGCTCGGCGTGTAATTCCGACAGCCACGCCGCCTCGCCGGTGCTACAAGCGATGAACGTACCTTACTCGCGGGCTATGGGATCGATCCGTTTTTCGTTGGGCCGCTATAACTCTGAAGATGAAGTTGATCTCGTTCTTGAAAAGCTGCCGGGAATTGTGGAGAGTCTGCGAGCGCTTGCGGGCTGATTCAACCCGCCTTTTCGATGCCGTATCGCGAAAGTTTCAGATAAAGTCCTCTTCGCGTTAAACCAAGCTCGTTAGCGACGCGCGAAATGTTCCAATGATGTCGGGCAAGCGCGACCTTTATCATTTGCGTTTCGAGCTCAGAAACTGCTTCGTCAAGCGTACCGCTGCCGACTGCCACACCGAACGACGACGAATATACGCCGTCGTACGAGACGATCGGCTTGGCATTGTCGCCGCCCATAGGCGTCAGCGGCTGTGCGGTCCGTTTGAGCTCAGGTGACAGATGATCTGGGGTGATCACTTCGTTGTCGTCGGCGCGGGCCACGACACGCTGTATCTCGTTGCACAACTGCCGGACGTTTCCTTCCCAATTGCACACCATCAGCAGATCGATCGTCTGCGGCGTAAAGGTGACGCCGTATTTGCCAAACCGTGATGAGTAATGATCGATGTAATAATGAATGATGGGCGGAATTTCGGACCTACGTTCGCGAAGGGGCGGCACACGCAGCCGGATAACATTCAACCTATAGTAGAGATCCTCGCGGAATGATCCCTCATTGACCTTTTCCTCGAGCGGCATATTCGTCGCGGCGATCACGCGGACGTCAACCTTGACCGGTTTCTTTTCGCCTATCGGCTGCACCTCGCCCTCCTGCAGAAAACGCAAAAGTTTCGGCTGAACATCGATCGGCAGATCGCCCACCTCGTCCAGAAACAGCGTTCCGCCGTCCGCCGTCCTGATCATTCCCGGCGAATCCATCACCGCTCCGGTAAACGAGCCTTTGCGATAACCGAATAGGTGGCTCTCAGCGAGTTCTTTTGGCACCGCCGTGCAATTAAACGGCACGAAGATCCGGTCCTTTCGGTTCGAGATAGCGTGGATCGCACGTGATACGAGCTCCTTGCCGGTACCCGATTCGCCCGTAACCAAGACAGTGACGTCCGACGAGCGGATCTTATATATTTCCTCGACAAGCGCGCTCATCGGCGGCGAGGAATGAATGAATCCCGGCATAACGCCGTGCGAACTGAACGAACCTGTCTCCTGCTCCTCCGGCCGATTTTTTTCGCGTTCGCGAAGCGTTACAAGAGACATGCCGAGTTCGACAACGCTCAGCAGCGACTGTAGTGAGCTGCCGTCGTTAAGCACAGAACCCGAGGCCGGCCCGATCAAGAGATGCGCCGAATTGCCCGTGCTGGCCCGAAGCGGAAAAGCCGCAAGACCCTTCGATCGCAGAAAGGATTTCTCGTCACCCTTTTCCCGTGCATGGCTGAGCTTCGCAAGCAGTTCATTGCTTTCCTGCGGCGTGTAACCATGGGTGATGAATGGATAAAGCCTCTCCTGATCATCGTGCTCAGCGATGACGATCCTTTTCGCCCCGCTCTCTTGCTGGAGTATCGCTACCAATTCGCGAAATAAAAGCTCGCGCGATGCCGTCGCCTCGGCGAGACGAACTGTAAGCAACTGCGCCACATTAGAAACCGGTCGGGAGCTCGTTGGTTCCTTTGCTCTCCGGTCAGGCCGTTTGAGATCAGCCGCGGCTTTTTCGGCCTCATCCGCAAGCTGTCGTACGCCGAGCTTGCGAAACATCTCGATAGCGGTTTTCAAATGCATTGTCGCCCGCTCGATGTGTAGGGCGTCGAGGTGCGAGCCGATCAGCAAGTGCGAAAGTGCCACATGATATGCGTCTTCCGCAGATTCGAAGATGGTGAGACCGCGGCTGAAGTGATGGGCGGCAAGCTCCTTATCGCCGATCTTAGCTGCGGCAAGGCCGCGGATGCGCTGGATGCTGCCGAGGACGAAAAAGTCCGACGTCGGATCGGATTCTTCGATAACTCGCAGCGTGTTTTCCGATTCCTCAAAACCGCGTTCTGCAAGCTGGCCTTCAGCTAGAACAAGGCGGGCCATGTTTGCGAACAGTTTGTCGCCGATCTGGGCAGAGAGCGCGATAGTTTCTCTCGCCTTTGCGATCGCCTTCCTTGTTTTTCCTTGCGCTAGAAAGCAGCGCGCCAGATTTCGCATCGCTTGGACCGCATACCATTCGCGCTTTCGTTCATTCGCAAATTTTATAGCGCGCTCAAGTATTTCCTGGCCCTCATCCAGCTCGCCCCGCAGAAGATTCAGTTCGCCAAGCGAGTCGAGGATCCCTGCTACGTGTACATGATTTTGCTTGATTGCAAGATCGAGTGAGCGTTTGATCACTTCGTCGGCCTTGTGCCAGTCGCCGATCAAGATCAGATTGATGCCGAGATTGTTGTAAGCAATGATCGAATTAAGTACGTGGTCCGTCTGATCAAAGAATTTGATCGATTTTTCGAGAGACTCGATCCCATCGTGCGGCCGCCGGAGGAACCAATAGGCGCCGGACATATCCGTGTAGAGTTTGCCCAGCATGAACGGCGCCGAGTTGGCGCCGATTATCTTGATCCCCTGATCGAAATACTCAAGCGACTTTTCGCTGTTCCCTTCATGATGATGGCTGAGCGCAATCTCGCGATAGGCCTCGGCCATCCCGAGCCAGTCGCCATTCTCGCGGAAATAGATCAGTGATTTTTCGGCGTAATCACGGGAAATAGGAAGCTCGTTCAGCTTTCGATAAACTCGAGCGAGGGCACAATTGATCGTTCCGGCCAGATATTCAAGCTCGTTGTCCTTGGCCCGCCGCAGGTTCTCTTTAAGAAGAGTAGCGGCCTTCGGCTGGTCCGTTAGATTGTTATATGCGATCGCAAGCTGTGTAGTCACGCGGACCTGCGTTTCGAGCCGGAGCGGATCGAGATTCTCTTCGTCCTCGAACGGTTTCAACAGTTCGAGCGATTCTTTGTAACTTCCGACCGTTTCAAGCGTAAACGCCAGTAGTCGCTTAAGGTTGGCGTAGTCATCGGGCGAAAGCGCGTAATTTTCGATCGTGTCCTTAAGGATCTTTTCGGCGCGGGTCGAATTGCCATTTCTTAATTCCTGTCCCGTCCGCGAGAAAACACTGCTCAGCATTTCATGCGCAATGCCCGGCCGGCGCTCGGGATGTGTACGCGGCGAACGGCGGCCCACAGTGCGGACGTCGGTTTTCGGAGTGTTTTTGCTGGAAACGGGGGCTTTATTCATTCGCCATCAAATTAGAGGCCGGGTCAGCATCGGCTTTGGCAAAGATTCGGGAAAAGAATCAGTGCATACTTAGTAAACAGCGCAACTGAAATTTAGCAAAAAAAAGCGGTTACGTCCATATATTTTCATAGCGGCGGTAACGCTGAACCATTTGCCAGGTGCTAAAATACTCTGGCAAATCTGCAATGATTATGAGTTCCGACGCCGAAAAGATGCGACTTGAAGACAGTACGCTACAGAACGCGGACTGGAAGCTCTGGGGAAGCTATGTGAGCGAACGGGCTTGGGGCACCGTCCGTGAGGACTATTCGGCTGACGGTTCGGCATGGGACTATTTTCCGTTCGAACAGTCGCATTTGCGTGCCTACCGGTGGAACGAAGACGGCATAGCCGGCATCTGCGACCGAAAACAGAGAATGTGTTTTGCGGTCGCGTTCTGGAATGGAAATGACCCGGTGATCAAGGAGCGGCTGTTTGGTCTCGCGGGTCCGCAGGGCAATCACGGTGAGGACGTTAAAGAGTACTACTACTATCTCGACAGTACTCCGACGCATTCCTACATGAAGTACCTCTACAAGTATCCTCACGCGGCTTTTCCGTATGAGGACCTGTATAGGGAAAACAAGGCCCGCGACAAAACGCAGCCCGAGTATGAGCTGATCGACACCGGAATATTCGATAACGACAGGTATTTCGACATTTTCGTCGAATATGCAAAGGCAGACGTCGAGGACATCTGCATTCGGATCACCGCGATCAATCGTTCCTCCGAATCCGCCGTGCTCCACCTGCTTCCGACCGTGTGGTTTCGAAATCGCTGGTCATGGAACGGAACGGACAACAAGCCTGGAATGAAACAGGTCGATACAGGAGCGGAAAATCTCTCGGCCATCCTCCTTCGTCAAAAAGATCTCGGCGAATACCGTCTGACATGCGAGGGTTCGTCTCACCTTCTTTTTACTGAAAACGACAGCAACACCGAGAAACTCTTCAACGTCCCAAATTCGTCCCCGTTCGTAAAGGACGGGATCAATCAATTCGTCGTTCACGGCGAACATGAAGCCGTCAGCCCCGAGGGGGCCGGAACAAAAGCAGCCGCGCACTACGATCTCGACCTTGGGTCCCACGCGACGGAAGAGGTCTATCTACGCCTGACGTTTCAGAAACCTGATGCCACTGACTCGGTTGTGTCCCATGACGAATTTATTTCGGGCTGCCGCAAGATCTTTGACCTGCGCAAAAAGGATGCGGATGATTTCTATGCTGCGATCATCCCGCAAAATCTCTCCGGTGACGGAAAGAACATTATGCGCCAGTCGCTCGCAGGAATGCTCTGGTCAAAGCAGTTCTATCATTATGTCGTTAAGGATTGGCTCGAGGGGGACGCGTCATCGCCAAATCCGCCCGCCCAGCGTAAACACGGACGAAACGCTGAATGGAAACATCTCTATAACGATGATGTGGTTTCGATGCCTGATAAATGGGAATATCCCTGGTACGCGGCATGGGACCTCGCCTTTCACTGCGTGTCCCTGGCGCTTGTGGATTCCGATTTTGCCAAAGACCAGCTCATCCTCCTTCTCCGTGAATGGTACATGCACCCGAACGGGCAGATCCCCGCATATGAATGGGCGTTTGGCGACGTTAATCCGCCCGTCCATGCCTGGGCCGCACTTCGCGTTTATCGGATCGAGGCAAAGCGCCGCGGCGTTGCCGACCGCGATTTCCTGAAGAAGATCTTTCACAAGCTGCTGCTCAATTTCACCTGGTGGGTAAACCGCAAGGACGACGAGGGAAACAATGTCTTCGAGGGCGGTTTTCTCGGCCTCGACAATATCGGCGTCTTTGACCGCAACTCGGAGCTCCCGTCGGGCGGGCATCTTGAGCAGTCTGACGGAACGAGTTGGATGGCGATGTATTCGCTGAATATGCTGGCTATCGCCCTCGAACTCGCGCGTGAGGACAAGGTCTATGAAGATGTCGCGAGCAAGTTTTTCGAACACTTCGTTTATATCTCAGACGCGATGAACAACCTCGGTAACGACTGCACCGAGCTTTGGCATGAGCGCGACGGGTTTTACTACGACGTTCTCCATTTGGAAGGCCAACAGTACCCGATCACGCTGCGTACAATGGTCGGATTGATACCGTTATTTGCGGTCGAGACGGTCGAGGCTGACTGGATGGACAGCCTGCCCGATTTTCGTAGGCGAACGGAGTGGTTCTTAAAAAATCGCCCCGACCTGACCGACAACATAGCGTGTCTCCAGCACGAAGGGCGCAATAGCCGCCGACTTCTGGCGCTCGTCGGCGAAGATCGGCTCCGTCGAGTGCTGCGCTTCATGCTCTCTGAAAACGAGTTCTTGTCCGAGCATGGAATCCGTTCGATCTCGCGGTACTATAAGGCAAATCCCTTTGTTTTTGAGGCGGGCGACGAGTCGTACCGTGTCGAATACGAACCGGGCGAGTCGCACACGGGGATGTTCGGTGGCAATTCCAACTGGCGGGGACCGGTGTGGTTTCCGCCTAACTATCTTTTGATCGAGGCGCTGCAGAAATTCGACTATTTTTACGGCGACCATTTTAAGGTAGAATTTCCCACCGGCTCGGGCGAGATGCTCACTCTCTGGGACGTTTCACAGGAACTGGCCAAGCGTCTTTGCAGTATATTCATGAACGACAAGGATGGAAGGCGTCCCGTTTTCGGTCGAAACTCGACATTTCAGAACGATCCGAATTGGCACGATCATCTGCTTTTCTTTGAGTATTTTCATGGCGATGACGGAACCGGACTCGGTGCCGGTCACCAGACGGGCTGGACCGGGCTGGTCGCTAAACTGCTCCAGCAGCTTGGCGAGTATGAAAGTTTCGAGGACGGAACGCGCCGCAATGTGACCGTGAACACAACTGTCGCGGAATTGCTCAAAGGGCTTCGTAAAGAAGATCTGTGATCTGAATGATTATTGAACGCGAAACCCGTTTTTAACATCAAAATCGTTTGATTTTGCGCATGTTTTACCGCGCCTGCAATGACTGAAGAAGAATTACTAGAAAAACAACCCGTATTTTTTGATGAGAATGGCAAACGCTGGCGATGGTTCAGCGTTGTAGGCGCCGCAGCGGCGATCGGTACGACCGTGCTTATCGCGTTCTTTGCGGTGAGCGTTCTGATCAACCCGTTCCTCCCGCAGATCCGTCTCAAGCCGTTCTTAGCGCTTCCGCAGCAGAACGATACGAAGATCCAGGTGCCGGAACTTCCGCCCCTCACCAAAACCGAGTCGCAAATCAAGCAGGCCAGCAAAAAGCTTCGCCAGGAAAAGGCAAAACGCGAAGAGGTCCGGCTTGAGAAGAACGCTAATCGCGAGATGATCCTTGACGGAAAAACCCCCTCTCAGGCCGTCGCCGCAAACGGCCGTCCGCTCGCCATCGGTTTTTACGTCAACTGGGATGATTCGAGTATTGCCTCGCTAAAGCAGCATATCAAGGCGCTCGACTGGGTCGTGCCAGAGTGGATCCGGTTGTCCGGTGACGGATCGAATCCGCTTGTACTCGACATCGATCAGCCCGCTCTCGAATATATGCAGCGGGAAAAGCCCGAGATGCCCGTGCTGCCGCTGCTTCAAAACTACAAGAACGAGCAGTGGAATTCCGATATTCTCGTTCGCTCCATCTCGAGCGGCGACCAGAGGCAAAAGCTGATCAAGTCGATCCTGGACACTGTCGCGGTGAATAAATTCGGCGGTATTACGATCGACATCGAAGAGGTCCCGGCAACCTCACAGGACGATCTCTTTATGTTCATCAGCGAACTGCATGAAGAGTTTCAGAAACGCGGCCTCATTCTCGCCCAGGCCGTCCCATTCGATAATCCTGACTGGAACTACAAAGCGTACGCGGCCGTCACCGACTATCTGATGCTGATGGCATATGACCAGCACTGGTCCACGGGTGAAGCCGGGCCCGTGGCCGGCGAGGAATGGTTTGAATCGATCCTCAAAAAACGCCTGACCGAACTCTCGCCTTCGAAAACTATCGTTTGCTTTGGAAACTACGGCTATAACTGGAGCAGTGACGGAAGCGAGGCCGAGACCGTTTCGTTCCAGGAATCTCTCTTGACCGCGCGCGAGTCTCTCGATAGCCCGACTGAGATCAAGCTCGATCCGGTCTCTAAAAATCCGTATTTCTCATATGACGAGGACGACGGCAGCAAGCACACTGTTTGGTTCCTCGATTCCATCACGGCCTATAACCAGATCAAGAAGGCCGAAACCTACTCGCCCGCGGGGTTTGCCCTATGGCGAATGGGCAGCGAGGACCCGTCGCTGTGGGAGTTTTTCGGAACGGATCTGAAGAGCTTCCCCGTGCACGATCTCGAGAGTATTCAGTACGGTTACGACGTCGATTTCGAGGGAACGGGCGAGATCCTACAAGTTAAGGCTGAGCCGCAGCCGGGCTTGCGGGATATCAAGGTGGAACAGGCCGGATCTATCTCCGACGAGGTCTACCGTCAGATACCATCGTCGTATGTCATTCAGCGAACGGGAGACAAGGTCGGCAAGATCGCTCTCACTTTTGACGACGGCCCTGACCCTGTCTGGACGCCGCAGATCCTCGACATATTAAAGCAAAAGGGCGTCTCTGCTACGTTTTTTGTAGTGGGCGAGAATGGGCAGGCTAATCCAAACCTGATCCGCCGGATCGTGGCTGACGGCAATGCGATCGGTAATCATTCGTTTACACATCCCAATCTCGCTGAGGTCCCGCATCAGGTCACTGATCTTGAGCTCAATACGACTCAGCGGTTGATCGAATCGCTCACCGGGCATTCGACGCGATTGTTCCGCGCACCGTATTTTGGCGACGCCGAGCCGCGAACTCCTGACGAACTGGTCCCGACCGTTCAGGCGCAAAATCTGGGATACATTTCCGTCGGCCTTCACCTCGATCCCGATGATTGGAAGCTATATAACGACGACGGCTCGCGCCACACGGCCGAGCAGATAACGGATGAGATAGTAACGGCCGCAGCCATCACCACGCCCGAAGAACGGGGCGAGATCGTCTTGCTGCATGACAGTGGGGGAGACCGTTCCGAAACCGTCCGCGCACTGCCAATGATCATCGACGAACTGCATGCCCGAGGGTATCAGTTCACGACCGTCGCAGATCTAGCGAATATATCGGCCGATGACGCCATGCCCCCCGTCCCGAAAGATCAGTCATTCTATGCGCGATCCGACGCATATGTTTTCTACGGAGCTTCGCTCGGCGGCTGGCTGATGAAATGGATATTCCTGATCGGCATTATTCTCGGTGTCGGGAGAATGGTCGTGATCGGCTTGCTGGCGTTCGCTCAATACTTAAGGTCGCGCCGACGCGAGCATGAACATTTCGGCGAGCGTTACAAGCCTACAGTTTCGGTGGTCGTTCCCGCTTTTAACGAAGAAAAAGTGATTCATCGTACGATCGAGAGCTTGATCGCGTCGGATTATCCCAATTTTGAGATCATCATCGTCGATGACGGCTCCACCGACCGGACTCACGAAGCATCCCTCGCAAGTGCCGGCGAAGATGCTCGTATTCGCGTCTTTAAAAAGGCCAACGGCGGAAAGGCGGAAGCCCTTAATTTCGGCTGGCGCAAGGCGACCGGCGATATCATCATCGCACTCGACGCGGACACACTTTTTCGTCCGCATACGATCGCTGCTCTTGCCCACCGCTTCGCCGATGAAAAGATAGGGGCTGTCGCCGGCAACGCGAAGGTCGGCAACAGGATCAATATCGTAACCAAGTGGCAGGCATTGGAATACGTGACCTCGCAGAATTTCGATCGCCGTGCTTTTTCTTCGCTTAACTGCATAACGGTCGTGCCCGGGTCGGTCGGCGCGTGGCGACGTTCCGTCCTTGAGGAAACCGGCGGATTTTCCCCGGACACGTTGGCCGAGGACCAGGACCTGACGATACAGGTACGGAAGCTTGGTTACCGTATCGGCTACGAAGAAGAGGCGATCGGCTTGACCGAGGCGCCGGACAGCCTTCGAAATCTGGCCAAGCAGCGGTTCCGCTGGTCGTTCGGAACGCTCCAGTGCATGTGGAAGCACAAGAATGCTTTGCTCAATCCGAAATACGGCACGCTGGGGTTTGTCGCAATGCCGAATGTCTGGATCTTTCAGGTATTCTTCCCGCTGATCTCGCCCTTCATGGATCTGATGTTTATCTGGACCCTTGCGGGAGCATTGATCTCAACGCTCGAACATCAGCAGGAATACGCTCACACGCCGACCAATTTGAACCAGGTGATCTTTTACTACGCGCTCTTTCTAGCGCTCGATTGGGCCGGCGCATTCGCCGCATTCCTCATGGAGCGGGCCGAGCAGAAAAAGCTTCTCTGGTGGTTGCTGATACAGCGCTTCGGCTACCGTCAGGTGATGTATTGGGTCATGGTAAAATCGGTCGTAACGGCGATTCGCGGAGCACTTGTCGGTTGGGGCAAACTTGATCGTAAAGCAACTGTAAACGCCGGGGTTTAAGTAGAGATATTGTTTTGAGAAAACCTATTCAAGGGGAACGTAGGGCCGTAACGGCCGTCTTGATCTCGGCAGGTTGCCTGATCTTTGCCGCGAATCTTTTAGCACAAAATCAGTGCCTAAGCGCGGACGATGCAAAAAAGATCGTCGAGTCGTTTGCCGCCGCCGCCCCTCCAGCGGCCGAGAACAAAGACCTTCGCAAAGATCTGGTCGCGATGCGCGACGAGCAGCTCCGGTTGAACGAAAAGATCGGCGGCGATCTCGAGCGCCAGCGTGATCTGATCCTGGAGGCGAATCGTCTGGGCGAGGTGCACCTCTTGCGTGCTTGTCAGATACTCAAGTCCAACGCCTGGCCGACCAGAGAGGCTGTTAAGGAGGACGGCGTTCAGGCTCTCGCCTTTCTCATAATGAATAACAGGGCGTTTCAGGCACAGCGGGAGCTCCTGCCCGTGCTTGTGGCTGCGTCAAAAAAGGGATACGTCGAGCGGTCGTTGCTGGCTGTCCTAGTGGATGGTATTAGAGTAGGTCAGGGCGCTCCACAGCTCTTCGGAACGCAGGCGGCCGTACGCAGCGATACGATCTATCTATACCCGCTGGTTAACGAATCCAAGGTCGATGACTGGCGAAAGGAATACGGGCTGACTCCTCTCAATGATCAGATCCACGCGTTCGAAAATCGCTATAGCCTGCCGCTCCTGAAACTCCGCCGCCCCGCTGCCGCCGTGGAGAAGAAGGATAAGAGCGGCGATGCTGCCGCGCTCGGGATCGAAGCGGGCGAGGACGAGG
Source organism: Acidobacteriota bacterium (assembly GCA_040006215.1). Lineage (GTDB taxonomy): Bacteria > Acidobacteriota > Blastocatellia > Pyrinomonadales > Pyrinomonadaceae > OLB17. The sequence goes on from JBDTXM010000026.1 coordinate 14,480, forward strand.
TCGTTACCGTCCATACGCAGGTCGTCAGTCTCAACGTACGCGTCGACTCGGCCGAATCGGGCATTCCCGCGGCCGTTAGATTAGGTCAGGAAGATTTCCAGGTCTTCGAAAACGACGCCGCGCAGCCGATCGCTTTTTTTGCTTCGGCCGAAAAGCCGATCGACCTCGTTCTCGTTCTAGACTTTTCAGGCTCGACCGATGAGAAACGCGGCTTGATAAAAAAAGCCGCCACGCGATTCGTCGCCTCGACCCGCCCGCAGGACCGCGTCGCCGTCGTCGCATTTGGTGACGAGATAAAATTGGTGTCTGGACTGGTCGGGGACAAAGCCGAGTTACCGCAGTTGATCAAGAAAATAAATATCGGCGGGGTTTCGCCGATCTGGGAATCGCTCGGCTTTGCCTATCAAAATGTGATCGACAAGCAGAGTGACGGACGGCGAAGTTCGATCGTCATAATGTCCGACGGCTTCGACAATTTTGATAAGACGGTCTTTGCGGACCTCGTCGAAAACGTTCGCCGCCGAGAGACGACGATCTTTTCGATGTGCATTGCACCCGAGCGGAAGGAGGGCGGGCGTGAACGCATGGGTGAGCGGTCGCTTCAGATCCTGTCGGATGAATCCGGCGGAACACTATACAACGTGCGTAACATAAAAGACCTCGACGGCGTCTACGATCAAATAATCAAAGATCTAGCCACGGTTTACAGTATCGGCTACGAACCAAAGGACGCGGCACACGACGGACGCTGGCGCAAGATATCGGTTAAGGTCAAAGACCGGGCCGACCTGATTGCCAAAACACGCCGCGGTTATTACGCTAAATAGGCGGAGAAATTATGAAAGCCATCGCAGTAACGCCAATGCAGGCAAATTCGGTTCATCTCATCGAGATGAACAAGCCAGCCGTTTCGGATGTTGCGGACGGACGCGGCGTCCTCGTCGAAGTGCTTCGTGTAGGAGCGTGCGGCACCGACCGCGAGATTAACAGCGGCGAATACGGCGTCGCTCCGCAGGGTTTCGATTTTCTCGTGCTTGGCCATGAAAATTTCGGCCGTGTTGCCGAGGTTGGCGAGAACGTCCGTGAACTAAAGGTTGGCGATTACGTGGTCGCGACCGTCCGTCGTCCGCGGGGCTCGAGCATCTATGACACGATCGGCGAGCAGGATTTTACGACCGACAATAAATACTACGAGCGAGGCATCTCGCGCCTGCATGGCTACATGGCCGAATTTTATTCCGAAAGCGCCGATTTTCTCGTAAAGATCCCAGCGGCTATAGCCGACATCGCCGTTCTGCTCGAACCTCTTTCGATCATTGAAAAAGGCCTCAAGCAGGCAAGCGATATCCAGGAACGCCTAAAGATCTGGCACCCGAAAACTGCCGCCGTCCTCGGCACCGGCAACGTCGGTCTGCTGACGATAATGGCGCTGAAAATGCGCGGCTACGACGTGCATGGCTTCGGCCTCGACAAACGCGACGGCTATTTGAACGCAGACCTGATCGAAACGATCGGTGCGACGTACGATTCGACGTCTGAGACGACGATTACCGATTCGGTCAAAAAGTACGACGAGTACGATCTGATCTTTGAATGCACCGGATACTCGCCCATCATTTTTGACGCGATGCAGGCATTGAACGAGAACGGTATCCTGATCCTAGCATCTGTCACGGGCGGAGAGCGAAAAACCGACCAGGTGCCGTCAGACAAGATCAATCAGCGATTTGTCCTCGGGAACCGTGCGATGGTCGGCACCGTAAATGCGAACCGCGAGCATTTTGAAATGGGCGTCAAGGACCTCGCTCTCTGCGAAGCGATGTATCCCGGATGGCTGGGCAAAATGCTGACTCACAAGGTCGAAGGTCTCGAGAATTACGAAAAAGTCTTCGAAATTCTAAATAACTCGGCTAAGTACAAGGCCATAAAGACCTACTTTGAAGTAAAAGCGATCTAGGAAACGTTGTAGAAGCCCGCATGAAGTAAGGGCATCGTCCTAAAAGCCGCCCGTGCAATTCGCCCTATTCGTGGCTAAAATCTTCCTATGCCCGAGTTTCCCGACCATGAAAGTGACGTCATCACCGAGAGCGAGACCAAGCTCGAAAAGCCAAAGCTGTTTAAGGTCTTGCTGCATAACGACGACTTCACGACCATGGATTTCGTGGTTTTCGTGCTCGAATACGTCTTTAACCGCTCCGACGCGGACGCTTTCAATATCATGCTAAAGGTCCACAACGAGGGCCTCGGGATTGCCGGCATCTATCCCTACGAGGTCGCTTCCATGAAATCCGAAAAAGCCATGAACCTTGCCAAAGCCCGCGAATTCCCGCTTCTGTGTACTGTCGAAGAAGAATAGGTTTGGTCGTCCCCGTGTTCACGCGTTCGCGTGTTCGAAAGGTTCACAGTGTTCGCCGCGCTTACCGCGTTCATCGGTGTTCGGGGTGTTCATTTTTGACGTCGAAATCGCGTGTGTCGGGATTTTTTGTCCGATAAATGCTAACATTTTCATTTTTATGGGTCTCCGTCTTTCGGTATGGCGACTCACGAGCAATTGATGTATGACGGAACTGTTGGATCTAAAAAAGACCGTTAATTTACCCAAGACCGACTTTTCGCAGAAAGCGAATCTTGGCCAGAGCGAGCCTGCGCGGCTGAAGAAATGGAAGGAGAGCGGCCTTTATGAAAAGGTGCTCGCCGCGCGGAAGGGCCGCCAGAAATTTATCCTCCACGATGGCCCGCCGTACGCTAATGCCGATATTCACCTTGGCACGGCCTTGAACAAGATCATTAAGGACTTTGTCGTCAAGACCCGCTCGATGATGGGTTTCGAGGCGCCGTACGTTCCGGGTTACGATTGTCACGGGCTACCGATCGAAACTCACGTCGAGAAAAAGCTGACCGCCAAAGGCAAAAACAAGGCAGACATTCCTGTCGCCACTTTTCGCCGCATCTGCCGCGAACATGCCGAACACGCGATGGACGGCCAGACACGTGATTTTTCGCGGCTCGGCATCCTGGGCGAATGGGACACGCCGTATCTGACGATGTCGCCTGAGTACGAATCGTCCACGGCCCGCCTGTTCGGCACGTTTCTCGAGCGCGGTTTCGTTTACAAAGGATTGCGGCCTGTGTATTGGTGCATCCACGATCAGACCGCACTTGCCGAGGCCGAGGTCGAATACAAGGAACACTCGTCGCCGTCGGTTTACGTCAAGTTTCCGCTAAAGTCGGATCCCGCCCTGATCGATGAAAAGCTTGCGGGCAAAAACGTTTTTGTCGTTATCTGGACGACCACTCCGTGGACACTTCCGGCGAATTTAGGGATCGCCGTTCACCCCGATTTCGATTATTCGGCGATCGAGGTCGGCAGAGAGGTTTTTATTGTTGCATCGGAGTTAAAAGGCTCATTTGCCGAAACATGCGGCCTCGAAACGGGGACCGAGCTTGCTCGGTTCAAGGGCTCGAAGCTCGATCGCCTTGAGGCAAAACATGCATGGCTCGACCGCACGTCCCTAATAATGAACGGCGACCACGTGACCTTAGGCGAAGCCGACGCCGAGGTCGAGCTGGATGTCAGGTTTGAGAACAAGTCGGCCAAAAAATCGGGAACGGGCTGCGTACACACCGCCCCCGGCCACGGAGCTGACGACTTTACGATCGGCAAAAAATACGGCCTTGAGGTCTATTGCCCGGTCGATAACGCCGGCCGCTTCACCGGCGAAGTCGAGCACTTCGCGGGTCAGAACATCTTCGAGGCCAACCCGAAGATCGTCGAATTCTTACGCGAAAGCGGCGCTCTCGTTTACTCCGAGAAATACGATCACCGCTACCCGCACTGCTGGCGATGCAAGAACCCCGTGATCTTTCGCGCGACGCCGCAGTGGTTCATCACGATGGATGAAGTTAATGGAAAGCCTGCGAAAGGCCTGCGCGCCAACGCACTTGAGCAGATCGCCGAGGTCAAATGGCATCCCGCCTGGGGCGAGGGGCGCATGGCCAATATGTTCAAGGGGCGCCCTGACTGGTGCGTTTCGCGTCAGCGTTCATGGGGCGTGCCGATCCCGGTTTTCTATTGCCAGGCGTGCGACGAGGCGATCGCCGATCCCAAGATCATTGACCATGTTGCCGATATCTTTGCGAAGGAAACGGCTGACGCCTGGTATTCGCGCACCGAAATAGAGCTTTTGCCTGAAGGCTTCAGATGTCCGAAGTGCAACGGCGAAGACTTTCGAAAAGAGACCGATATTCTCGATGTCTGGTTCGATTCGGGTTCGAGCTGTGTCGCGGTGCTCGAAACACGCGGCGACACGCTTCGCTTCCCGGCCGACGTTTATCTGGAAGGCGGCGATCAATATCGCGGCTGGTTCAATTCGTCGCTGATGTGCGGCCTTGCCGCGCACGACACTGCGCCCTACAAGCAGATCATTACACACGGCTGGGTCGTCGACGGCGAAGGCAAGCAGATGCACAAGTCGGCCGGAAATTCGATCTCGCCGAACGAAGTGGTTCAAAAGTCGGGCGCCGAGGTACTTCGTCTGTGGGCGGCGGCGGTCGATTATACACAGGACATGCGGTGTTCCGACGAGATCCTGTCACGAATCGTCGACGCATATCGAAAATTCAGAAACACGCTTCGCTATGCGCTCGGAAATCTCGACGGATTTGATCCGCAGGCAGATGGCGTGTCGACTGGCAAAATGCTCGAGGTTGATAGATGGGCGCTGGCAAGTCTCGATGACCTGATCGAAAAGGTATTGGAGGGCTACGAAAGATACGATTTTCAGGCGGGCTACAACGCTCTTTACAATTTCTGCACCGTGACGCTCTCGGCCCGTTATTTCGACATCATCAAGGACCGCCTCTACATCTACGCACCACGCTCGGTCGAACGCCGCTCGGCGCAGACCGCGCTTTACAAGATCGCCGACGCATTATGCCGGCTGCTCTCGCCGATCCTGGTTTTCACGTCTGACGAGGCGTGGGAAAGTTTGCCAAAGCAGGCGGTGGAATCGGTTCACATCGCGGAATTTCCAAAAGCGAGCACGACTGACAATTCCGGGCTGATGGCAAACTGGGAACGTCTTTTCGCTATCCGCGATGAGGTCCTGAAAGCGCTCGAAGATGCTCGGGGCGCCAAGGTCATCGGCTCGTCGCTTGATGCCAAAGTAATTCTGACGGTTGACAGCGAAACGACGCGTTTCCTTATAGATTATTACGACCAGCTTAGGTACCTTTTCATCGTCTCGCAGGTCGAGGTCCACGAAGATGATGCGACAAAGGTCGAAATCCAGAAGGCCGACGGCACAAAATGCGAGAGATGTTGGAATTATTCTGTGCGTGTCGGGGAATTCAAAGAATACCCGACTGTGTGCGAGAGGTGCTTCGAAGCATTGAGCGAACTCGAGCGGTCGGTATCGGCTTGAGGAGCGGCGGGAAACATACGGAACGCAAAGATAAACTTTTCCGTATACTGATTAAATCGTGAACAAGAAAGAAATTCTCTGGAAGATCGCTTATCTGCTCATCGCGGGCGGCATCTTTATGATCGACCAGACCACGAAATCGTGGGCCGCCCGGCGTCTGCGGTTCGAGGGCGACATGCCGGTGATCAAAGACCTGCTGAATTTTGCCTATGCGCAGAACACGGGTGTGGCGTTCAGCATGTTCGACAACCAGGGCGACTCGGGCCGCTGGGGCCTTTCTGTAATTGCCTTGGTTGCAGGCGTGTTGGTGATGTATTTCTTTTGGCGAACGCCGCGAAGCGACGACCGTATTCTGGGCGCCCTTGCCTTGCTGATGGCAGGCATCGCCGGAAATTTGACCGATCGGATGCGTCTCGGGTTCGTGATCGATTTTATCGATGTCCAGTTTGGCAGCTGGCATTATCCGACATTTAACGTCGCCGACACCGCGATCTGCATTGGCGCGATCTTGCTGATCGTTGACATCTTTCTGAATAAACGCAAGAAGGCGGCGACAGCAGCCATCCCGGACGCCGGTTCCGAAATCCAACACTAACGATGTACCCCGAGCTTTTTCGAATTGGCGATTTCCCCATCACTACCTACGGCATCTTTCTCGCCTTGGGCATGCTGCTTGCGCTTTTTGTCGCGTCGCGTCTTGCGGCCAAGGATGGACTCCCGCGTGAACGCATCTACGATCTTGGTCTCTGGACGCTGATAGGCGGGCTGCTCGGGTCAAAGCTGTTGATGTTTCTGGTCGAGCCGAATGTGAATGTCTGGACGCTCGATTTCCTGCGTTCGGGAGGTGTCTATTACGGCGGATTCCTTGGCGGGTTTTTCGCTCTCGTATTCCTTATCCGCTTTTACGGGCTGCCTTTCTGGAAGGTCGCGGACGCCTTTGCTCCGGGCGTGGCATTGGGCCAGGCGTTTGGCAGGCAGGGATGCTTTGCCGCCGGCTGCTGTTGGGGAAAAGAGACCGGGCTGCCGTGGGGCGTGCATTTTACCGAGCTTGGCCACGAGTACACCGGCGTTCCCATCTACGGCGGCGTCGATAATCACGACCTCTTTCTGCATCCGACCCAGCTCTACGAATCGTTCACGATGTTCGCCGTTTTCGCGTTTCTCTTTTACCTGCACCGCAAAAAGAAATTCGACGGCCAGGTGCTGGTCGCGTACGGAATTATATATGGCCTTTTCAGGTTCCTGATCGAATTTATCCGCGACGACCCCCGCGGCGATCTGTGGGGATTGACGACGATGACCGGCCTCTCCACCTCGCAGATGATCAGCCTCCTGGTTGCCATTGGTGCGGTCGTTTTCATGATCGTTCGCCTCAAGAAGGCTTCCGTCCCCGTTCCCGAGACAACGAGTGAGTGAAGAACCCTTATCGCTCACTTTCCAACCTACATCGACCGAGGCGGGCACTCGTCTCGACGCTTTTTTGGCCGAGAAGATCGATGGCTGGTCGCGCTCTCGGCTCAAACGGTTGATCGACGACGAAGACGTCCTGGTCAACGAACAATCGGCAAAATCCTCGTATAAGATCCACGAAGGCGACGAGATCGAGGTTGAGCTGACCGAGCTCCCGGCCGCTAAATTCGAACCCGAAAATATCCCGCTCGATATCGTTTTCGAGGACGAGTATCTCGCTGTAATCAACAAGCCCGCCGGCATGGTCGTCCACCCCGGCGCCGGCGTACAGAGCGGCACCCTCGCAAACGCAGTCGCCTGCCATTTCTTGTCAGAACCGGGTGCGATCGCTACTGCTTTTAGTGAGAGTATTTCTGACCGTGTTGGCATCGTTCACCGCCTCGACAAGGACACGTCCGGTTTGATCGTCGTCGCCAAAACTGACGAGATCCACGAAGCCCTGTCAGAACAGTTTCGCGAGCGACAGGTTTACAAATCTTATATCGCTCTCGTTCACGGCTCGCCCGAGCTAAAATCCGGTACGATCGAGGCACCGATAGGACGCAACAAACACAATCGCCTGCGGATGAAGGTCGCCGCTCACGGCCGCACCGCTGTGTCGCTGTGGAAAATCCGAAAGCGTTTCGACAAATTCACGCTCCTCGACGTCGAGATCAAGACCGGCCGCACCCACCAGATC
>JBDTXM010000027.1:0-22036 GCA_040006215.1 Acidobacteriota bacterium
CAGTTCTGACAAGAAAACTACCAGCGATGCCGCCGCCGTAATCATCACGGCTTCCACCGCCTAGTCACCCCGTCCGCCACTTCCATATCCGCCGTCGCGGTTTCGGTAGCCGTCAGCCGAGCGATTGCCTTCGCGAGGTCGGGCTTCGTTAACGACCAGATTGCGGCCGTCATAATCCTGTCCATGGAATTGAGCTCTTGAGCTGGTTGCGTCGTCGTCGCTCGCCATCTCGACAAAACCAAAGCCACGTGAGCGGCCCGTTTCTCTATCAATAACACATTGGCCGATTCCACTGCACCGGCTGTTGAGAAATGTTCCTGTAGATCCTCATTTGTCACGCGAAACGACAAGTTTCCCACATAAAGTTTGTTACCATTTCCTTCGTTATTTTTGTGTCTTAAGACGCAAGAAAGCCAGGTGAAGGTGGAAACCATCGTTTTTTTGTTACCGGACGGATGCGTCTGCCGAGACACTTTTGCGAGAGCACAATCATCGGAAGTATGCCCGTTTTTGGTGCCCATGGAAGAATTTGGGAGTGGAAAGTTGAAGTGTGAAAAGTGAAACCCGGCTTAACTTTAAACCCTTTCACTTTTAAACTTCTTAACTTTTCCCTTTTTCACCCTCTTTCACCTTCACCCTTTCAATGAGCTTTTCGTGGATCCCGCCGAAGCCGCCGTTGGACATGATCGCGACGACGTCACCGTCATTCAATTCGGGAGCCAGGTGTTCGATGATAGAGTCCGCGTCCGGAAAACTCATCGCGGGTTTGCCCTGGAGAGCGATGTCTGCGACGAGCTCGTCTACGTCGAGCACCTTGCCCAGTTCGCTTGCTTTTGCTGTATTGTAAACGCCAGCGATAATGACGTAGTCGGCGTAAGAGAATGCTTTGGAATACGGTTCTTGGAAGATGGCGAGACGAGACGACCACGTGCGCGGCTCGAAGACGGCGATCAGGCGCTTGCCGGTATACTTCATTCGAAGTGCCTTAAGCGTTTCTTCGACCGCAGTTGGATGATGCGCGAAATCATCGATCACGGTGATCCCGCCGATCACGCCGCGAACCTCCATGCGACGCTTGACGGACTCGAAGGTGTCGAACGCTTCCTGAATCTTCTGCTTGGAGATGCCCCAAGCGTCGGCGGCAATGATCACCGCGAGGCAGTTGCGGACGTTAAATTCGCCGATCAGATGAGTGTAGAATTTGCTCCAGCTAGCTCCGTCCTTAAAAACCGTGAATCGTGTCACGTCATTGGTGAAATCGATGTACCTCGCTTGCCATTTTGCATCGTCACCGAGGCCGAAGGTCTCGACGTTCGTGTAAAGCCTGCCGCTCATCTCCGCGAGGACTTCGCGGGCGACCGGTGAATCGATACCGACGATGAGTCGGCCGTTGCCGGGGACCAGATTCATCAGCCGCGAGAATTCAAATTTTATCGCGTCGAGGTCACGATAGATGTCGGCGTGGTCAAATTCGACGTTATTCACGATCGCGATCTCAGGCAGGTAATGCATGAACTTCGGCTTTTTGTCGAAATAGGCGGTGTCGTATTCGTCACCTTCGATGACAAAGTGATCCCCTGAAGTTACGCGAAAACTGGCACCGAAATTCTGAACGATTCCCCCGATGAGAAAACTTGGATCGAGACCACCGACCTCGCATATCCACGCCGCAATACTTGTAGTGGTTGTTTTGCCATGCGTTCCGGCGACAACGAGCGAACGCTTCCCACGAATAAACTCTTCCTGGACGATATCGGCCTGCGAGCGGTAAAGCAGCTTGCGGTTCAATACTTCCTCGAGCTCCGCGTTTCCGCGCGAGATGGCATTGCCGACGACTGTTACATCGGCGCCGATATCGGCATTCCCCGGTTTATATCCATTCAGGATCTTAATGCCGAGAGCTCCGAGCTGTGTGGACATGGGCGGATAGACGTTTTGGTCAGAGCCGGTGACCCGATGGCCGCGAGCCTGCAGCATCCCGGCAAGCGATGCCATCGCCGTTCCGCATATTCCGATCAAGTGATAGTGCATAAAATAAGTACCGCAAGTTATGGTAAAACGCCGGATGTCGTTTAGACAAAACGCGGTGGACGTTCAGAGTGCTCTCTTTACAAATTTCTAGGCTTGAACGAAAATCAAGCTCTCTCGCTTTTCTACACTGATCCGACTGGAGGCAAACAAATGAAATTTTCGCGGCGTGATTTTGCGCGTATAACGGGTGCGGGGGCCTTAGGAGTGGCATCGCTTACCCTGCCCAATGAAATTAACGCTCTCGATCGACCGGCGGCTGCCGTCAACGGCGAGCGGCGAACTTTTCCACAGGGATTTCTTTGGGGAAGTGCAACTGCGTCCTATCAGGTTGAAGGTGCCGTTAAGGAAGACGGACGCGGGCCAAGCATCTGGGACACATTTTCACACACGCCTGGGAAGACCGTGAATGGTGCTACGGGAGACGTGGCTGACGATCATTACCACCGGTACAAGGAAGACATCGCTTTGATGAAAGGGCTTGGCGTCAAAACATATCGCTTCTCAGTAGCTTGGCCGCGTGTGTTCCCTAATGGGACCGGCCAGCCAAATCCGAAAGGGCTCGACTTTTATAACAAATTGGTCGATGAACTGTTGAAAAACGATATTCAGCCGTTTGCGACGCTCTATCATTGGGACCTTCCGCAAATTCTGCAGGACAAATACGGCGGATGGGAAGGCCGCGAAACCGCTGAGGCTTTTGCGAATTATGCCGGCTATGTCGGCGAGCGGTTGTCGGACCGCGTCAAGAATTTCTTCACGATTAACGAGTTCGGTGCGTTTGTTGAGGTCGGATACAACTACGGTGTTCATGCTCCGGGCCTAAAACTCCCGCCGGGACGGCTGAATCAGACGCGTCATCACGCAGTGCTTGGGCACGGTTTGGCTGTGCAGGCTTTGCGAGCAAAGTGTAAACCTGGGACGAAGATCGGTTTGGCCGAGAACATGACCATCTGCGTTCCGGTCATCGAAACCCCTGAGCACATCAAGGCCGCCGAAGAAGCAACACGCCAGTTGAACGCCCAGTTTATGACGGTGATTCAAGAAGGTAAATACACAGACCTGTATCTCGCGAACGCGGGCGCCAACGCACCAAAATTTACCGATGCGGACCTGAAGGCGATCTCAAGCCCGCTTGATTTTGCAGGAATCAATATCTACACACCTACCTATATTCGCGCAGATGGTTCACGGCAGGGTTTCGCGGTCGTTCCTCACCCGACTACGTATCCACATATGGTTTCGTTTTGGCTCTTTATCGGCCCGGAAGCCCTCTATTGGGGTCCGAGAAATGTCAACAAGATCTGGGGCGTAAAGGAGCTCTATATAACCGAAAACGGATGCTCGTCAGCCGATGTCCCGAGCGCCGATGGAACTGTTTACGACACCGACCGGGTAATGTATATCCGAAACTATCTGACGCACCTGCAGCGGGCGACCAGCGAAGGCGTCCCGGTCAGGGGTTATTTTTGATGGAGTTTGATGGATAACTTCGAATGGGCGGATGGATATACGAACAGGTTCGGCCTGCATTACGTCGATTACGAAACTCAAAAACGAACCCCGAAGCTAAGTGCTCATTTCTACAAGGAAGTGATAAAGCAGAACGCGGTAGTTTAGAAAGTGAGACAACGATGGACGTTTGAAGAGGCAGTACTAATGTGTCACACATAGTGGCACACAGATTCGGCGACACTCTGCGTAAATCTCCGCTTTATCAAATTCTTAACGAAGAGATCGCAGAGGTCGCCAAGATTTGAGGTGTTTTCAGAAAGCCTTTTTGCAACTAGTTCCCTGTCAGTTCCGAGACCAATTCCTTCGCCTCGTAGACCTTTTTCAAGGCCTCTAAAATTCCGGCCGAATGCACGCCGACCGCGCGGCCGCCTTCTTCTTCGTCGACGTACCAATAACGATTTGAGAGTTTTTGAATGTTGCTGTCGAAATTGATCCCGACAAATTCGGCATTGCGATTGATCACAGGCGAGCCGGAATTGCCGCCGATCGTATCAGCTGTATAGACAAAATCCAAGGGCGTCGATAGATCGAAGGCGTTTTTCTTGTCTTTGTATCGCTGCGGAAGCTCATACGGCGACATTTCGGCGAAGCTCAACGCTCGATCATAGAGGCCGTAGAAGGTCGTGCGATACGGGACGAGAGTTGTGTCTTCGTCGTAGCCTTTGACGCGGCCATAGCTCAGACGAAGATTGAAATTGGCGTCCGGCGGAATACTCTTGCCGTATACGGCGAAGCGGGCCTTCGATATCTTTTCACCCGCACTAGATTCAACACTGAGAATTTTGGATTCATTCCACGCCCGCAGCTCGCGGATCACAGGTTCGGCTCGCCGGGCAAGCGTCAGCATTGGATCGGTTGATGCTGCGACGGCAGTCGAACCGCCGTCGATAAGAGCTCGCCGGACCGCAATATCGCCGAGTTTGGTCTCGCGAACGGCGCGGCCTATCACCTCGGAGGCATCGGCGTCGCCTAACGCGGCCTTGATGAACGGATCGTTGGGACCGAGCGTTTTGACCCCTTCAGCGAACCATGCCTTCAATGTCGCCTCTTCCATCTCGGGGTATATCGGCGCGGGGGAAAGAAGCGAAAGCCTTAACGAATCGAGCCGGTTGTCGCGGAATTCGTCGTATCGCTGATCGTTTGGCTTTTTGATCTCGTCGCTGTAACGAACGATCTGCGAAGCAATGGTACCGAGACGGGACGATGCGAGATTAGAAAACGCGAGCCGCGGTGCCATACCCGGCAGGCCGGTGTAGGCTCGAGCGATCTCGTCCCAGGCTGGGTCGTATTGTTTCTGAAGCTCGGCGCGTTTTGCGAGATTGCCGCGTAAGGCCTTTTCTTCCTCTTCCTTTTTGCCGAACTGACGTGGGTTTAGGAGGCCTTCCTGCTGGCCAGCCAGCCGCTTAAGCGAATTATTCAGCCCGCGGATAGCCGTACCTGCCTGTCGATGCTGCTCAGGCCCGAGTTTTGAATACACTTCGAGCGCGTGCAGCCGAGTGTCCCAAACCTTTTTCTGAAGAATATTGCCGACATCGCGTTGATAAGCTAGCTGGGCGACCGTTGATAGCCGCGAAGTCGAGCCGGGATTTCCGGGAAGTACAACGAAATCGCCGTCGCCCGCACCGTTCGCCGACCATTTGAAATAATTCGGTGTTTTCGCAGGCTGGCCATTTTCGTACGCTCGTAGAAAAGCAATGTCGAGATCGTACCGCGGGTACGTGAAATTATCGTAGTCGCCGCCGAAAAATGCGGTCTGCTCTTCCGGCGCAAAAACGATTCGTAGATCCGTGTATTTCTTGAATCGATAGAGCCAATATTCGCCGCCGCTGTAAAAGGAAATGACCTCACATTTCAAGGTAGTTTTCGCCGTGCAGTCTTTCTCGATCTCAGCCATTACGGACTTCTTTCGTTCGCCGGCCGCGGCCTGGACCTTTGTCGTAACGTCCTCATGTGAGATCAAAACGTTGGCCTCGAGATCGGCGGCTTTTACTTCCTCGGCATTCGTCCGCGCATAGTAGCCATCTTTCACGTAATCCTCTTCCTTACTCGACATTTTTGACAGCTGGCCCGACGCTACGTGCTGATTGGTAATGATCAGGCCGTTAGGCGAAACAAAACTCGCGGACCCTCCGTCGTTCAATCGCACCGACGCAAGCTGCACCTTGTCGAGCCATTCCTTCGGCGGCTCGAAATTGTACCGATCCTTCCACTGTTTCAGCGGGGGGTTGTCGAACGTCCACATTCCCTCGTCGGCAAAGAGAAAAGGCGCGTTGAGCACGAACGTCAATAGAATGAGAAATGCGAAGTTTTTTTTCATTGTCCTAATGGCTATTTTTTTGTTTTAGCAGTTTCGCGAACGGAAGCTTTTCCACCGACTTGTAGTAGTCAAATTTCAAGGCATCAGACCCGAGACATCGGCGCTTTGGCTTGTTCGTAGTGAGGTCAAAATAGTTCACGGTCGACCTGATACGCTTTCCACGCTTATCGAGATAATATTTCTGCTTGATCACGCAGTCGTCCATAAAGGTTCGAAGTTCCGCTTTGACAAGGGCCGTCGTACCGTCCGAGCGAAAGTAGTGTTCCACGTACTGCGTCCAATCGCCGGATGGACTAAAGAAAGTAAAGTTCGAAGCCGTTAACTTCCCTTTGGACCGCCAGGTGTAAGCTACCGAATAACTTTCTTTCTCCTCGCGTGATTTGTCGAGTTCTGTCGTAGATCGGAATCGCTGCCAGTTTGGTTTGTTCTCGTCGAATTCGCCGGTATCTGCAAAAACGAGATCGGGTTCCTTCTGACGATTCGTCGCTCGTTCGATCGCCTGGGCGAGCGTGTTGATCTGCTTGACGTTAGGGTTTGCAGTTTGCTGAGAGCAAACTGAAACCACGAACAGGGTTACTGAAGCGGCGAGTGAGCAGAAATATGTTTTCATCGGTTAACTCAACACAGCGTTAAGTTTTTCCATCGCGCCGTCGAGCATCGAATCTTCGCGGGCTATGCAGATGCGGACAAACGAGTCCCAGGTGTCGGCGTCGGCGAACGCGCTGCCAGGCGTCATGCCAACACTAGCTTTCTCCATCAGCATTTCGTTGAACGTGATGGCATCGGTGTATTGTTCCGGGATGCGAGCCCAGAGATAAAACGCGGAGCCCGTATCGTGGATCTCGAATCCGAGGTCCTTCAAACCGTTTCCGAATTTTAGACGTTTTGCGTCAAACTTGTCGCGAAGGTCTGAGTAGTAATCCGGATGTTCCATCAGCACTTTGCTAAGCGCGGCTTGGAGCGGCGTTGCGGGGCAAACGTAGATGACGTTAGCTGCGTTGTTGATCGGCGCGATCAATTCACCCTTGCCGTAAGCGTAGCCGAGACGCCAACCGGAAATGTTCCAAGATTTTGAGAACGAATTCACCGTGATCGTTCGGTCGTGCATATCCGGTAAACTCGCTATCGGAATATGGGGATTTTCGCCGGTGACGTAGTGCTCGTAAACCTCATCGGAGATGACGAGCAGGTCGAGTTCTTTTGCAACGTCAGCGATGTCCTCAAGCTCGGTCTGCGTCATCACTTTACCGGTCGGATTTGCCGGGGTGCAGACTATTACCGCGCGCAACGGGAAATCGTTACGCGATTTCAGTTCTTTACAGCGGGCGAGCAGTGCATCTTTTTCAAATGCAAGATCCGTGTCCAGATCAAACGTTTCGGTTTTACCGCCGAATTCTTCCAGAATCCGGCGGTGATATGGATAATAAGGCTCAAAGACGAGGGCGGATTTGCCGCGAAGATAGCCCTGGGCGATGCCGATGAGGGCACCGGTACCGCCATTCGTGACCATCAGCTCAAAGGGGCGTGCATCGGGGTCAACGTCGATGCCGTTGTAGCGTTTGATCTTCTGTGCGACTGCCTTGCGCAGGTTTGCGTCGCCCTCGCTGCCGCCGTAGTGATTTTGGCTGGCGGCGATAACCGCAGCCGCCTCTCTTGCAAGCTGCGGGTCGATCGGCAGCTCGGACTGACCCTGCACGAGATTCCCGCTTGGCGGAACAAGGCGAGTGATAGCGCGGATATCGGGCCTGATCTTCTGAACTTTTGCTTCTGACATCAGAAACAAAAGTAACAAAAAACGGGTTCGCTCGCACGTCTAGCGGACTCTTGGTGGGATTTTCTAACTTTAGGAGATCTAACTTTCCGCCAGGAGATCGTAGCTTGTTTCGGCGAACGAGAGCATCTACCCGTAGGAACAGTTCGACGAACAGACGCAATATTCAGTCAAGATTTACATCTTTTCGATGGGTGCTTAATCTAAAATAGTATAGATGTCTTCGTGCGGATCGATTATTCGAATTCCCCCGACTGGCGTGAAAGCATAGACCAGTCCTTCGAACTCGTCAATGTTGTCAAAAACACTAGTAAAAAGGCGCCAGCCTCCCCAGATTCCTACCTCCTGGTCATCCTCGCCGGCGACAACCTGGCAGCCGCTATGTTTTGCGATCGCCGAACAGAGTGCTTTTCCGCTCGGACCATGAGCAGCCTGACAAGCTATTAACCAGATTGTCCCGAGATTTTCGCCCTTTAACTTGGCAAATTCGCTAACGGACGCGCCTTTAATACTCGCATCGTAATTGCCAATACCGCCGATCGAGATCCCGCCTCCGCCGTCCCAACCGTGAGAATTGATAACGATGTTGCGAAGCTGCGACCCTTTCATCTCCTTGGCCATTTTGTTTATGGAGAGGATCTTGTTCACAAGCATCGTCGTATTGAACCCCTTAGGCCCTTCGAGGGTGTGCCAGAGATGATAGGTCGGGCCGGGTACGTCAACGGAATTAAATGCAAATGAGGGCGAATCAAGTCTGATCATGTGTTTTCACCTACCTGTCTTTCAAAAAAACTAGACGATTGCATAGCTGAAATTACATTCTTGGGTCACGTTAATCACTCCAAGAAGTCTTGCGTAATTGAGTAGACGCTCACGAATGATTGTTTTTGCGCTCAATTAGCAATTATATTTGAAATAGTATGAAACCCGATGCGAAAATCAAACTCCCCCCCTCGCTGAAAAACGATCTGATCGGCGGAAATTTTCGATCATTTCGCAAGGCTCCGACGGAGTTCTTGACGCGCCTTGCAAAACTCGGCGATGTCACCTCGTTCCGGATGGGCCCGCAGCAAGGATATTTTGTGAACGATCCGGAGTTGATCCGCGATGTTTTTGTCGTCAACGCCAATAAGTTCGTTAAGGGCCGTGCCCTCCAGCGGGCAAAAGGCCTGTTAGGCGAAGGCTTGCTAACGAGCGAGGGAGCCTCGCACCTGCGCCAACGGCGGATGATCCAACCTGCATTTCACAGAGCACGCATCGCTGAGTACGCCAGAGACATGGTCGTCTACGGTGAGCGGATGTCGAATCTCTGGCAAGATGACGAAATCCGTGACATCGATAAAGAAATGATGCATCTGACGCTCCAGATCGTCGCAAAAACGCTTTTTAGCGCCGACGTTGGCGGTGAAGCCGATGAGATCGGGGCGGCAATGACCGAGCTCGTTCACCTCTTCAATTATCTGCTGCTTCCCTTCTCTGAGTGGCTGGAAAAATTGCCGCTGCCGCACTCGAAACGGTTTGCACGGGCGAAGGCGAAATTGAATTCGGTCATCTATGGCATCATCAGCGAACGTCGTGCATCTGGCGAGGATACAGGGGACCTGCTGTCGATGCTGCTAGCTGCCCGCGACGAGGAAACCGGCGAGGCAATGACCGACGAGCAGATCCGGGACGAAGCCCTGACGCTTTTCCTCGCCGGGCATGAAACTACGGCGAACGCGATGACCTGGACGTGGTATCTGCTTTCGCAGAATCTGGAAACGGAAGCGCGACTTCATGCGGAGTTGGACAGCGTCCTCGTCGGGCGAGTCCCCACAATGGACGATCTGCCAAATCTAAAATACACCGAGGCCGTCATCGCCGAATCCATGCGGCTGTTTCCACCCGCATGGGCGATCGGGCGCCTCTCGACGGAAGAACATATTCTCGGTGAGTATCATCTTCCTAAAAAATCGCTCGTGCTGATCAGCCCGTATATAACCCATCGCGACGGCCGCTTTTGGAAAAACCCCGATGAATTCCGGCCCGAACGATGGCGAACGCTGAGTGTCAAAGAGGCGAGCCAGCGAAATATCTATTTGCCTTTCGGCGGTGGCATTCGCCGGTGCATCGGCGAAGCATTTGCCTGGACCGAAGGGCTCCTGCTTCTCGCGACCCTCGCCAGAAAGTGGAAACTGCGAATGGTCCCTGAACAAAAGATCGGCTTGCAGCCAATGATCACATTGCGACCGAAGTTTGGGATGCGAATGCAGATCTCAGCTCGTTAGTATTCAGTACGTCACTTCTTACTTACGAAATCGTTTTCCTTTAGCCAAAATCTCCACGGCCTTTCCGCATCCACGCCGGCGTAATCGACTCCGATCCGTTTGCCGACCACAATCTCTTTTGACGTAAATTTCCTGTATTCTTCCAGCCATACTTTCTTGCCGACCAGATCTTCGCCGTTCAACGCACGATCGATACCCATCGCGATAGTTAGTTTTCCGGGGCCGGAGGTTAAGTTTTTATCCTTCATCTCACCGCGACGGCTGCGCATGACCTCGATGCCTTCCACCGGTTCGAGTGCCCGGATCAGGACGGCGTGAGGTTGGTCGGCCGGGCCGGTAACAATGTTGAACTGGTAGTACATTCCGTAGATGAAGAAAATATAAACTGTGCCGCCCGCGGCGTACATCGTTTCTGTCCGCTTTGTCCGGCGGCCGCTGTAGCTGTGAGCCGCTCGATCGGTGACGCCGTAGTAAGCTTCCGTTTCGACGATCATCCCCGACACGCGGTTCCCCTGTTCACCGGGAACGACGAGGAGCTTTCCGAGCAATTCGCGGGCGACCTTGGCCGTATTTTCGCGGAGATAGAAATCCCGGTCGATCTTCATAGTGTTTTCAGTAATTTGTGGTAGATTTTAGTTGATGAAGATCGTTTCACTCCTGCCATCCGCGACCGAGATAGTGTGCTCTCTCGGGCTCGAAAAAGAGCTCCTTGCGATCACGCACGAATGCGATTTCCCTACCTCGATCCGACATCTCCCGGCGATCACCGCGAGCCGTATTTCACATGCGTCGATGACAAGCAAAGAGATCGATCACGCCGTCCGCGGTCAGCTCGACGGCCACGGCTCGATCTACGATCTGGACACCCAGCTTCTCGAACGTCTAAAACCCGATCTTATTTTGACACAAGAGCTCTGCGATGTTTGCGCCGTCAGCTACAAACAAGTCGAACGTGCGGCGAAAATGTACGTCGCTGACGCGACCGTCGTATCGCTCGAACCAAATAATATCGAGGACATATTTGCTACGATCCTGACAGTCGGCGAATTAGCCGGAGCGAAGGCGAGGGCGACAAATGTCGTCGCAAAATTACGCGGGCGGCTGGATGCGGTCCGCGAAAAAACAGCCGTTGTCGAGCAGCATCCTAAAGTATTCATGCTCGAATGGCTAGAACCGCCGTTCTCGCCCGGACATTGGGTTCCCGAGCAGGTCGAGGTCGCCGGCGGCATGGCATTGCTCGGCGAACCCGGCGAACGATCCGTCACAACAACCTATGAAGCGATCCGTACGTCTCAACCAGATGCGATGGTCCTGATTCCGTGCGGTTACTACACCGCGGACACCCTTCGGCAGGTGGAAAATACAGTCTTTCCTGAGAACTGGACCGATATTCCGGCAATAAAGAATAACGAGGTCTGGGCGCTCGACGCGACAAGCTATTTCTCGCGCCCCGGACCTCGAATCGTTGACGGCGTCGAGATCTTGGCAAAAATAATCCATCCGGCGATATTCGGCGAACCGAAGCCTATGGAAGCCATTCGAGTGGATCGAGCGTCCCTGAGATTCGCGGCGGCGGTCTCGTCATAAAATATGAAATTTACCCTTACGCTCATCTTTTGTTGTACTGCCTCCCTTTGTATTCAGGCACAAAAATCGGGCGACATTTTTGCGACGGTTAACGGCCGCAATTTTACTGCAAGCGATCTCTCGCCCGACACTCAAGACCTGCTCGCAAAGCAGGCCACGGTCATCGCAAATGCCCGCGAGCAGCTTTTGAATCGCATGATCGGCGACTATTTGGTGGAACAAGAGGCGAAAGCCAAGAGCGTAACCCCGGAAAGCCTCACCGGTGCCGCAAAAGCGAAAGCCACGGCACCTACCGAGGTTCAGATAAATGCGGTTTACGAGGCGAACAAAGCCGCATTTGTCGACAAGCCGCAGTCTGAGGTGAGAAAACAGATCGTCGAATTTCTCCGCCGCGACCCCGAGGAGGCTGCTCTTAACGAATACATCGAGACGCTTTCTGCAAAATACAAGATCATTAAGGGCAAGGACATCAACTCTCCGATGCTGAAGCCGCAGGACATGATCTTCTCCGTCGGTGCCCGGCCGTTTACGGCCAAAGAATTTGAGGACAAATTTAAGTTGGTCCTTTACGACGTTCAGGCCGACATCATTGACCAGGTAAAAGCCGAGACCGAAAACGCCATCTACCTTGCTCTGGTCGCCGAAGAGGCGAAAGCCCAAAATGTCGATTCGGGAACGCTGATCGGCACCGAGATCACCAACAAAATGCGCGATTTCTCGGATGAGGAGAGGATCGCGCTAGAAGATGAGTTTCAGAACAAACTCTACAAAAAATACAATGCCCGGATCCTCATAAAATACCCGCCGCCGATCGTGCAGAATATTTCGGTCGATGACGATCCTTCGCGTGGGCCGGTGAATGCACCAGTAACGGTCGTTATGTTCAGTGATTTTCAATGCCCGGCATGCTCCGCCACCCATCCCGTTTTGCAAAAGGTTTTGGCGGAGTACGGTGATAAGATCCATTTTGTCGTCAGGGATTTTCCGCTGACCACACTTCACGATCATGCCTTTCGGGCGGCTCTGGCGGCAAACGCGGCAAATGCTCAGGGTAAATTTTTCGAATACGCCGACATTTTGTACAAGAATCAGTCGGCCCTCGATGACGCTTCGCTCAGCAAATACGCCTCAAGCCTTGGTTTGAATGTAAAACGCTTTGAGTTAGACTTATCAAGCGAAAATACCGCCGCCGAGGTGCGAAAAGACATCGCTGACGGCAAGGCATACGGCATCACCGGAACGCCGAGCATCTTTATAAACGGGGTAAAAGTGCGGCACCTGTCGGCCGCCGGTTTTCGCGAAGCGATCGATGCGGCTCTGGGCAAAAAGTAGTCTACGATCCGATCTTGAACCTTATTCAAATCTGGTTATTTAATATGCGCTATTTTTTTTTGATACTTACTGCCTCGATCTCGATGGCCTGCAGCAGCCAGCCGAACGCGGCAAACAATAATTCTCTCAAGAACGCGGCGAATAATTCGGTTAAGCAATCCAGTACCGTCCCGGTATCTTCGTATGAGGTCGTTCACACTTATCCGCATGACCCTAAGGCGTTTACCGAAGGGCTTTTCTTTCACGACGGATTTCTGTACGAGAGCACGGGGGAGGAAGGCAAATCGTCACTCCGCAAGGTTGAGCTTGAAACGGGAAAGGTTCTGCAGAAATTCGATCTTCCTCGGGACAGTTTTGGCGAAGGGATCGCTCTCATCAACGGCCTGATCTATCAGCTAACGTGGCGTGAGCATGTTTGCCGGGTTTTTGACGCGAAAGATTTCAAGCTGATCCGCGAATTTAATTATCAAGGCGACGGCTGGGGCATGACGACCGACGGGAAAGACCTCTACATGACCAACAGCACGCATGTCTTGCAGGTAATGGATCCAACGACATTTACGCCGACGCGGCAGATCATCGTCAAATCCGACGATGGCCGACCGCTGATGCAGATAAACGAGCTTGAATGGATCAAAGGCGAGATCTGGGCAAACATTTGGCACTCTGAAAGCCCTGAGATCCTCGGAAAACCGAATTATATCGTGCGCATCGATCCGGCCACGGGCAAAGTTCTCGGTTGGATCGATCTGCAAGGCATCTCGCCTGACGACGTTCCAGCACCCGATCAGGCCACGAACGAACTGGATACGAAGGCTGAAAACACGCTCAACGGGATTGCCTACGATGCTGAAAAGGACCGGATCTTTGTGACCGGCAAGAACTGGAAACATCTTTACGAGATCAAGCTGAAGGAAAAGCCCGGCGCTCAGTAGCATGAACGAACTCGACAAGACATTCATGCTGCGGGCGATCGCCTTGGCCCAGGACGGGGTAGATAGCAATCACGGCGGGCCGTTCGGATGCGTCATTGTGAAGGACTGCGAGATCGTCGGCGAAGGATGTAATCGCGTGACATCGACCAATGACCCAACGGCACATGCCGAGATCGTTGCCATCCGCGACGCATGCAAAAACCTTGGCACGTTCCAGCTCGACGGCTGCACGATCTATACCTCGTGTGAGCCGTGCCCGATGTGTTTGGGAGCGATCTACTGGTCTCGGCCCGCTGCAATTTTCTTTGCCGCCACGCGTGAAGACGCCGCTGCTGCCGGTTTTGACGACGAACTTCTTTACGAGGAGATCGGCATGGCCAATGACCTTCGTCGGTTGAAAATGGAAACTATCCTTCGCGAAGAATCGCAAAAGGTCTTCGCGAACTGGAACGGAAAAGCCGATAAGACGGAATATTAGAAACCGAATGTCTGGTATTTATTTTTTCCTTGTACTCGCGCTTTTGGCGGGTGCGATGATGCCGACACAGGCCGCCATTAACAACAAGATGGCGGCTTTCGTGGATAGTCCGATCCTGGCGGCGTTTATTTCTTTTTTTGTCGGTACGGTCGCTCTTTTTATTTACGCCGTCGCGTCGGGAACGCCGCTCGGGAATCTGGCCGACGCCAGGAATGCACCGCCGATAGCTTGGATCGGAGGTTTGCTCGGAGCGTTTTTCGTGGCCGCCGCTGTCACGCTCGTTCCGCGGCTCGGTGTAGCGATGACATTCAGCTTGATCATTGCGGGGCAGATGTTGGTCACACTAGCGCTGGATCATTTCGGGTTTTTGGGGATTGAAATTCGTCCCGTCAGTTGGGCTCGGATCGCGGGCGTATTGCTCATAACCGGCGGCGTTATTTTGATCCGCCGGTTTTGAGGAGATCTATGGAAATTCAAATATTGAAGGATCTGCTGCATTTCGATTTATACGGACTCGGGAGCGAGGTGCCTGATCACGACTATGCAGGTACTGGCAAGAGACTCATGGACGACATGTGGAATGCGATCCGCTCCGGCAAACTCGAGTATAAGGGCATTAATTTTTGGGTTTACGATAGTGCTGCAAAAATGTTCGTCGGCGTCGAACTCGAGGACGATGCGAGTCACGGGCCGCTCGAACACAGGTCCGTTTCGCTCGAAAAGTATGTTTACTACAAACACGTCGGGCCGTATGAAAAGCTTGGCGATGTGCATCGGGGATTGGAAGCCGGGATGAAGGCTCAAGCTATCGAGGAGATCGGTCCGCGTGTTGAGAAATACGGGCATTGGACCGAAGACCAGTCGAAGCTTGAGACCGAAATATTTATCGGTGTGAAGTAGCAGTTCGAACCCCATGATCGAATTCATCCTTAACAAAACAGACATCAAGACCGAGCTTCCCGCGGGCATGACCGTGCTCGATTTTGTCCGCTATCGGCAAAATCTAAAGGGCACAAAGATCGGCTGCCGTGAGGGCGACTGCGGAGCGTGTACTGTGCTGGTCGGCGAACTGATGGGGGGGGGCGTCGACTATCGCGCAATGACCTCTTGTCTAATGCCGGTGGCGAATGCGGCCGGGAAGCACATCGTTTCGGTCGAAGGTATCAATCCAGATGACGGGTCCCTCACGCCCGTTCAGCAGGCGATGGTCCATCAGAACGGAACTCAGTGCGGGTTCTGCACCGTGGGTTTTGTGATGTCACTAACGGGGTTCTGTGTCGACGAAACCAAGAAGACCTCCGAGATGGCGATCTCCGCGGTTGACGGCAATATCTGCCGCTGCACGGGTTATAAATCCATCGAGCGGGCCGCTGCGATGATCAGCGAACAGTTGTCGGCTGTCGTAAACCAGAATGACCTGATCGAAAAACTCGAACACGCAATCGAGTCCAGGATCGTGCCGTCGTATTTTGAGGGTATCGGCGATCGCCTCATTGAGATCAGGGAAAGAAACGAGCAGCCGAAAGTTGAAAGCCGACCGCAATCTTTTGTTGGCGGCGGAACCGACGTTTATGTGCAAAGACCCGATGAAATTGCGGACGCGGAATCGACGCATCTGTTTTACGACGAGAGCCTGCGTGGCATTCGGGATACGGGCGAGTTCATCGAGATGGGTGCCTCGACGACAGTCACAGACCTGCTGGTTTCGCCGGTTATGAAAGGTATTTTTCCCAACCTTTACAACCACCTCAAGCTGATCTCATCAACGCCGATCCGAAATATGGCTACGCTCGCCGGCAATTTCGTCAACGCATCACCGATCGGAGATATGACAGTTTGGTTCCTCGGTCTCGACGCTGAGATCGTGCTCGGGACGAATGTCGCAATGCCCGCCGTACCACAAGGCAATCTCACCGCCGAGCGCGTGATGCCGCTGAGAGATCTATACCTGGGATACAAGAGGCTTGCCAAAACCGAAAGCGAATTCATTACCGCCATCAGGTTTCGAAAACCTGTTGGCGATTTCCGATTTAACTTTGAAAAGGTCTGCAAACGCACCTATCTCGACATCGCCACCGTAAACACAGCGATCTCACTGAAATGCTCGCGGCCGATGCCCGGCCCCACGTCCGCACCGTCATTTATTAAAAGCGAACTCGAAAATGCCGCCGGGTCGCACACCGCGTATGTGATTGAGGATGTTCACCTTTCCGCCGGCGGGGTTTCACCGATCCCGTTGTACTTAAAAGAGACATCGGCCTTCCTTCGAGGCAAAGAGATCTCCGCGGAAACCGTCGCTGCCGCAAACGACATAATACAATCCGAAGTCTCGCCCATCTCCGATGTACGAGGCACCGAACGGTACAAACGTCTGCTTTTGCGACAGCTTTTTAAGGCGCATTTCATCGAATTATTTGAAATTTGAATATCAGATTTTGTTGATGAAAAACCTCGATTCAAAATCTCACGTGCGTGGTGAGTCCGTCTATTTGGATGACATTTCGGTCATTCATGGGACTCTCTACGCCTGTGTTTTTGATTCGCCGGTTGCTCATGGAAAACTCAACTCGATAGATACAACACAGGCTGAAAGATCTGCGGGTGTTGTTCGCGTCATCACTGCGAAAGATCTGATCGGCGAAAACCAGATCGGCGGGATCGTGCCGGATGAACCGCTGCTTGCCGACGCAGAAGTTCATTTTCAGGGAATGCCGATCGCGATCGTTTTGGCAGAATCGGAAGAACTTGCGCGAAGGGCAGCTAGGAAGATAACTGCCGATATTGAGGAACTCGAACCCATCACTGACGCGCGCATCGCGGCCGCGAATGGCGATCTTATCGTTCCCCCTAAGAAATTCATCATGGGCGACTGCGAAAAGGCTTTCGCGGAGTGTAAGCACGTTTTTGAAGGGCGTACCGAGCAGAACGGGCAAGAGCATCTCTACATCGAGACGCAGGGTGCCTATGCCCTAACGACGGAAAATGGTGGGATAAGAGTTCATTCTTCTACACAAGGCCCGACCGCCGTTCAGCGCGCGGTCTGCCGTGTCACAGGCCTTGCGATGAATCAGATCGAGGTCGATGTCCAGCGGCTTGGCGGTGGATTCGGCGGCAAGGAAGATCAAGCAAATTGCTGGGCCGCTATCTGCGCTGTCGGTGCCCAGCTTACAAAACGCCCGGTCAAATACGCGCTGCACCGGATGGAAGACATGCGAATGACGGGAAAGCGTCACCCTTACTCATCGGACTACAAGATCGGGCTTGATAAAGATCTGAAGATCATCGCTTACGAAACGTCCTTTTATCAGAACGCCGGTGCCTCGTGCGACCTTTCACCCCCTGTGCTAGAACGCACGTTGTTTCACTGCACGAATTCGTATTTCGTTCCGAACGTTACAGCGACCGCTTACTGCTGCCGTACTAACCTTCCTCCAAATACTGCCTTCCGCGGATTTGGCGGGCCACAGGGCATGTTCGTGATCGAGGCTGCTATCGCACACGCTGCGGAAAGGCTCCGCGTTTCGACGGCTGATATCCAGCGAAAAAATCTGATCGATGACGGCGACGAATTCCCTTACGGCCAGATCGCCGAGAGCGATGCGAAGACGTCATGGACACAGGGAGATGCCGAGTACGATTTCGCGAATCTTGAAAAGGAAGCCGGTACGTTCAACGCCGACTCAAAATATTTCAAGAAAGGCGTAGCGATGATGCCCGTCTGTTTCGGGATCTCATTTACCAAGACGCCGATGAATCAGGCCCGCGCGCTGGTGCACGTTTACACCGACGGTTCGGTGGCCGTTTCCACGGGTGCGGTCGAGATGGGCCAGGGCGTGAATACAAAAATCGCCCAGGTAGCGGCTAAGACTTTCGGCTTGCCTATCGAACGCGTCAAGGTCAACTCCACTAACACGCTTCGCATCGCCAACACCTCGCCTACCGCCGCCTCAGCCGCCGCCGACCTTAACGGCAAGGCGACGCAGATCGCGTGTGAAACGATCCGCGACCGGCTTCTCGAAATTGCCAAGGGTTTGGTTGAGGCTGAATCGATCGACGATCTTTTGTTCGACGACGGATTTGTTCATCGAAACGGCGAACGCACCAGCCTGGAATGGGAGACTCTCGTAATGGACGCTCATCTGCAGCGTGTAAATTTGAGCGAACACTCGCATTACGCAACTCCGGGCATTCATTTTGATTGGTCGACCGCAAAAGGCCATCCATTCGCCTATCACGTTTATGGGACGGCGATCGTCGGCGTCACTGTCGATTGCCTTCGCGGCCGATATGAGATCGATTATGTAAAATGCTGTCACGATTTCGGCTCGTCGATGAATGAGGCCGTCGATAATGGCCAGATCGAAGGCGGTATTGTCCAGGGAATCGGCTGGGTGACAATGGAAGATGTCGTCTATGACGCGACCGGTAAGCTGCGGTCAAACGCCCTCTCAACCTACAAAGTCCCCGACATCTATTCGGTACCGAAGGAGATCGCCATCTTGCCACTAGAAACTACTCGCGAAAACCTAGCCGTATTTAACAGCAAAGCGACCGGCGAACCGCCTTTGATGTATGGCATCGGCGCCTACTTCGCCATCCGAAACGCAGTTCGGGCATTTGTCGATTGCTCACCCGAATTTGACCTGCCCTTCACGCCTGAAAAAGTTCTAATGAATCTTTACGACCCCGAAACGCAAAAGAAAGCAACGGTAAGTTAACCACAAATAAAAATGGATGCAAAACCGGTCAAGCACGGAAAAATATCTGTGTAGATCTGTGTTTATCTGTGGTTCCATCCTCTTTGCTGTAAAATCTTAGACGTGCACAGAGAACTTGAGCTTTGGCAATTCGTCGCAGACCGCTTGAAACACGGTCAACCTGCAATGCTGCTCATCGTCGCCGAGAGTTCCGGCAGCAGCCCCGGCCGACAAGGTTATAAAATGGCCATCGGAACGGACGGCGAGTTGACCGGCAGCATCGGTGGAGGCGTGATGGAGGTCAGCCTTGTCGAACAAAGCCGCAGGATCTTGTCAGAAACGCCTGCGGTAGCAGATGGTTTAACTTCATTTATAAAGGCCCAGCAACACCGCAAGAAGTCCCCAAACCCCTCTGGCATGATCTGCTCCGGGAGGCAGACTGTTATCTTTCGACTTTTTAGCCAAACCGATATCGACCACGTTTGTTCGGTCATCGATGCTCTTAAAGATCGTAGACGGGCCTTCTTAAATATCTCAAACAGGGCCATTTCGCTCTCGACGTATAAACGAGGCGTTCAAAAAAGTGATTTCCGCTTCGAAAAACTTTCCGACATTGAATTCGTATACACCGAAAAACTCGGTTTCAAACACGATCTTTTCATCATCGGCGGAGGCCATTGCTCACTCGCCTTGTCCGAACTGATGTCGAAAATGGACTTCTACATCCGCCTTTTCGATGATCGGCCGGATCTGAACACGATCGACAAAAATCGTTTCGCTCACGAGATCAGTATTTTGGAAAACTACGAAACAATAGCAGAATCTATACCTTCCGGCAGCCGCAGCTATGTGGTCGTCATGACGCTCGGTTATCGTTCGGACGAGATCGTTATCAGATCTCTTCTTCAAAGAGATCTTAAATATTTCGGCGTACTCGGAAGCAAAGCCAAAATGAAAACGCTGCTGCAGGCTCTTAGGAACGAGGGCGTTCCACCGGAAAAGCTTGCCGCGATCCATACCCCGATCGGCCTCGCCATCAACAGCCGCACACCCGAAGAGATAGCCGTCAGCATCGCTGCCGAGATCATTTCGGTTAAGAACGCCTAAGCCATTTATCCGGCCGAGGATTACCGCAAATCGTTTGACTGAACAGTTTGAACGCCTGAACATCTTGAACATTTAAACCCCATGAACACTGAACATGAACCTGGAACTTTTTCTTTCGTGTGGTGTCTAACCACATGACGGTTGGCACCGGGGACCTCATGGAGGGAAGAAAAATGTTTGACAAATTGATCGAATCGAATTCGACGGAAGCCGAGTTCAAAAACCGGCGAAGCTATTTCATGGTGTCGACCGTGGTTGTGGGAATACTATTTTTAGCAGCGGTCGTCGCAAGTATTTACGCGGGCAATATAGCCATCGGCAACGGCGACCTCGAATCCGCCGACCTGATCGCACCTGTCGAAACGGCCGCGATGGAACCCGAGCGGCCACAGCCTCACATACAGCAACAAACGCAGCAATCGACCCAAACTACTCGAAACACGAACATGTCGAGTGTTGAGGAGCCTGAGATCGTTCCGCAGACGATCTCGACGAGTCCGAACACCAGCCGCTCGCGGCCAAATTATCCTTTTCAAATAACTACGGGGCCGGAAACCGACGCGGGTTCGCCGCAGGGTACGGGACGAGACTTAACCGGAACGTCTGATACCGGACTCGTCCGCGCTAACACCAGTTCCGAAACGGTCGATCCGAAGCCGGATGTCGAAAAACCGCCTGCTCTCAGACCGCCGCCAATTAAGTCGCTCGGAGTTGTCAACGGCATCGCGACTTCATTGCCCAAACCGGCTTATCCTGCACCTGCCGTTGCATTGAATGTTCAGGGAAAGGTCGACGTTCAGATAATGATCGACGAAACGGGAAAAGTGGTGTCAGCAAAAGCGGCGAGCGGCCATCCTCTGCTAAAAGCGGCCGCGGAAAAGGCTGCATGGAGCGCGAGATTTAAACCGACGCTTTTATCGAATGTTCCTGTTAAAGTGACTGGCGTGATCGTGTACAACTTTACGAAAAATTGAGCCAGTTAGGCGGCTTTTTCAGGCGAGGAACTCGATCAGGCCAGCGGTATCGAGGTCATAGATCGGAACTGGAAACGCCGCCTTTAGTTCATCAAAGGACATTCCATCGAGCAGTATCGGTTCATCGGATTTAATTGTGTGCCGGGGAATGATGACAAAATCTCCCACTATCTTTTCCCGGATCGCAAGGTAATCTTTTCCCGTCAGCAGCCCCGCCACTGAAACATCGCCGCCAAAGTAGAGATTGGGTACCCCAACCACCGATAAGCTCGCATCCGCCGAACTGTTATATCGCTCGATCTGCTCCGACAAAAGCGGTGCGAACATCTCCCCGGTCAAGATCGTGCCATGCATTCGCGAACCTCCGGCATAATGCGGCCAGTCGACCGAAACCGCGGGAACGCGAGCTTCGGGATGCGTGCGAACGTTGGCGAAATATCTGCGAGCTTCGGCGACGGCCTCGGCACGCTGCGACGCCGGACGCTGGCGATTCAGCAAATTCTCAAACTGCGTCATGAACGAACGGATCATGCCGACGCCATCCTCGATCTGCGGATAGTTTCCGTAATGCCGCCGTGACGGTATCTTAGCGCCAGCCTTGATATATATCTCGTCGCCGAGAAATGCGAACGTAACGCCGAGTGTCTTTCGAAATTCCTTCTGAAGTTTCTCGACCTGCTTTATTGTCCGCCGGCAAAATTCCGACGTAACACGGGTCAGTCTCTCATCGGTGTTGTAGCGCGTCAGGGCAACCGGCACGACAGCGGTGCTAACCACTTTAGGATAGTGCGCCGCGAGATCGCGCAAAGTTTTCTCGAGGATCACACCGTCATTTATTTCAGGACAAAGCACGACCTGCGCATGCAGCTCGATATCATTATCGAGCAGCCGCTGAAGTTTTTCGGAAATGTCTGCACGCTTTTCGTCCACACCCAAAAGATAGGCTCGCGTTTTCAGATCGGTAGCGTGAACTGAAACATATTGCGGCGACAGACGCTGCTCGATGATCCGGTTCATCTCGTCTTCGG
>JBDTXM010000028.1:0-21686 GCA_040006215.1 Acidobacteriota bacterium
CGGGCAATAATCAATCAATTCAATCTGCCGAAATGAGAAGTGCACGCCAAGCCCGAGTCGGTGAAAGCGAAGATCGACATCGCGACCGCTGGCTGATCTCGTATGCCGATCTGGTAACGCTGATGCTCGCACTTTTTATCGTCATGTACGCAGCAAGCGATAAAGAGCGGGCCCGCATAATCGCCGAGAGCTTCACGCACGACACATCCGGCGGCAGCGGTATCTTGCCCGGGAGTGATTCAAACACGGATTCGCGTGACGCCGTCGAGAAGAAACTTCGCGGGGACGCCATCCTAATGCAGAAAACGAAAGTGCGTCAGGGTAAAGACGGTCTGATCGTTTCCTTATCAGAAGCGGGATTTTTCGCTCCCGGCGAGGCCGCGATCAGTCTGGATGCGGAAGCGGTTATTAGCTCGCTCGCCGACCTGCTCAAGAGCGGCGGTCAACAGATACGGATCGAGGGGCACACCGATTCAACTCCTATTTCTAATGTTCGGTATCCATCAAACTGGGAACTCTCGACCGCCCGGGCCTCGACGGTCCTTTCAAGGCTTGTCGATCTGGGCATATCTCCCGAACGCCTTTCCGCGGCCGGTTATGGAGGCTTTCAGCCGATCGCGGACAATTTGACGGTCGAAGGACGAGCACAGAATAGGCGGGTCGATGTTGTCGTGCTGGACCATTGATCCATTGGATAAAAGAATAATTTCTCAAGCCCTAAAGTTTTTCTACAGCAGACCGATATGGACACTACGATTCGGAAAGCGAATCAAAGTCTTAAATAAAACCACAAAGATCAATGCAAGGATGCGGCGATCAATAAGTTCACGGAGGAACAAAAACAATGTCAAATTTTTCTTTAATCAATAACACCACTTCTTCGGGTGCTCAGTACAGAGTGTCCGCTACCAACTCAGCTTTGAATCAGACCATTCAGCGTCTGTCTTCGGGTCTTCGTATCAACAAGTCTGGTGACGACGCAGCCGGCTTGGCAGTCGCTAACGGCTACCGCAGTGACGCAAGCGTTCTCTCACAGGGAATCCGCAATGCTAACGACGGTATCTCCACACTCCAGATCGTTGATGGCGGCTTGAACACCATCTCGAACCTGCTTGATCGTGCTTCGACGCTGGCCGCACAGTCTGCTTCGAGCACCTTCTCTGGCAACCGAGCTACCTTGTCGGCAGAATTGACGAGCGTCGTTGGAGAAATAGATCGTCAGGCCCAGAATATCGGCTTGGCTACAATTTCCCTCACGAACACGGACGCACAAACGGCCCGCTTTGCTAAGCAGATCGATACCTACGTGGGCGGCGGAGCACAGGCAAGCTCCACCGGAAACGTCGTTTCGGTTGACCTGACGGGTAGTGAGGCTGACAGTACTGGACTGGGTATAGGCGCCTTGGACATTTCGACCGAAGCACTCGCAAAAACGGCGATCGCGACCATCCGCACGGCAGTTCAATCGCTTGGTGACATTCAGGGTACGGTTGGTGCGGGTCAGAACAATCTGACGCAGGCTATCGACCTTGCTTCGACCCAGGTTGTTAACTACAAATCGGCTGAATCCTCGATCCGTGATGCAGACGTTGCTACCGAAGCTTCGAATCTGGCTCGCTTAAGCACACTTCAGCAGGCTGGTATCGCAGCACTCGCTCAGGCCAATCAGTCCGGCAATGCAGTTCTTTCACTGCTCAGATAGTACTCGCGAGTAGTTATCTTAACAAGACCCGCGGGCGAAGGTTGGCTTGAAAAAGCAGTCTTCGCCCGCGGCCATTCCAGGCAGCAAAAAGGAGGGACAATATGCAAGTTTCATTTGCTACATACCCGAAAGACGAGCGTCAGCCGATTGTGCAAAAAGCCAGGGACGAATCGAAACAAACGATCCCCGAGATCACAAAGAAGTCCGCAGACCAAGTCAAGGAAGCCAAACAATCGAACCTAGTTGAACGTCCCACACAAACGGATGTCTCACTTAGGTTTAGTCAGGACAAGGAGAGCGGCCGGTTGGTCGTAGAACTGATCGATGACAAGACGGGCGATTCGCTTCGGCAGATCCCGACAGAGGCGGCGTTGAGATTTAGCAAGGTCTTTGGCAAGATCCGGGCCAAATTTGTAGATAAGAAGGTTTAAATATATGTCAAGCACGATAGGTTTTAGCGGTATCGGCAGCGGAATTGATTTCACCGCTATTCGTGATGCGATCATTGCACAGCGTTCGCAGCCGATCACGCAGATGCAAACGAAGGTCGTAAACTTCAACACCCGGGTCGATGCACTAAAACAACTCAACGGCCTACTAGCTAATCTCACCGCGGCCACCAAAAGCCTGACCGACCGAACGGTCGGAACGGGCAGGTCGGCGACCCTGACCGACCCAGCCGTTGCGACCGTAACTGCGGCCAGCGGGGCCACCGTGGGAAATATCAACCTGACCGTTACGCGCCTTGCGAGCAATCTAGCTCAGACCTCGCGGTCATATACTTCGGTTGACGCTCCCGTTCTAGCCGGCGGCGATACGACAGCAACATTCGAATTTAATAAGGGGGGAACCGACACCGGCATCTCGGTCACGATCGATTCGAGCAACAACACGCTCGCCGGGCTTCGCGATGCGATCAACTCAAAGAACGCCGGAGTCACCGCAACTATTATTGACGTGAACGGCGACGGGACAGGGCAGCAGCTCGTGCTTAGCTCCACCGAGACAGGAGCCGCAGGTCGCGTCGAACTGGTCAACACTTCCGGTACGGCGACGGCCGCCGATCTTGGATTGAATTCTCTTAATCCGACGGACGGAGATTTTACAAAGCTCGATGCCGCCTTTACCCTAAACGGCCTCAGCATCACGCGTTCGTCCAATGATGTTTCGAATGCCATCACGGGCCTAGATATAAAGCTGACGAAGACTGGTTCGACAACCATCGCCGTATCGCAGTCGAGTGAGGTCGACGATAAGCTGGCGAGCGTCGTAACTGCATATAACGCAGTTCAGGATTTCATCGCCGGACAATATAAGAAAGATTCTCAAGGACGCCCGACAGGGATCTTGGCTGGCGACACCGCATTGCGAAATGTCCAGCAGCAGCTAAGCCAGATCGCAAATATCGAATCGTTAGACAATGGAGGACCGCTTTCATCACTCACCCAGCTTGGGATCAGCATCGGTCGCGACGGCCACATGGCCCTCGACAAAGCGGCTCTCGACGCGCAGCTGCAAGCGAACCCGGGCGATGTCTCCGCTCTGCTTTTTGGCAAAACCAGCACCGATAGAGGGATCTTTCAGGGCGCATACGATCTGACGAACAGTTTGAGCGATAACATAACGGGCAATGTTCAAAACGCAATCAATGGTTATCAGTCGTCGGTTAAAACCCTTAACAATACGATCGCCGATCGCACCGCGATAATTAACGCGATGAGTGCCTCGCTTACCCGGCAATTCGCCGCTGCCGATGCCGCGATCAATCAGCTCAACGGCCAGGGCACGTCGCTCACGAGCATCATAAAATCGCTAACCAATAACAATAATTAATGACGCCATTTCGCCTGGTGTCACCCTCATGTTTTTTACGTTCTCGCCGATAGGTACATTGTCCTAAGTTAATCGCTAAAAGGATTTTTCGAACACAATGTTTCAAAGAACAAATTCTCTCGCCAACTACGGTCGTATCGCTAATTCCGAGACCGACCCTATCAAACAGATCGTCATGCTCTACGACGGCGCCATCAAGTTTCTCAATCTAACCGCCGCCGATATCGAAGCAAACGACCTCGTTGCAAAGGCACAACATTCAACCCGGGCCCTCGACATAATCAGTTACCTACAGAACACTCTCGACTTTGAGCGAGGCGGCCATGTAGCTGTAGATCTCGATAATTTATACCGGAGCGTCACGGTGCTGATCCTGCGTGCAAGCGCCCAACTTAATGCCCCGTTGATGCGTCGCGCAGCAGCGACCCTGATGCCGGTCCGCGAAGCCTGGCAGGCAAATTCACAACGCTGCGTCCCGGCGGCTTCACATCAGATGGCCGCCGTCGCGGCCTGATCTCCTGATCGCATCGAAAATACCATTCATATGGCTTCCTTCGAAAATCTCGCGAAAAACTCCGACTCGCTCATGGACCTTCTCGGTGCACAATGCGGCGACCTGGAAAAGCTTCTCGCCTTGGCGAGAGAGGAAACTGCGGCCGCCCAGGAGGGAAAGTTTCTCAAGATCTGGGACATCGTCTCGGAACGTACCGCGATCGGCAAACGGCTCGAAACGTTTCAGCATCAGATCGGCGAACTTCGCGGGCATCTGGAATCGATCGGCGAGAGTGTCAGCAAATACGACATCACCGAACGCGTGATCGAACTGTCGAATATGACATTGATGCAGGACCAACACACGCGCCAGCTTCTTACCACCTCACGCGAGGACACGCTCAAGCAGCTCAAGGCACTCGGACGATCTACTCAGAACGCAAACGCTTATCTTCACGAGAAGACCACCGGCCTCGCCTACGACAGCAACTTCTAGAAAAAAGATCATTTCGATGCCGGGACGTTTTGTGCGGGTACAAGAGGTCCTCGGTCCGGTTCGCAATCTTTAACAAGGTTGCAGGCCGAAAGGAAGAGATGCCTGGGTGGTGTTCTCTTCCTTTTTTTAATTACAAAAGAGCTGAATAATGCATTGGCGGGGAACAGCCGTTTCACAGATTGTGGAACGTTCCACACTTTGTGCATATAACTCGTTCCCTTGTTCCACGGTTTCAGCACATTTTTGTCGTCTCTCGAAGGTTTGGTCTCGCTCGGGTTGGAAGGTAAGCCCTTGCTCACCGAGCGGGCTTCTGCGAGGTCAACCCGGTTTGTTCCACGGTTACAGCATTTTTGCGGCAAGTTCGAGGAGGACGATGTTCGTGTTCAGTGTTCAGAGGCGCGTGACTGTTCAGAATGTTCAGCTGTTCGAAATGTTCATTTTGTTCAGCCGCTCACGCCGCGATCTGAGCCGGTGCTGACTTTGATGCCAAATTCTACCGCCGTGCGGACCAATGACTTTCTGAGATGTGTGCGGGCGCGGCTCAAACGCGACATCACCGTACCGATCGGGATATTCAGGATCTCGGCCACCTCTTTGTAGTTGAACTGGTGGAGATCCGCCAAAAGAATGACTGAGCGATAGTAGCCCGACAATCGATTGAGGCCCGCGATGACCTCGGTATCGGTGAGGTGAGCGGGCACTGAGGGCTTGTAGACCGAGTTGATAAAAACAAGCTCATCGGCTTCCTGAAAATACTTTGCCTGCGTGTACTTTTTGCGGCGGTAATGGTCGAATTTGTTGAATAGTATCTTATAGAGCCAAGCCCGGCAATTAGTGCCCTGCTTGTAGCGATCGAACGATTTCCACGCCTGCATATACGTCTCCTGCGCGAGGTCGTCGGCCTCGGCCGGGTCGCGAGTCAGCCTGAGGGCGGTGCGATAAAGCTCCTTGACATGCTGCATCGCTTCGGCTTCGAAAACCTGGAGTCGTGTCTCGATGACCTCCTGATCCCTCTCGGCCTTTGGAATCGAAAATATTACGGAAGGGTTCAGTGACCTCGGTCGTGTATCAGACATTCGGTTCGTACTTTCCACACCATCTACTGCGTGCAAAATGCCTGAGACAGTTACAAGCCGATCCAAAGATATTTACGTAACCGATCGCCGCCCTGATACGCATTCGTGATCGGGCCGCCCAAAGATGTCGGGAAAAGGGGCAATTAATGATCACTAAATTCGAACAAGGGGCAGTGACTCCCTTACGTGGGATGGTCGGGTTCGGTTTCGCCATGCCCGGCTATGCCAAGCTGGCGAACGGTCCCGATCATTTCATCGACAATCTACGGGCTCTCGGCGTACCGGTGCTCGAACTCATGGGTTGGATGACGATAATTATTTAACTTTTACGTGGTATTGCGCTGATGATCGGTACGTTTGTGCCGCTGGTTAGCTTGCCGCTTGCGACGATCCTGCTCGTCGCGGCGTTTACCGTTCATCTCCAATTTGGCTTTAGCTCGATCAAACTCAAAGAGGTAACGCCGGGCGGGAGCCAATTCGGACAGCCTGGGGTTGAGCTTGACCTGTTCTATTTAGCGTCTCTGGCGGCGATCGTTTTGTGCGGCCCCGGTCCACTCTCGATCGATGGATATCGTTCCGCGAGAAAAAAAAGTGATGGAGATTCGGCTGGCGATCCAGAAAGATAGCGAGGTGCTCCTCGATGTGTGGCTGCGATCTGTCCGGGCTACACATACATTTGTATCGGAAGAGGATATTGCGTCCTTTCTCCCTCAAGTGCGCGAATATCTGACGTCCAACGAGACAGAGTTTTGGGTCGCCTGCGGGGACTCTGGAACGATCATAGGGTTCATGGGCCTGTTGAGGAATACGCTGGAATCCTTGTTCCTGGCTCCGGAGTTTCTTCGACGCGGGATCGGTCGGCGTATGGTCGAGCACGCTCGTGCTCTTCACGGCGAACTTACAGTGGATGTCAACGAGCAGAACCTGGCTGCTCGTGACTTCTACGAGGCGTGTAGTTTTGTGGTTGAAGGCCGGTCCGAGCTAGACGAGGCCGGACGTCCATATCCACTGCTTCACATGCGCCTGGCCCGGTTCGGTAGATCTGTCAAATAAGAATTGAGATGTGAGGAACCGCTCCTAGGGGGAGCGATAAAGTTATCTCCACTTGGGCCACCTCGCCGAGATAAATTTTGGGGATCTGGCTCGGAATTTCCGCTTCGAGGCCTGTGCGCAAATATTCGGCTCATTTGGTG
The DNA here is from genome assembly GCA_040006215.1 of Acidobacteriota bacterium. Classification (GTDB taxonomy): domain Bacteria; phylum Acidobacteriota; class Blastocatellia; order Pyrinomonadales; family Pyrinomonadaceae; genus OLB17. Next base: position 6,793 of record JBDTXM010000028.1, read on the forward strand.
GGTCAGACTATAGAGTTTCCGGAGATCTGCATTGGGAGAAGCAAGAACCGCTCGAAAACGGCGCTGTACAACGAGTATTAACAATCGCGCATGGCCTTTCAAAGACAGCGTTTAGTCGGCTACGGCGTCCTCGCCTTCGGCCTCGATCTGGAGGCGTTTGATCTTTTCGACGAGAGTGGTGCGCTTCATGTTAAGAAGCTTGGCCGCCTGCATTTTGTTGCCGCCGGTTTTGTCGAGAGTTTGGAGGAGAAGTTGTCGCTCTACCTGCGAGACGACATCAGAGAGGTCGATGCCCTCGTCAGGAATAGTACTTGGAACGAGGTTTGGAGAAAGCTGGAAGAGGCTTCCCTGATTCCTGATCTCTTCGGGTAGATGCTCGAGCTTTATCTCGGTGGCGGGTCCGGAAAAAACGGCCGCACGCTCCATTGCATTCTGAAGCTGGCGAACATTGCCGGGGAACGAGTACGAGATCAGGGCATGATAGGCCTCGGGAGCGATCTTTTTTGAGGGCAAACCGGTCTCGTGACAAAATTTTTCCAGTAATCCTTCGGACAGCGGCAGGATGTCGTCGGGCCTCTCTCGCAGAGCGGGGAGCCGCAGGTGGACGACGTTCAAGCGGTGATAAAGGTCAGAGCGGAAAGTACCGTCGGCGATCATTTTTTCGAGATCTGCGCTGGTTGCAGCGATTACACGAACGTCAACTTTTACCGTCTTGGTCGAACCGAGCCTTTCAAATTCACTTTCCTGCAAGATACGGAGCAACTTGGCCTGAAGGGCAAGATTCATGTCGCCGATCTCGTCCATGAACAGTGTTCCGCCGTCGGCCTGTTCAAAGCGGCCCTTGCGCTCGGTCTGCGCGCCGGTAAACGCTCCTTTTACGTGGCCGAAAAGCTCGTCTTCGAGCAACTGCTCTGGTATTGCAGCACAGTTCATCGCGATAAATTCGTTTTTTGCCCGCGGACTGGTCTGATGTACAGCCTTCGCGACCAATTCTTTGCCGGTGCCGGTTTCGCCGGTGATCAAAACGTTGATCTTGTAAGGCGCAATAATGTTTACCTGCTCGAGCACGTTGAGCATAACGACCGACGTCGCAATGATCGGGGAATTGGAGATGTTTTGGCTGGCTACGGGAACGAAGGGTTCCTCGAGTTTTTTGACGGCGATCTTGATGGCGGAGGTCAGGTCGCTGAGAGCGATCGGCTTGCACAGAAAATCAGCGGCGCCGAGCTTCATTGCCTGGACGGCCGTGTCGATCGAGGCGAAGCCGGTCATTACCATCAAATAGGCCTTGGGATTGTACTGAAGGCAGATCGGTAAAAGTTCGAGACCAGTCTTGCCCGGCAGATTTACGTCGGTCAGCAGAACGTCGACCTTTTCCTTCTTAATATGTTCGATCGCCGCCTCAGCCGAGTCGGCGCTGGCAAGCGTGTGCCCCTCGAGGCTGAGGACCTCAAGCAAGAGCGTGCGCAGACGCGCATCATCTTCGACAACTAAAATATTTGCTTTCACGTTTATGACAAAGAGTGCGGGAGCGACGGCGAATTCGGCTATCGCCCTGAACAGAATGCCCTCAAAAGCCGAAAGTGTCAACAAAATGACATTATTTACGGACCGCCGACACTTGGTCGTCTCTCAAAATCGTTAACGGATCGACAAAAGCCAATGTTTATAAAGGTTTTGTTGTGAGGCACGTGCATTGCTTTTGCCTCAAGCGGAGGTTTGTCTAGATGAATATCACGACTGGCGATAATGTAACCGATCTGCTTCAGACATTTCTTGATGTCCAGAGCCGCCGGTCCGAGGTGATCGCCGGAAACATCGCGAACGCCGACACGCCCGGATTCGTTGCAAAGGAACTGGATTTTCAGGACTACCTTCGTCAAGCGGCCGAGCAAAGCGCACTCCCGACGTCAAAGCAGCAGGAAATGGGATTTTCGAGCGAAATGCGCGTAAAGGACCAGGTGCCGAACGCGATCGGGCTCGACGGAAATACGGTTGATACTGGAAAGGAAATGGCTGATCTCGCCCAAACAGGCAGCAATTTTAACTTCGGTGCCAAAATGCTGCAATCGCGACTACGGCTACTTCGAACCGCCATCCGTGAAGGCAAATAATTCTCGACAGACACAAGCACCCACATATGTCTTTATTCACGATCTTCAAAATAGCCTCACAAGGAATGACTGCCCAGCGCGAACGGCTCGAGGCGGCGTCAGCCAACCTTGCGAACGCCAATTCCACGAGGGCCGCCAACGGAAAGCCGTACCAGCGGCGCGATATCGTTTTTACGGCTCAGGGACTGACCGACGAATGGCAGACGAGGGCAACGCAAAGCGGCCTGTTCGACGCCAATGCAGCTACCAACCCCCAAGGCGTAAAGTCGGATGTCGTTATCGCCGACGAAAATCAATACGTTATGCAGTATCAGCCTGGCCACCCCGATGCGGACGCCAACGGCTACGTTAAGATGCCGGATGTCGACCCGCTCGAGGAGACGGTCAACATGATCTCGGCCGCCCGCTCATTCGAATCCAACGCAACAGTTTTTAATACCGCAAAGGAACTTGCCCGCGTCAGCATCAATCTGGGCGACGCTTAAAACCACCTGCCACTATGAATATCAACGCAATAACTTCTTCCACACCAGGCATCCCCGCCAAAGGGATCGTCGCCGGCGGCCCAAAAGGCTCCGGCGACGGATTCGGCTCGCTTATTAAAGGTGCTGTCGACTCGGTAGATGCGACTCAGAAAGGTGCCGAGCAGGAAATTTCCAAAGCGGTCACGGGCGAATCTCCCGATATCCACAAGACGATCATTGCTCTTCAAACGGCCGATCTTAAATTTCAACTCGGACTTCAGATCCGTAATAAGCTTATCGGCGCATACGACGAGATCATGAGGATGCCGGTCTAAAAAGGCTTTTTTTGAGATTCCTTCCCAGGATCTCCTCCCACTAATTCTTTCCTTCGTTTCGGAACCAGCCGATCACACTTGTAAAAAATGGCTTCTGTAATAGAACAACTCAGAGATATTTGGACCCGCCTGCCGATCTCAGGGCGCGTGGCAACGGTCGGTGCAGCGATCGCCACGCTTGGGCTGATCGGCGGTTTGATCTATTACAGCTCGCAGCCAGACTATCGGGTCCTGTTCACGGACCTCAAACCGGGTGATGCCGAAACGATCGTCGAAAAATTAAAGGCGGCGAACGTGCCGTACTCGATCTCGAACGGCGGCACTACGATCCAGGTGCCGAGTGAACGGGTTGCGGAGCTGCGGCTGCAGATGGCGAGCGAAGGCGCGTTGTCCGGCGGCCACGTAGGGTTTGACCTATTCGACAAGACCAGCTTCGGTGCAACTGATTTTGCCCAGCAGATAAATTATCGACGTGCGATCGAAGGCGAACTCGCCAAAACCCTCGAGGGAATGGACGAGATCGAATCTGCCCGCGTTCATGTCACGCCGAAAAAAGAATCCATCTTCGCGGAAAAGGAAGAGGGCGCCAAGGCTTCCGTGATGGTGCGTGTGCGTCAAAATAAGGAATTATCAAATGAGCGTACCGAGGGAATCGTTGCCCTTGTCGCGAGTTCGATCGAAGGTCTCGACCCGTCAAATATTTCAGTGATGGACACACATGGGCGACTTCTCGTGGCAGCCGGGCGCGACCGAAGCGGAACAAGCGGCGACTCGGGTGCTTTCCAAGCCCAGCTTGAAGCAAAGCAAAAATTCGAAGCAGAAACCGCGGCCCGCGTGATGACCTTGCTCGAGCCGGTGGTCGGCGACAACCGAGTTCGTACCGACGTTGCAGCCGATATCGATTTCAGCCAGACCGAACAAAACGAGGAAAAATACAATCCTCAATCTCAGGTAGTTCGCTCGCAGCAGACATCTCAGGAGGCACGAAACGCCGCTGGCCTGGTCACCCCAGGGGGTGTCGTCGGTGCACGAGCTAACAATCCGGCAACGCAGCCTTCTCCCACACCGCCGCCGGCAACTCCCGCTGCCTCCGGTGATTCGCGGACCACTTCCACAGTGAATTACGAGATCGACAAGACCACGAAAAAAACGATCGGAGGCGGGGGCCGGATTAATCGTCTGACGGTTTCAGTTGTCGTCGATCACAAATTGGTTGGCGGCATTGAAGTTGCCAGGACGACCGACGAGATCAGGCAGATACAGGACCTTGTCGGTGCCGCAGTAGGGATCGATCCGAATCGCGGCGACTCGGTCGTCGTACAGACGATGCCCTTCAGCAAGCCGGAAGCCGAAAATACCGGTGCCGCGGCATCGTTCCTCGAAAAGAACAAGCAGATCGTATCCAATTCGACAAAATATGGGGCGCTGGTCCTGGTTGCGTTGCTCATCCTGTTCTTCGTCGTCCGCCCCGCGCGCAAGGCCCTAAAGGCGGCCAGTGCGCAGGCTGAAGCTCAGCGGTTACTCCTGCCCGAGGGCGTCCAGGAACGGCGAAGAGCCGAGACGGATTCGCCTAAGCAGATCGGCGATAGCACGTATTCGGAACTCCGTCCAATGATGACCGTCGCAGAAATGGAAGAACAGATGGAGACCGGAGGCCTTGAGGGACGACGTGTTGAGAAATTAAGAAAACAGATCGCCGCACAAAGCATCGATGATACCGAGACTGTAGTAGGCACGATGCGAGGATGGCTGAGAGAAGGCGCCTAAACTCAAAAGTTAACCCGATAAATTCATGCCGTCGTTAGAAACACAAAAAACCGAAGCTCTCGAAACGATCCCTGTGGTAACCTCAGGCCCGACCACGGTCGCCGTCGATGAAATACCGGGAGCCAAAAAAGCAGCGATCCTGTGTCTATCACTCGGCGAGGCGGCCGCAAGCGCACTGTTCAAACACCTTGATGAGGACGAAGTGCAGATACTTTCGAAAGAACTCGCCCTTCTACCCAACGTCAGGTCTCACGTCTCGGATAACGTTATCGAAGAATTTCATCAGCTTTTGACCGTTCGCAGCTATGTTTCGGCCGGCGGCGTGGATTATGCCAAGCGCCTTCTGATAAAGAGCTTCGGGGGCGACCATGCCAAGCGTTTGACCGACAAAGTGATGCACGCACTCGAATCTCCCGCTAGTTTCGAAGCTCTTCAGAAAACCGATCCGCAGCAGCTCGCAAAACTATTTCAGGCCGAACATGCGCAGACGATCGCCGTCGTGCTCGCCCATCTTGAGCCGGCCACCGCGTCGACCGTTCTACAGCAGCTTCCGGAATCGCAGAGGAGCGAGATCGTTCTGCGGCTCGCGAGCCTCCAGACGGTTTCGCAGGATGTCGTGAAACGGATCGCGAATATTCTCAGCCAAAAACTCTCCGCCGTAAGCGGCCTGAGCCGTACAAGCATCGGAGGCATTCGCGCCGTTGCGGACATCTGCAACCATCTTGATCGCGAGACGATGCGGCAGATGCTCGAAAGTATTGAAGAAGGCAATCCGGAACTGTCGCTCGAAATTCGCAACCTCATGGTCACCTTCGAAGACCTGCTTCTGATCGACGACCTCGGTATACGCGAGATCATGCAGCGTGTAGATAAAAAGCTCCTTGGCCTTGCTCTCAAGGGAACCGTTGCCGAATTACAAGACCGATTCTTCTCGAACATGTCCAGCCGTGCTGTCGAGATGATGAAGGAAGAGATGGATTTCATGGGTCAGGTAAAGCTAAAGGATGTGACCAGTGCCCAGCGGGAAATAGTAGAGGTGCTTCGGCTGCTCGACGAACAAGGCGTTGTTAGCTTGTCCGGCGGAGGCGGTGCGGACGAATATGTTAGCTAAAGTTCACAAGAAAAATGACGCTCCGGTATTCGCCCCATTCTCGCTGCCGAGATTCGGTGATGCCACCGGACGTACGCATGGCTACGGAGCGCAAGATCTTGATGATGTTCAGCATGCTCTTTCGGCATACGACCTAAACAGCTCAGATGCGGTCGACGAGATCATCCAAAACGCACGCGATGAGGCGGCCCGAATAATCGCCGAGGCCAAAAACAGTATTCAGCACGACGCTCCGGGATCGATGAGCGACGTCGAGATCCAGTCCGAGATCGATGCCGCAGTCTCAAAACAGGTGGCCGAGATACGCGGAAGGCTGGCCGACACTATCGAGCATATCTCGTCGCTTGCTGACGAAATAACCAGCCGAGCCGAAAAGGATCTTGTAGATCTCGCCCTGAAGATCGCCAAAAAAGTTGTCCGCCGAGAGGTGACGATCGACAGAGAGATCGCACTCACCCTTGTAAAAGTTTCGCTAAGCAACCTCAACAGCCGCACCGTCGCGACCGTTCACCTCAACTCTGAAGACCTTGCCTTTGTCGAGGCCCATCGCGACGCCTGTAATTTTCGAGGAGCTCTGTCGTTTGTCGAAGACCAGTCGATATCTGTCGGCGGATGCCTCGTGCATACCGAGACGGGCGACATCGATGCCGGGATCGGATCACAGTTCGACGAGATAGCCAGAGGCTTGTTCGCATAATCAATAAAACATGCTTTCCGCATATCGCCAAAAACTTGAAAAGATCGAACCGCTGAAATCGGTCGGGCGTGTGATGCGGAGCGTCGGGCTGATCATCGAGGCGCAAGGGCCGGCCGTTTCCGTTGGTGATCTCTGCTATCTTCCAACGGCGACCGGCGAGCGAAATACGATCCTCGAAGTGGTAGGCTTTCGCGATAATCATGTCTTACTGATGGCCTTGGGGCAAATGCCGCCCGTTCGCGTCGGCGATCCGATAATCGCTGCCGGCGTAAAGAGCGAAATAGGCGTCGGCCCCGAACTGCTCGGCCGTACGATCGATGCTCTCGGACGTCCGCTCGACAGTTTCGGCGAGATCACGACAAAGACCTCATATCCATTGACCCGAGGCACAACCAATCCACTCGAACGCGACAATATCGACGAACCTCTCGAAACCGGGGTCCGCGTTATCGACGGCATGCTGACGATCGGGGCGGGACAGCGAATAGGAATTTTTGGCGGATCAGGCGTCGGCAAATCGACCCTTCTCGGCATGATGGCAAAGCGTTCCGCGGCCGACGTTAACGTGATCGCACTGATCGGTGAACGCGGGCGTGAAGTTCGCGAATTTATCGAGAATGAGCTTGGCGAAGAAGGGATGAAACGGAGCGTCCTGATAGTTTCGACCTCTGACGATTCCGCCCTAGTCCGCATTCGGGCGGCGATGGCCGCGACAGCTATCGCCGAATATTTTAAGGACACCGGAGCCAACGTTCTGCTGATCATGGATTCGGTCACACGATTTTGCATGGCCCAGCGTGAGATCGGCCTCGCCGCGGGCGAGCCGCCTTCGTCGAAGGGCTATACGCCTTCAGTTTTTGCCCTGCTGCCGCGGCTTCTAGAACGTGCAGGCAGATTCAGCACCGGCGGTTCGGTCACGGGTTTTTACACCGTGCTGGTCGAAGGCGACGATATGAACGAACCGATAGCCGACGCCGTTCGCTCGATCCTCGACGGCCACATTCAGCTTTCACGTGAGCTTGCTACCCGAAATCACTACCCGTGTGTGGATGTCCTAAACAGCAACTCGCGTCTATTTTCGGTGGTGGCCGAGAAAGAGCACCGGACGCAAGCGGGAAAGGTGCGCGAGCTTATCGCTTCGTACGAAAAGGCCGAAGACCTGATCAATATCGGTGCTTACCAAATGGGAAGCAATCGCACGATCGATCTCGCGATAGCCCGCCATGATGAGATCGAGTCCTTTCTAAAACAGGAGCGGGAGGAAGAGGCGCATTTCGACGACTCGATCGAGAAGTTGATGCAAATTAAAACCGTATGAGGAAATTCAAGTTCACACTGCAATCCGTCCACAACGTCCGCGAAATGCGGCAAGAAAGAGAGGGACTGATACTGGCCCAATTCCAAGCCGAGGCCGAGCAGGCGGCATCAAGTGTCACGAGCATCGAGCAAATGCGGCTGCAGGCGATCGATGACTATGCACTGCGTTTGGGGGGCGGCGAGCAGATGACCTCGATGGAAATGGAGCTCAACTCGAATCATTTCGCGTCGCTAAATCGCCTCCAGCAAGAAGCGGAGAGAAATCTCGCGGAAAAGAACCATGCCTGCCGTGGGCAGAGTGAAAAGGTCGCTCTGGCGATGCGCGAGGTCAAGGTCACCGACCAGCTTCGCATTAACCAGATGTCACGTCACGAGTCGGAATACCAGCGGCAGGAACAGAACAGTGTTGACGAAATGATATCGACACGATTTGCGAGGCAGATATCGCACACAAAATGATCAACCAGATCTCGACAGCAACACCAACAGGCTTTAGGGGCAAACCCGCGTCCAAGCCGTTCGAGCTCGATCAGGCCGGTCTCACGGCTTTATTTTGCCTGCCGCTCACACCGCCCGTCGATGCTCCGGCACCCGTTCTGCAGGATACCCCGCCGGCCGAAGTTTCGGCCATTCTGCCCGAAACACAGGTTCTCGGATCGCCGACGTCTGACACTCCACTGCCTGACACAATTAACGGCTCGCAAAAAGTAATCACGGCGATGGACGAGATCCTTCCCGACGCTCAAGCTCAAACTCCGACTGAAGCTCGAAACGCTGATCTTATCCAGGACGAGACGTTTCGACAATTTACCGAGCAAACACAAGCACGCGGCGAGCCGGCGAAGTTGGGAGTGGCGGATACAAGTTCCGCTCCTTCTCTGATCAGCCTGCGGGGCCAGTTTGCACCGGTTACCGCCGCACAGAAAACTTCACCGAAATTTTTGAATGCAAATCTCGAGATCGGCAATTCGCGTGTCGATGACACACCTGCAAAAGTACCCGACGACGGACCTTTCATTAATAATATCGTCCCCAATTTCACCGGGCCCGTCGAATCAAAGATAGGTGGCCAGTTCAAACAGATCCTTTCGATAGCTAGCGACATTGCGGTTTCCGGCAAGCCCGAGGCATCGCAGAAAGATCCTGAAAGCTATTCGGCGGAAAACATCACCATAAACCCGAGCGAACCAACTAGCCTTGCGGCAAAAGCGGCTCCCCAGGCCGCTGCAGGCACGAGCGATCTGAGCAGGACGGTTGCGGCACAGGTCGAGCCGCATCTTATCTCACTTGCGGGTTCGATGGAGATGTCTGGCGAGAAACGCATTATGAAAATGCGGCTTCATCCAGCTGAGCTCGGCAATGTCGAGGTCACGCTCGAAAAGAATTCTTCAGGAGCCATCTCGGCCCGTTTTCAGACAGAAAGCGAACAGACGCGTCAGATCCTCAGCCAGGGACTCGAGCATCTTCGCAGTGCTCTCGAACATGCGGGTTTTCAGGTGGCCGAACTCAATATCTCGCACGATGCATCGCTTGCAACGGGCGGCGATGCTCAGAAAAACAGCCCTCGTAATTTCGGTAGAGCCGAGCAACGATCCGTTCCGGACGATGGTCCGGACGGTGTCTTAAACAATGAAGACGGACATGACGTTCGTCTAGTAAACCTGCGGGCCTAGCCGCGAAAAATGTAGGAGTAATTTAATGTCTATTGACGTAACATCCGTAATGAATTCCATCGGTTCACTGCCGAACACACGAACCGCATCCAGCACCGCACCCGTAAGCGAAGGCGCCTCCGAACGTAATATGTTCATGAGTCTGCTTGTCGCTCAGCTAAAGAACCAGGACCCGCTTGCACCGCAGGATGGGGCCGCGTTCGTCGCCCAGCTTGCCCAATTCAATTCGCTCGATCAGCTCGTCGGCATTCGCGATTCGATCGAAAAGTTAAACCTCTTGCTGCAGCAGCAAAATCAGCCCACGGCCGTCTCAACCCCGGTCAAAAATTAAGAGTTAGGAGATCAAGAATATGACTTTTTCATTCGGTGCATCGCTATCAGGCCTAAACGCAAGCAGCAATGCTTTAAACGTCGTAGGCAACAATATCGCTAACGCGAACACTATCGGCTTCCGGAGCAGCAGCATTACGTTCATGGACGTATTTGCGAACCGCTACGGCATTCGTCTAAATGGCGCAGGCAACGGTCTGCAGATCGGCAACGGTGTGCAAACCGCTTCTGTACATACCAATTTCTCGCAAGGGAATTTGAGCGAATCGGGTTCGCCTATCCAGGCGGCTATCCAGGGAAACGGATTCTTCGTTGTCCGCAATCCCGACGGCACGTCCGGCTACACGCGGGCTGGTGATTTCACAGTGAACAATCAGGGCCTTGTCGTTTCACCAAGCGGCGGGCAGGTCCAGGGATACCAGGCAGTGAACGGCGTTGTGCCAACCGGTGCAGCCTTGACCTCACTGACGATCCCGATCGGACAAACGATCGCCCCTCAGGTTACGACGAATGGTACGATTCGTATGAACCTTGATTCGAGCTCAGTGACCGGCAGCGTATTTCACGCGCCGATGACTGCCATCGATTCCCTGGGAGCAGAGCATTCGGTTGACATGGCGTTTACAAGGCAGGCTGACGGCTCATTCCTGATGTCCGCGACCGTCGCACCGAATGCCGCCCCCGCTCAGACGAGTGTTAACGGAGGAGCAGCGTCCGGAGCCCCGGTAAGCTTCACCTTCGACGCCAACGGGAATCTGACGTCGCCGACATCGCTATCGATAATTCCGGATCAGACACAGTTGGGCGGCGGCGCCGTATTGCCGTCGATCACCCTGAACCTTCGCGACACAAATGTGGACGGAACACCTGGATCCTTTAATATTACGAGCTTTGCGCAAATCTCGGCGGTCTCTTCCACCACGGTGGATGGCTTTAAGCCCGGCGAATTGAACGGAGCGGCTGTCGATCCTAACGGCAACATCTACGGGATATTTTCTAACGGGCAATCACGGATCATCGGACAATATGCCCTGGCTAATTTTAACTCACCCGAAGGCCTCGGCCGGCAAGGTGGAAATATGTTTGCCGAGACGCTTGGATCGGGACAGGCGACAGTCGGAGCCCCCGGTTCCGGCGGTCGCGGGTTGATCGCGGGTGGTTACACTGAACAGAGCAATGTAAATATCACCAACGAATTCGTTGACCTGATCGAAGCCCAACGCGGATTTCAGGCCAACTCCCGCGTGATCACTACCCTTAACCAGACCTTCCAGGATCTGCTGCAAATAGTCTAAAGTTTCGGGTGGTTTTTCCGATATGTAAATTGAGTTCCGGGGAGCTCGACAGGAAATGCCGCATCGAAAACGGTCAGTTCAGCCGCGGGTAAACACAGGCTTTTTTGAGATCTAAAGCACGAGTTTACCTGCGGTCCCTTCTAATTTTTTTACCTAAAGTTTCAGCAATATGATAATCATTATCGGAATTATTATCGTCATGGTCTGCGTCATCGGCGGATTCCTGATGATCGACGGACCACTCGGTGTCCTGATGCAGCCGTCGGAATTTGTGGTTATCATCGGGGCAGTCCTGGGAGCAACGATCGCTGCGAATCCGATGAAGTTTTTGATGCGAATATTGGCTTTGCTGCCGGTTGCCATCAAAGGATCGCCCTATAGTAAAGCGACTTACTCGGAAGTGCTGCAGATGCAGTACGACGTTTATATCAACTCGAAAAAGGGTGGACTTCTCTCCATTGAGGAAGACGTTAATAATCCACTGTCGTCTGCGATTTTTACAAAATATCCGTCGTTCACCGGCAATCATCATGCGCTCGATTTCTTTTGCGATGCGATGAAGATGCTCGTTAACGGTGCCTGCTCGCCAGAGGAGCTGGAAATAATGCTCGAATCAGAAATGGAGACCCATCACGATGAGGGTGCTCTGGTCCCGACGCTTCTCCAGCGCGCATCGGATGCTCTGCCGGGTCTAGGTATCGTCGCGGCCGTTCTCGGTATAGTCGTCACTATGCAGCATCTCGACGGCCCGCCCGAGGAGCTCGGGCACCACGTCGCGGCCGCGTTGGTAGGAACATTTCTCGGTCTGCTCCTTTCGTACGGATTTCTTGCCCCGATCGCGGCAAACCTCGAAAATCTCGCCAACGACGAAGGCAAATATTTCTCCTGCATCAAGGCCGGCCTCGTAGCTTTTTCAAATGGAGCAGCACCTATAACGGCGGTCGAATTTGCCCGCAAGACTATTTTCAGTTTCGACCGTCCCGCGACGAGCGAGATCGAACCCCTCCTAAAAGAAATCAAGCCACGATAAACCGGACGAGCCAAAAGGCAAAAGTTCATGGAGCTACCAAAAGCCGAAGAAAAAAAACCTCGCCGCCGCGTTAAGAAAGCTCGTGGCCATGGCGGCCATCACGGCGGCGCCTGGAAGGTCGCCTACGCCGACTTCGTAACGGCAATGATGGCGCTCTTTCTGGTCTTGTGGTTAGTGTCACAGGCGGACACTAAGCTAAAACAGGCGATCGCTAGTTATTTTCGTTCACCTGGTGTTTTTGACTCCATGAAGGGCGGAATACTTTCCCAAGCGAAAAAGGTCAGCAAGGAACCGACCAGCCAGACGTCTAAAGACGACGAACAGTTACTTTTCAGTGTTGCTCAGACGCTGCAGAAACAGTTTTCTACGCGGCCCGAATTTTCGCGTTACAAAGACCAGATAAAGATCGATGTTACCGACGAAGGATTGCGGATCCAGCTGATCGATAAGGCCGACCGAGTCTCGTTCGGTTCGGGGAGCGCCGACCTTACTTCCGATGCTCAGGCAATCCTGGCCGAGATCGCGAATGGTATTTGTTCGCTGCCGAACAAGATCAACATCGGCGGTCATACGGATAGCCGGGTCTTCCCATCTAATAACGGCTATACAAATTGGGAGCTTTCCGCCGACCGGGCCAACGCCGCTCGCCGCGTTCTCGAAACCAATTGCGTAAAGTCCGACCAAATACACCGGATCGTGGGATTCGCGGATACTGAACCTCTTGTTCCTGAAGATCTCTATTCGCCTGCCAACCGCCGTATTAGCATCACGGTCCTCCGCACCGTTCCGGTCAGCCAGCCCAGGCCCGGCGAAATGAACGGTGACGACAAGGATTCCGCCAATCCCAAACCCGAACCAGAAGCAAAACAAACTCCCGTTGCCGCAAAAACTCCCGATTCCGCCGAAACTAGACTGGCTAATAAAAGGCTGCAAACTGCCGGTTCTATCTCGGTTGGTGAATCCGATCCGATTCCTGACAAGCCTAAGGTCAAACCCTGATCGAATAGACAGACTTATCCCCCGGCCTTAAATTCATAACCTTGGGTGTCGATTCCTTGACGCTGGCAGTCAAAAATAAGTTGTAAATACCGCTCCGTCTGCTGAAGTCGTCTCAAAACCCCGTTATCTGTGGGCTTGAGGCGTTGGCACGGATTTCGCAATTGTAATAAACGGAGGATCCTCTATGTCCGATACTGAAAAAGCAGCCGCGGCCGATGACGGTGCCACCGCCCCTAAAAAAGGCGGCCTCAAGAAAATAATGTTGCTCCTGATGATCGTAATTGTGCTGGGTGCCGGCGCCGGCGGCGGATATTTCTTTTGGCGTAGCCGCACGGCCGCAGCCGCTGAGGTCAAAAAGACTGCCGACAAGAAATCGCAGGCGAAAATGGATTCCGAAGGTGCGCAGGAGCAGGATCCGGCGTCAAAACCTAAAAAGAACGACCCGCTTCAAAATGCCCTGCCGCAGGATGAGGACGTTAAAAAGGTCGTCGAGCTTCCGCCCTTTATCGTTAATCTTGCCGATACCGAACAGGCTCGTTATCTAAGAATGACCGTCAGCCTCGGCGTTGGCGGTGAGGAGAGCTCCAGCGAAAAGCCCGACCAATTATTTGTTACTCGTGTCCGAAACGCAATGCTCGCCGTTTTATCCGATAAAAAATCGGAAGAAATCCTAACGATCGGTGGTAAAGCAACCCTTCGCAAAGAGCTGCTCCAGGCTGCCCAGGCTGCGTCGGAAGAGCCGCAGGTCAAGGCGATATACATCACCGACTTCATCGTCCAGCTCTAAAAACGAAAATGAAAGCAGAGAATGAAAACACGATCGCCTCCTGGGGCGAATTCCTCGACCTGCGGCTGCCGCTGTCAGTCGAGATCGGACGGACAACGCTGAGCGTTCGCGAGATCCTCGAGCTCGGCCAGTCCAGCATAGTAAAGCTTTCCCGCTCGACCGGCGAAGGCGTCGATGTCCGCGTAGAAGATAAACCCCTGCTTCGCGGCGAGATCGTTGTGATAGAAGATCGTGCGGGCGTTCGCATAAGTCAGATCATTACCGAGCCAAACTAAAATGCATCCTTCTTTTCTGCAAAAATTCATTGTTTTCGCGGTGGTGATTGCTGCTTGCAGCATGTTCTGCTCCGCGCAAACGGCGAATACGTCCCCGCAGAATGTCGAAGTAGTGAACGAGAACGACAGTCTTCCATTTATGCACAACGGCGAGGACGCAGTAATTAAGGAGCCGAGTTCAGGCAGCCTGCTGATAAAAACGCTCGGTGCACTTGTGCTGATCGTGGGTCTGATCTTCGTCGGGGCGTGGGGAGCGAAGAAATTAGGATTTGGTGGGACCAAAACAACTTTTGCCGCAGACGCTCCGGAGCTCGCAATTCTATCATCAGTATCTCTTGGAAGCGGACGTACGATCTCGACCGTCCGGTTCGGCAGCAGGGTCTTAGTTGTTGGTTCGACCGCTCAGAGCTTTACCCTTCTTGCAGAAGACAAAACGGACGCAGAGCTCTCCTTCGAAAACTCTCGGTCGGTCTCAGAAATGCTTGACGAAGAGAACGGAATGTTCGCCGACGCGCTCGACGCAGCCAATTCTCGAATGGACGATTTCGGCTTAAATGGAGCGAGATCGTAATGAAGATTCTTCTCCTATCTGCCGTTTTTGGTGTTTTGTTTTTTTTAGCTCCGATACTCGTCGCGGCCCAGCCCAAACCGCCCGAGCCACCTAAAAAACCGGAGGCCACTCTAGACCTTAATAAAACCG
>JBDTXM010000029.1:0-21628 GCA_040006215.1 Acidobacteriota bacterium
CCGCGAAAACATTAAAGTGATTTTGCCAGAAATCGACCATCACTTCCTGAAGCTGACGTTCGGAATAAACGGCGCGGAGAATACGGTTCGCCGCGATCTGCGGAACGATCTGACCTGCGGGCCGAAGATCGTACTCCTTGTACAAGGCCGCTAATTTTTCGCGACGCTCTTTCTGCTGGTCGACGGTCAGAGCGTTCGGGTCCTGCTGCTCCGCGGGCTTCGTCCCGTCGGCTGTTTTCGCGTCGGAGGCTTGGCTCCGAGCATTCGCTTGTGCCTTTTTGCCTTCGCCCAGCTGTTTCAGGAGGGCACCCGGATTTGGATACTTTGCAAACAGGTCGGCCGTGGATAAATTGAATACTTCGAGGTTTCTGACCTTACTTTCAGCAACCGAATCGTTGATGGAGGATGGATTTAACTGTTGGTCGATATATTTATCGAGGCCGATCTGTTTGACGCGCTCGACGTCTCCCGGCCGTGCGCCGAAACCTAGCCGGTTGAGCACGTGGACGATCTTCTGGTCCTGGCTAAGCGGCTTTGCCGGAGGCCGCGTGTCTACGCCGAAAACATACATCGGCGAAATAAGCGCGAATAGGGACAATATGGCTGCGGCTTTTTGTGATAATAATGAGCGGGTTTTCATTTTATGGTCCTCGAAACTTTTAATATGGCAACGGCAAGTTCGATCCGTGTCTGCAAGCTTAGACGCCGTGGGCAGTCTAAATGTCGAACAATTCGATCTGACTGTTAGTTGGCGTTTGATAAATCCCACTTTTCCAATGGTTTATCTCGTAGTGAGCGAAACGTGAGTTATGGTGATAAAGATGAAGACATACAACATTCCCGGTGTGCCAAACATCAAAATTCTCGTCTTTTACCGTTTTTTCGGTTAGACTTGTATCACTACTAAAATGGATAAGAAAGTGAGATCGGAGAAATTCAAGATCGTTGCGTTGGCCATATTTTGCCTCTTGTTTTCGGCTGCGGGTTTCGCGCAGGGCAGTTCGTTCAGCGACCCTACCGTCGAATATTCCTTCGATCTTCCGGATGCGCGCTGGAAAATGACTACTAAACCTTCGGCGACCAGTCCGAACGTTGAATATGTCTTTGGCGACCGGAACGACGGTCATCTCGAGGTCCGAAAAATGACCGTGGCAACGGGCGCACTGTTGACGGACATTATTAAAAGCGAAGAGCAGAAGCTACAGTTTCGCGTGGGATATGTTGCGGGCAAAGAAGAGAATTTTTCCGGATTTCTAAAAGGGACCGCTTTCAATTTCGAATTCGTCGGAACGGGCCGTAATATGAGCGGTCGATTTTATTTTCTGCGTGCCAACGATACAACGGTCTACGTGCTGAGGTTTATTGGAGAACGCGATAAGCTTAAAGCTATCAGGAACCAGACCGACTCGATCGCAAGAACGTTCGCTGTGAAGAAATAGGATCGAGCACAGTCCGTAATTTTGAACCGAAGGGGAGGATGTATCCTTCCCTTCGTTCGTTTGACAGCTCTGTAATGAATGACACTTCGATCTTTCGCATCCTCATTTTTGTACACGCTGATTCGTCGAGGCTGGTTACCATCCTAACGTCAAACCTTTCAGTCGTCTTCAGCAAGCTCCATGCGGTCTGGCCATTGACCTGGTAGTTTTCGCACAATCGATTCGCGAGACTTCCGCTGTTTTCGCAATCAAACCAATCGAGAAAATCTTTTCGCCCAAGGCCGTCCGGACATTCGGCAAGAAAGACTATCGTGCCTCCGTCCGTGCAGCAGCGAGAAGCCGCTTCGAGAGCCTTATGCGCCTGGATCATGTTTATGTCATGCGGGGAACCGCCGCAGCTTACGAGGACCAGGTCGCGTTTTTTGGCAAGTTGAATTGTTTTAGCAGCTCCGTAATGTTCGCATGCCGAACGGTGTGAAGTGATCCAGTTTCCGCAGAAAAGATCGACCGCCTCGCCCGCGTCGTTCACGATGGCGTTGATCGCGAATGACGGATCTATCTTCGCGACGGCTTCCATGAAAGCCTCATGCACGGCGTTTCCGTCGAGACGGCCGGTTTCGACACCATATCGCCGGGCTTTTGTTTCGCAGTCGAAAGCTAGTTTATGTGTTTCCGAAATCGTTTTGGCCGAGGCTAGGCCGGGGCAGATCAGTTTTCGGCCGCCGGTGAAACCCGCAAAATAATGAAAGCTGATGCCGCCGACAATAACTACCCGATGATGTTCGAATATGGCGCGATCCAGTTCGATTGGAATTCCGCCTGTAGTTTCGCCTACGCGAACTATCCGAGCAAGGTCGCGCGGGTCGTGATCTAAAGTCTTGATCCGCTGCGCGATGAAGGATGTCAGGATGGCTCGTTTTTCTTCGTCGGATACTTTGCGGTGAATGCCGGTGGCGAAAATAATTCGGATATCGTGCGCGGGAATTCCCGCAACGATAAGACGGCGAACGACGAGATTGACGACCTGCCCGGCGGCAGTCTGTCGCGTCGCGTCGGGCACGACTATCATGACGGTCTCACCAGGCGAAACGACCTCTTCGAGCGGCGGTGAATCTATAGGGTCTTCGAGCCTGGCTCCGATCTCCGCGTCCGAAAGAGCCGTGGGCGATCCGCCCGAAGGCTGGAGCACCTGAAATCGATTCTCGTCGTAGTCGAGCGGAATCTCCGAGCGTCCGTATTGAAGTTGAATGCGGGCCATTCTGATGCTTCCACCCATCCTCAACTGGACAGGAGCGTATGCGACTTCGCGCTTTTCGCAGGCTCGAAACAATTGACGCCGGTTTCGCAAACGTAAACCGCTTCGGCCTCTAGTTTCAGCGTTTCCATCTGGATCGTTAGATGATCGATCCCAAAATGGTCGTGAAGAAGGGTGCGGACCGACGAGAGCAATTCTGAGTGAGGTATTCCGTCGTCATGGCTGATATGGGCCGAAAGAGCTTCGATTCCTGACGAGATCGTCCATATGTGGAGATCGTGAACACCACCGACGCCGTGGGTTTGCATTATTGCGGATTCGACGGCGGCGAGATCGATATGGGCCGGAGTGCCTTCGAGAAGGACGTTGACGGATTCAACGATCAGACGCCACGCGCCGTAAATTATGATCAAGCTGATCAGAACGCTGACCGCCGGGTCGGCCCAGAGCCAGCCGAATGCGATGATCAACACACCCGCCCCGATCGCGGCAGCCGATCCCAGAAGGTCGCCCGTTACGTGCAGCCACGCTCCGCGCATGTTCAGATCAGACTTTCGATCCGAATGTAGTAAGTAAGCGGCAGCGATATTTACCACCAGCCCGCCGACGGCGATCACGACCAATCCAAACCCGTGAACCTCGGGCGGCGCGTTCCATCTCTGCACCGCTTCGTAGATCACGAGCAGCGAGAGAAGGACGAGCGCAATGCCGTTAACAAATGCGGCGAGAATTTCAAGGCGATAGTAGCCGTATGTTTTTCGAGAAGTGGCCGGACGCTGCGCAAACCAAATAGCTCCAAGCGTGAGGCAGAGTGAACCTACGTCGGTCAACATGTGTCCCGCGTCGGCGGTCAGCGCCAGCGAATTGGTGTACCATCCGCCGACCGCTTCGGCGACCATGTACACAAATGTCAGGGCAAGCGCGATCTTTAGGCGTCCCACGCTTTTTGCCGAACGCGGCCGGTGATCATGTCCTTGATGCGATCCGATCTTGGGCCCCCAAAATTCTAATACCGGCGTGCCACCGTGGCGTTCGCGAGTGACAGAATAAAACCGCTGTGATTGCCGCGGTCGTCGGCGATCTCGATCGCGGCAACGGCTGCATGCGACAGTATCTGAAGCTTGAAAGAGCCGTCGCTTCCCGCAATGGTCTCGCGGCCCTGCGAACGGACCTTGACGCCAGGCTGCGTCCGGCCGCTGATGAAATAGACGCCGCCTCCGATGGGCTCCGAGCGCCAATCGGCAACATCGATACCGTGACCGGTGCCGCCCTTGATAACAGTAAACCGCCAGGGGTCGTTCCAATTGGTCGTCTGGCCGGATTTGGCGGTCGACTTGATCCTCCAGTAATAAGTTCCGGGAACCATGCCTGCCAACTTGAAATTTCTCGACGTCAATCCGGAGCGATCGACAAGCACCGTGTCATTTGCAAAATACGGCGACTTGGCGATCTGAAGATAATACGAAACGGCGGACTCGCCGGTGTCCTGCCACGAGAATGAGACCGTCACGCCCGCGCCTGTCGAGTCGGAAATCTGGCCCGAATTTTCGGGCGACACCTGCTTGGGCGGCTCGAACACCTTTTCACGCGAGGCGATGGCTCCGTTCTTTACCGATGCAAATTCGTTCTCGGTTAGTGTGGTCTTGTCGCTGCCCATCGTGGTCTCGACGCTTCCGCGGCTGATCCTGATCTCACCGCCGCTTGTCTGCGCATCGGCGTTAAAGCTAGCGTCGGTTTCGGCGTTGAGCTTGTTTTCGGATTCCGCAACCTCGACGACGTTCTCGGAATTTTCGGGCTGCTTGTCGGTGCGTACATTAAGCTGTCCATCATCGAGCGAGACGCGGACCTTGTTGCCGAAGATGGACGAGCTGTCGCGAATCACGACCGTACTGTTCGGCCGAACCGAATAGATCGATCCGTCGATCATCCTCACGACGGCTCGTCCGTCAGCCTGTGTCTGGATCGTATCGCCCGCGGCTATAAAGGTTTCTTTGCTTACGATTATCGTTTCGCGGGTTGCGGCCCGAGTAATACGGACGTCGCCCTCGAAAGAAATAATGCGAGCCGAATCCTTAGGCATCTCGGCCGTATCAGCGGCTACGAACCAGTTGTGGCGCGACGCATACCAGACCATTCCACTCAAAACGAGTACGAGCACGGCGAGCGTGACAAGGCCGTAGATGGTCCTTGTCTGGATCTTCCACCACTCGACGTAGAATTTTTTGTACTGGTTCGACATCGTTCGCCCGTAAGTTTAGGATTCGATTTTCCTTTTACGAGGTTTCCATTTGGGAATCAGCATTGACAGAAGGATCGATAATACGATCGCCGATATTACGACCCCAAGCGAGATATTTATTATGGCTTGGTCAAATTCGTTATCCAGGAATCGTCGAAGGAAAAGGGAAAAGCCTGAAGTCGTGTTCTCGCCCACTAACATTATCAAACCTTCAGCCAAAATCGGCAAGAGCATTTTTGTCCCGATAAAGGTCAGCACGAACGCGAGACCAACCTTAAGCAGGTGAAAACGATCGGCGAGATCAGCCAATAGGAAATAGAATGTGCGAAGCCCGAGAATGGCAAAAATGTTCGAGGTATAAACGAGAAAACGGTCTGTGGTGATGCCGAAGATCGCGGGGATCGAGTCAACCGCAAACACGAGATCGGTAAATTCGACCACTATCAATACGAGAAACAGAAGCGTTCCGGTGAGTGCTCCGTTCTTGCGGGTAAAGAACTTATCGCCCTCGAATTGTCTCGAAACCGGCACATATTTAGTGATAGCTTTCACCACGAGGCTTTCGTGCGGTTCGAAGTTCTCCTCTCCGCCCGTAAACATGCTGATACCGGTGTAGATCAGAAACGCACCGAACAAATAGATCACCCAGTGGAAATGCTCGACCAGCTCGGCCCCGGCAAAGATCATCACCATGCGCATGAACAGTGCCCCCATGATGCCCCAAAACAGGACACGATGCTGGAACTCTTTCGGTACCTTGAAGAAGGTAAAGATAAGGAGAAAAACGAAGAGATTATCGACGGAGAGTGAGAGTTCAATAATGTAGCCGGTCAGGAAAAGCTTGGCCTGCTGCGTTTCGAAGTGACAGAGAATAAAAGCATTAAAGCCGAGTGCGAGCGAGATCCACACCACGCTCCATACCAATGTCTCCATGCGCGTCGGAGCGTGAGGACGGCGATTGACGATACCAATATCGACAAAGAGCGCAACCAGGACGATCGAGAAAAAAAAGATCCAAACCCACAGCGGGTATTCCATTGGCGGCATACGAAAATCCAAGTAGCCCGCCGGCGTCAGCTAAAAGAACGTCCGACAAGTCGAGCAATTTCTTCGAGGCCGCGAGCATCAATTTCACCGAAATCGTTCAGCTTATCGCTGTCGACGTCCAGAACGCCCGCAACATTTCCCGGGCGATCCAACAGTGGAACGACTATCTCCGACCTTGCAGCCGAACTGCAGGCAATGTGGCCGGGAAACTCATCGACGTTCGGCACGATCACGGTCGCCTTGGTTGAAAAGGCATGTCCGCATACGCCCTGATCGAATTTTATCCGCGTGCAGGCGAGCGGGCCTTGAAACGGGCCGAGGACCAATTCGCCATCCTTAACGATATAAAACCCGACCCAGAAAAAGCCGAAGGCTTCTTTTAACACAGCGGCGACGTTCGCGAGATTTGCCACAATATCTCTCTCGCCGGTTATGAGTGATT
Organism: Acidobacteriota bacterium; assembly: GCA_040006215.1. Lineage (GTDB taxonomy): Bacteria > Acidobacteriota > Blastocatellia > Pyrinomonadales > Pyrinomonadaceae > OLB17. The sequence goes on from JBDTXM010000029.1 coordinate 6,423, forward strand.
CGATCTGCGGCGCGATCTCGTCGTAGATCGTTTTGCGGTCGGCGGTCCGCGAGAATGCAATGCTTTCAGCCATTAGGTCGAGTTTATCGTGCCCGGGGAAGGCACGCAAACATCGTTGCGGCGAATTGGATCGAACCTGCAACTTCGGCAATTTGTATTAAGTTGTATGACAATTTAATACCGATCCAGAGCCTCCCGCGGCTGTATATATCCTGTTTTCAGGGGTTTAGCTCAACTTTCTCTTTTGTTCCATGTTCCACGGTTTGAGCAATTTTTTATTGTTTTCCGCCGTTTCCGTAATTTTTTTGTCTCATGTCCCCTGTCCCAGCTTTCCACACGCATGGACAAACCGTTTTAACATTGTGACTCATCATCTCCCGCAACTTTGCATCGCCAACCAACAGCCGAAAAGCGGCTTTTCAAAAACGCAGCTAGAACCGTTGATACACTCGTGGTATGTATCGTAACATACGTTGTATCATAAGTCATCCAGGATCTGCGCGGTAGTTGAGTTGTAATGTCATATCGATCTGACCAGAAGAATACCAAGGTAGGTTGCGGCAAAACCGAGTAAAACGGTCAATATAACGTTCATCGCGAGGAAAAGTATCTCACCGTCCTGCAGCAGCTTGATACTCTCATATGAAAAGGCGGAGAAGGTGGTAAAGCCGCCGCAAAATCCGGTCGCAAGGAATATACGCCATTCAGGCGAAAGGATATTACCCCGATCGGACAATGCGAAAAGGACGCCGATCAAAAAACATCCTGCAATATTGACGACAAACGTTGCGAGGGGAAACCGAGAAGAAACCTGCCCCGAGAGGAGAATCGTGACGAGATAGCGAGCAATGCTGCCCAGGAAACCACCAAGCCCTACAAAAAGAATACTCCTGTCCATAGTTATTACTATTGTGAACAGGAGTCATCAGCTTTGAAAGCGGTTTGGTTCGGGAAGACCCCATTTCCCGGATGAAAGAAAAGTCAGAGCCAGTTTTGCACAAGAGATAAAAGGAGGTCAAGGATTTTCGAGGGCAGCCCGCGCCCGTCTGACCTTCTGTGCCGCGGTAAGAGCATCGTCGTTCTGAGCGGTGACATGCCCCATTTTCCGTCCTCTACGCGGTTCCGACTTTCCATACAGATGAAGTTTTACGTCTGCGTCTTTCAGGGCAGCAGTCCAATTCGGCTCGCCCTTTTCCCAAACATCTCCGAGCAAATTTGCCATTGCCGCGGGTTTATAAAATTCGGTCGAGCCGAGAGGCAGGCCGCAGACGGCGCGAAGCTGCTGCTCAAACTGCGAGGTCACGCAAGCGTCAAAAGTGAGGTGGCCGGAATTATGCGGCCGCGGAGCAAGTTCATTGACAAGAAGTATTTCATCCCGCGTCAGGAAAAATTCGACGCAGAGCGTACCAACATAACCTAGGGTTTCGGCGAGGCTTTGCGCGATGTTGATTGCTTCATCAAAAACGGCTTTCGATACGACCGCAGGTGCGAATGATACATCGAGAATGTGATCTGCGTGTTCGTTCTCGATCACGCCGTAATGAACAAACGAGCCGTCGATGCCGCGGGCACAGACGACGGAGACTTCCTTTTCAAAATCAACGAATGCCTCGAGAACGGCCTCGGCTCCGTTTAGAGAATCAAACGCGCCTTCGATGTCGGCCCCGGCCTTTATCTTAGCCTGGCCTTTGCCGTCGTAGCCGAAACCAGCGGTCTTGAGGATCGACGGCAGGCCTAATGAATCGACAGCTTCTCTCAATTCTTCAAGACTTTTGATGTGTCTGAACGGAGTAACGGGAAATCCGTTATTAGAAAGAAAGGTCTTTTCACGAAGGCGATTCTGGGCGGTGTGCAGTATCTCGCCTTTTGGATGAACCGCGACGAACTCGGCCGCGGCTTCAACGGTGCCCGACGGAACGTTTTCGAACTCGAACGTCACTACATCGACCGAACGAGCAAATCGCCTTACTTCATCGAGGTCCTCGTATTCGGCACAGGTTTCGAGATCGGCGACCTGCCCGGTCGGCGTGTCGCGGCCGTGCGAGTAGGTATGCACACGATAACCCATCTTGCTCGCCTCGATAGCCAGCATCCGGCCTAGTTGTCCACTGCCGAAAACGCCGATTGTTGAATTTGGAAGGACTATCTTTGCCACAAAAGAACACTCAGATTAGCACAGATGCAAAACGATAAGAATCCGGTTTATGCATCCGTATTTATCGGTGTCTGTCTGTGACTACTTTTTTCCTAATCTCTCTGTGACGCCTTCACTTCTTAGTTCGCGAAGAGCGTCAGACGCGATCCAGCGGGCAGGTTTTGTGTTTTGGAGTTTTATTCTTTCGGCGGCTTCAATTGCGAGTCGATTCAAATTTAGGTTTCTCTTTCCGATCTGGCGGAGGGCCCAATTAACTGCCTTACGGACAAAATTGCGGTCGTCGTCTGAATGTTTTTCAATAATTGGGAAAAACGCGGCGAGTTTTTTGTCGTCCGCTTTTTTATCGTGGACGGCGAGATAGGCCATCATCGAAAATCCTGCTCGCTTTAAGAATTCAGGTTTCTTCTCGGCCCACTCGAACGCTTTTTCATACGCGAACGCCGTTCGGCAGAAAAGGTAGCAGCATGTCCCGTCCACGGTGGCCCAATTGTCGAAGTCGCGAGCCCATGAATCCATCTGCTTTTTCGTGACAAGTTTTGGATCATCAATAAGAAACGCCATCGCACGGGCATCGTAAATTCCCGTCTCCCAAAGCCCCTGCGCCAACGTGTGCCGATCGCCGGCCTGTTTTTTAACCTCGAGGGAAACCTGTTTTAGAACGGGAGTCGGAACGCCAAAGGACTTTGTAGTAGTGATACCGAAGTGCGCCATGCCTTCGACGTTCCTTTTCCTGCCAAGGGAGGCAAGTTTTTTAACGATCTCGTCAGCGGTCATTTGTCGAGCTTGGTTTGGAGGACTGTCTTTGTTTGCTTCGAACGAAACGCCGAGAGTTTTTTCCGCAGCTCTGGCCGTGAATTCGCGAGAATCGATACCGCCAACAACGCAGCATTCTTTGCACCGGCCGGACCGATCGCGAGCGTGCCGACGGGGACCCCGGCGGGCATTTGGGCGATCGAGAGGAGAGAGTCGAGGCCTTTTAGGGCTTTGCTTTCAACGGGGACACCGAGGACTGGCAAAACGGTTTGCGAGGCACACATTCCAGGCAAATGGGCCGCACCGCCGGCGCCGGCGATGATGACCTCGATGCCTCGTGATTCGGCGGACTTCGCGAATTCGAATAGCAGATCGGGTGTGCGATGCGCCGAGACAATTTTCGTCTCATGCGGCACGCCGAATTCGGTTAGAACGTCGGCCGCGTTCTTCATCGTTTCCCAGTCGGACTTGCTGCCCATAATTATCGAAACGATGGGATTTGAGTTTTTATCGGTCTTCTTCGCCATCTGGTTGAATAACTATCCCACCGAAACGAGCCTCGTCGGCCCAGCATTTGATGTCACCGATGAAGCAAAGGTGAGATTGCCGCTCCTCATGGGTGTCCCGATAGAGTGCGGCAAATCCGCCGGAAAGAGACACGTTGGTGAACGCAAGGCTTCGGCCATCCTCATCGACGGCTCTTGCAAAACACGAATCACACACGTATCGCGGGTAGCGTTCAGAGAACACAACGGGAGTCGAGCATATGGGGCATTTCTGTTCTTGTGCCATCGCTATTTCTACTTCTTATCCAACTCCGCCTGGATCACGGAATCGAATTTGTCCCAGGCGCGCACGGTCGTGCGCCAATACGCGATCTTGCCATCCCTACCAATGACGATGTTTCGCGGGTACCCCGCAAACTTGAATAGATTAGCGATCGCGGCAGCGCTGCCGATCATCTGATAGTCAAAATTATTGTGGACAAGAAACTGCCGTAATTCGGCGGCGGTGTTCGGAGCGACGGCGATGAATTTCACGTCGGCATTATCTCGATATTTGCCGGCCAGCGTATTCAACTTTGGCAGCTCTTCCATGCAGCCGGGGCAGCCGATGAACCAGAAATTGAGCACGATCACCTTACCCTTGAGATCGTTGGCAGAGATCGTTTTGCCAACGATCGTCGGAGCATCGAAAAGCGGCGCGTCTGTTCCTTCCTGCCGAGGCCTTACGAGTCTGAATTGTATTGTCCCGTCCTCAAGGACCGTTTTCACCGCGGGATCCTTATCCGCACGATTTGCCAGACGAAGATCGACGAACTCGTTGTCGGTCAGTCTGCGGCCATCCGCATCGAGGAGGATCGTTCGCGGAGTCTGGGCAAACGCCCAAACCGCAAAGAAAAAGATCGTCGTAACTACGAACGAGAATTTCTTCGCGGATCTAGCAAGTTCGATCCAAAGGGCAGTTATCTCGGCATTTCTCCTCACTCGGTCTAACATAAAGAGAAATGGACGCGGGCGCAACTCGCGACTTCGACCTTTGCGTTTCTATAAACTATTTGATTTTTTGTCGTTGTATCGCGAGAGCAGATCGATGATCGCCCCGCTAACTGCGTCGTAGCGTTGGAGGTTACTTCCCGATAATGGTGAATTCCTCCCGCTCGTTACATGGAACGAGAAAGCCGCTCCCGCTGAAATAGCGATGTTTTCGGAACCCGCGTCGTATACTATCCCATTGCGCTTATCGTTTTTTATCGTATCGAATCTATTTTCGACAAAAACTTTGTACAACTTCGCCACGTCATCCGCATTTAGCGTTGCCGACCACTTTTCCGGCTCTTGTCGGTCGCCTCTCAACTCCTCGAAGCTGAGCTTGCCCCCTTCGATGGTGATCCGCTTGTAAGCACGCAGCATACCGCCGCCTTCGCTGTATGAGATCTGCAGATCGCTTGGGAGTTGTTTTGGTAGATGAGATTGAGCCTCGCAGTTCGCCGCAAAAAATAGACTCAGCATGATCAAAAATAATCGCACGTTTTACCTCTTCGAATGCTCTATAACGATCCCACTGCCAACCGGAAAACTCGGGTTTTACCTTCGCTAGCAAAAAGAGGTGAAGCCCAGAACCTCGTCCCCTCGCTCAGAAGTATAAGCACTTAGTTACATAACATTTCTAAATATATGTCTTCACATTTGTGCCGAGTAGTCCCGTGAGAGTCTCGAAATTGTGGACATTTCTAGTTTGATAGCGACTGGACGATCCGATCCTGGATTTCAATCCTGATGTATAATTGTGGGATGCCTGCATGGTTTTGGATCACTAATAAGAATAAGAATACTTGACGGCTAAAAGTACCTTTTGGCTCAATTCGAAATAAAAAACTGGCAATACAATGGCGGAAAAATCAAAAATCTACTACACATTGACGGATGAAGCGCCGATGTTGGCGACGCATTCGCTTTTACCGATCGTAAAAGCATTTACAAAGGCCGCCGATATCGAGATCGAAGTTCCGGATATATCCCTCGCGGGAAGGATCTTGGCCAACTTTCCCGAATACTTGAGCGAAGACCAAAAAACGCCGGATGCGCTTGCCGAGTTGGCCGAATTGGCGAACAAACCCGAGGCGAATATCATTAAGCTGCCGAACATTTCCGCGTCTGTTCCCCAGCTCGAAGAAGCGATCGCCGAGCTTCAGAAACAAGGATATGCATTGCCAAATTATCCCGCCGAACCTAAAACGGACGAAGAAAAGGCCATCAACAAAAAATATGCGCACACTTTGGGAAGTGCAGTAAATCCGGTGTTGCGAGAGGGAAATTCTGACCGTCGTGCCCCGAAAGCCGTAAAAAATTACGCAAAAGCAAATCCGCATCGAATGGGCGTTTGGGCTTCGGATTCTAAAACATCCGTGGCGCATATGAACGCCGGAGATTTCTACGGAACCGAAAATTCGACCACCGTCGAAAAAGACGGACAATTCCGGATTGTTTTTTCAGGAAGTGATGGTTCTGAAAAGGTTTTGAAAGATCTTGCTCCACTCAGGGCAGGCGAAGTAATTGATTCGTCCGTAATGAATCTTGCGGCGTTGAGATCTTTTGTTCTGAAGGCGATGGCTGAGGCCATAGAGAAAGACGCTCTCCTTTCCGCACACCTGAAGGCGACGATGATGAAGATCTCCGACCCGATCATCTTCGGGGCGATCGTGGAAACCTATTTCAAGGATGTTTTCGAAAAGTATAAAGACACTTTTAAGGAATTAGATATCAACCCCAACTTTGGATTAGCCACGCTTTTCGAAAAAATTGCCGGGCAGCCGCTCGAGGCGGAGATCAAGGCGGACATCGCAAAGACAATAGAAAACGGGCCGCGACTTGCGATGGTAAATTCGGACAAAGGAGTTACCAACTTCCACGTTTCTTCGGATGTGATCGTTGATGCCTCGATGGCCGCGCTTGTTCGCGGCGGCGGCAAGATGTGGGACAAAGACGGCAACGAAGAAGACACCGTCTGCATGATTCCCGACAGGACATACGCTGGTTTCTACGCTGCGATCATCGAGGATATGAAGCAAAACGGAGCGATCGATCCGAAAACTTTCGGTTCCGTTCCGAACGTTGGTTTGATGGCACAAAAAGCCGAAGAATACGGTTCGCACGACAAGACTTTTCAAGTTTCAGGTGACGGAACCGTTAAAGTCGAAGACGATAGCGGAACTGTTTTGCTGGAGCAAACAGTCCAAACGGGCGACATTTTCAGAATGTGCCAAGCCAAAGACGCTCCGATCCAGGATTGGGTAAAGCTGGCTGTGAACCGTGCAAGACTTTCCGATACACCGGCTATATTCTGGCTTGACGCGGGCAGAGCACACGACGCACAGATCATCAAAAAGGTAGAAAAATACCTGAAGAATTATGATCTGACCGGCCTCGACATCCGCATTATGGATGTTAAGGACGCAGTGGCTGAAACGCTCAAACGTGCCAGAGAGGGCAAAGACACGATCTCAGTTTCGGGCAATGTCTTGCGGGATTATCTTACGGATATGTTCCCGATCCTGGAACTCGGCACCTCCGCTAAAATGCTGTCGATAGTTCCGCTGATGAACGGCGGCGGCATGTTCGAGACCGGGGCCGGAGGCTCTGCGCCGAAACACGTCGAACAGTTTGTAAAAGAAGGCTATCTACGTTGGGACTCGCTTGGTGAATTTTTGGCTCTTCAGGCAAGTCTCGAGTATTTCGCTCAAACTCGGGCCAATAAAAAAGCACAAATTTTGGCTGATGCCTTGGACGAGGCGAACGCTAAATTTTTAACCAACAATAGATCTCCGGCCCGGAAAGTTGGGCAGATCGATAATCGCGGTTCCCATTTCTATTTGGCAATGTATTGGGCCGAAAATTTGGCAGATCAGACTTCGGATCCTGAGATCTCTGCTAAATTCGCGCCCGTCGCCAAAGCAATGCAGGAAAATGAAGCAAAGATCAATGAAGAACTGATCGCGGGACAAGGAAGATCACAAGATATCGGCGGCTATTACCATCCAAGTTGGGAAAAGGCCGACGCCGCGATGAGATCGTCGGCGACGCTGAAGGCGATCGTAGATGGAATCTAATGTCGTTCGATCTTGTCGATCATTTCCGATAACGCAAAATCCACATCCGTAATACCGCCGCGGTCGTGGGTCGTAAACGCTATCTCGACATAGCCCCAGCCGAACGTCATATCGGGATGATGGTCTGCCGCCTCGGCGATCGCGCAGACCTTGTTCACGAATGCTAGGCTCTCGGCAAAATTCCCGAACTCAAGTCGCTTTTTTAATACGTCTCCGTCCGCCGTCCAACCGTGGAGTAGCGACAATCGCTCGTCAATTTCCGCCTTCGTCAGCTTAACCCGCTCCATCTGTTTTTTGGCTCCTTGAATTTTGGGTTATACTTTTGATTTTGAACATTTTACTACACGCGGGTTATTTCGACGGACGTTTATCATGCGATTCTTTTATTTAATTCTATTTTTTCTTGTACCTCTTATATTTACAGGTTGCTCCGGTTCGCAGGAACCGGCCACACCGCTTCAGACGTTCAAAACTTACGTGAAGGCTCAGAAGCAGAAAGATATCACCACGATGAAACTGCTGCTTTCTAACGAGACTATAAAGATGCATGAAGACGAGGCGAAAATGCAGGGTGTCTCGCTGGATGACATTGTGAAACGTGAGTCGCTAATCAGCCCTGATCAAACCACGGTGGAGTACAAAAATGAAAAGATAGACGGCGATAAGGGGTCGCTTGAGATAAAGAATGGCTATCAGGGATGGGAGACGTTGCCCTTCCTTAAAGAAGATGGCGTATGGAAAATTGACGGAAAAGGCATCTTCGACCAATACGAGAAGGATGACGAAGAGAGCCGCCAAAAAATGCAGGATATAATAAATCAAGGCAAGCAGCCTTAAATTTCCACTGTTTTCTATCATTGATCTCAATCATCGTTCCCTATGTCACCAAAATCGGAGTCCTTCTAGTGGCAACCATCAGACAGTTTCGTGCTCTGCGTCCGACACCCGAACTGGCGAGGCGCGTCGCCTGCGTTCCCTACGACGTTCTTGACGACGACGAGGTCAACGAATTTACAAAGGACAATCCGCTAAGCTTTCTTCGCGTGACCCGGCCCGAGGCTGAGCTGGCTGACGATGAGAAAGCATCGCCTGTGATCGCGTTCGAGCGGGCGCGGCAAAACTTGCTGCGGCTGGTCGACGATGGCGTGCTGATCAGTGACTCTGAATCTTCGCTTTACGCATATAGACTCACAACGCAAACTAATCAGCAGACGGGAGTGGTCGCCTGCTGCTCGCTAGACGAATACGAGCGGGGGTTGATCCGAAAGCACGAGAACACGAGGCCGGACAAGGTGCAGAACCGCACCGGGCATCTGCTGACGCTCCGGGCGCAGACCGGACTGATACTGCTTGCGTACCGGGGGACGGAGACGCTCCGCCGGCTTACGGATGAAGCGACGACGGGCGAGCCGCTTTACGATTTTCGGGCCGCGGATGGCGTGCAGCATGCGATCTGGCGGATCGACGACGGAACGCAACTCTGGACGGACGCCTTCAGAGAGGTTCCTTATCTTTATATCGCGGACGGTCATCACCGCATCGAAAGCGCGGAACTTGCCCGGCAACGAATAGTAACGGGCCGCGGCAATTTGCCTGCGGGTGACGAATTCAATTTTGTGATGGCCGGTATCTTTCCGTCGGAAGAGTTGCGAATACTGGCCTACAATCGCGCGATTCGTGATTTGCATGGGTTGACGTCCGAAGAGTTTCTGACGCGTTTGAATCAGAATTTTTCTGTTACCGATGGTGATCAAAAGGTGCCGGAAAAGCATGGCGAAATTTGTATGTATCACGCCAGTAAATGGTATAGACTCGTCTATAATGTAGAGAATGGCGACGGCCAAGACCCGATCGAAAATCTCGATGTGAGCATCTTGCAGAGCAATATTCTTGCCCCGATCCTCGGCATCGCGGACCCGCGAACCGATGACCGCATCATATTTGTCGGCGGCGGCCGCGGGACGGCCGAACTCGAGCGGCTGGTAGATAGCGGCGAGGCGGCCGCGGCATTCTCACTCTATCCGACGACGATGGAGAACCTCTTTACCGTATCGGACGCTGGTGAAATAATGCCGCCGAAATCGACCTGGTTCGAACCAAAGCTGAAGGACGGTTTGCTCATACACCAAATTTGACCGGGCCAATGAAAGTAAATAGAGAACTCGCTTCGCTGCGTCGCGAATATGCGCTGAAAACCCTGTCCAGGTCGTCGGCGGACAGGGATCCGCTCGCGCAATTCGCTTCGTGGATGAACGAAGCCCTTGCGGCCGAGATAAGCGAGCCGACGGCTATGACACTTTCTACTGCTGATGAAGAATGTCGACCATCGGCTCGCGTCATTTTGTTGAAGGGTTTCGATGAAAAAGGATTTGTTTTCTTCACAAACTATGAAAGCAAAAAGGGCTCCGACCTCGCGCTCAACCCAAATGCCTTCCTTCATTTTTTCTGGCCCGATCTGGAGCGGCAAATAGCGATCACGGGAACCGTGGAGAAGACTTCCCGTGAGGAATCGGAAGAGTATTTTGTTTCGAGACCCTCTCAGAGCAAACTAGCCGCGTGGGCATCGAAGCAAAGCTCGATCATCGAATCCCGCGAAGTTCTCGAAAAACGCTTTGATGAGGCCAGGGTGTACTATGCAGATGGCGAGATCCCTTTGCCGACGTTTTGGGGCGGATTTCGATTGACGCCGAGCAGCTTTGAATTCTGGCAGGGACGGACGAGCCGGCTGCACGACCGCATTTGTTATGAACGTGGGGCGGATGGGTGGAAGATCTTTCGCCGATCGCCGTAGAAAAATCGATGCTTGAGACTAAACGACTTATTATCCGCAAGATGACCGTGGAGGATCTGTCGTGGCTGATCGAGTCGCGCTCGGATCCGCAAATGTACAAATATCTCGGAGGCCTCGAGAGGCAGAATCCGGACGCAGTGACGCGGCGCATGGATTTCTATCTTGAGTGCTACGAGAAATTCGGGTTCGGCCAGTGTGCGATGATCTGGAAGGCGACCGGGGAACGTGTGGGATGCAGCGGCTTACAGCCGCTGGAACAAACGGGAGAGATCGAGGTTGGATACAGCGTCATACCAGAATTTTGGCGAATGGGCATCGGGTACGAATGTGCGTATGCGTGGCTGGAATATGGTTTTGATCAAAGCGGCCTCGAACGCGTCGTCGCGGTCGCCGATGAGGAAAACACAGGTTCGTGGCGGATCATGCAAAAGTGCGGGATGAAATTTGAAGGCATTCAGGAACACTACGGAATGCCCGTGGTCTTTTACTCAGTATCAAAAGAAGAATTCAATAAATTGCGGAGTATGTCATGAAAGTATCAAGAATTGTTTTCGTCGTAATGGTCCTTTGGATCGCAGCGTTTTCAGCATTTGCAGATCAGGTGTCGAAAGACAATTGGGCAAAGATCGGTGATGTAAAACTCCGCTATTACGATATCGGAAATTCAAAAGCGAAGAGCGCCCTGGTCTTCGTTCATTGCTGGACTTGTAATGTCGAGTTTTGGAAGGATAGCTACTCAAAATTCCCCAATTATCGCGTGATCGTGCTCGATCTTCCCGGACATGGCAAGAGTGACAAGCCGAACATCACGTATTCAATGGAGTATTTTGCCCGAGCAGTCAATGCCGTGCTCGAACATGCAGGCGTAACCAAAGCGGTGCTCGTCGGGCACAGCATGGGAACCCCGGTGATCCGCCGCTACTACGAACTGTACCCGCAGAAGACCATTGCATTGGTGATCGTAGACGGTGCTCTGATCCCTATGGGACCCCGAGATCAGGTCGAGAAATTTTTCGAGCCCTTATCAAAAGATTACAAAACGGCCGCTGCAAACATGATCGACGGAATGCTTCAGCCGGCTCAGCCCGCCGTGAAACCGTTTGTTCGCTCGGCAATGCTCGAGACGCCCGATTACGTTGGTGTAGGCGCCGCGAAAGGAATGCTCGACGACGCCTATGCCGAGCATGGAAAGATCACGGTACCGCTTCTGGCCGTGATGGCACCGTCTCCATACTGGCCCAAGGATCTAAAGGAACAGTACGCTGCAATCGCGCCCGCCATAGAGTTTCACGCGTTCGACGGTGTTAGCCATTTCGTCATGCTGGACAAGCCAAAGGAATTCAACGAAACACTCGCGGCATTCATCGTCAAGAATAAGCTCTTGTGACAAAACCCAACTATTTTAAGCTGGTCTTTGCGATCGTACTGTCGATCTATTTTTTGTGGATCGCTTATGATCCGATGCAAGGGAGCTTTTTGGATAATGTCGATCTGCCGATACACGAGTTTGGGCATCTGTTGTTTCGCCTGTTTGGCGAATTCATGATGGTCGCGGGCGGATCGCTGTTTCAAGTGATCATGCCGCTTGTCTTTCTCGGCTATTTCGGCTGGCGAAGACAATGTTATTCGGCGGCGATCGTGGCGCTTTGGGTTGGGCAGAGCGTTATAAACGTATATGTTTACGCCGCGGACGCGGTCGTAATGCAGTTGGTATTGACGAGTGGATTTACCGGCAGCGAAGGCAGTTTTCATGATTGGAATTATTTGTTGACGGCGACAGGATTGCTCGCGTCGACGAAAACCGTAGCGGGAATTATCAGATTGATCGGCACTTTGATTATAATCGGAGGAGGAGCGGCGGCAATTTATTATTCGTTTTACGGCGGCGAAACGGACGAATGAAGGTAACGGTAATTACAGGTGCATCGAGTGGTATCGGCGAGGCGTTCTCCAGGCGGCTCGCGGGTAACGGGCATGACCTCGTCCTCGTGGCCCGCTCCGAGAACAAGCTGCACGAACTGTGCGATGAGCTAATGCTCAAGCACAAGATAATGGCCCATTATGTGGCGCTCGATCTTCTGGAAGACGATGCGGATGAAAAGCTGCTCGACGAAACATCGAAGCACAATTTCGAAGTAGATTGGCTGATCAACAATGCGGGGTTCGGGTCAATGGGCGATTTCGCGACGCTCGATCTGGAAAAGGAGCTGGACATCATCCGTCTGAACGTTTCGTCACTCGTCGCGATGACACACCGATTTCTGCCCCAAATGCGTGAACGAAAACGAGGGACGGTAATTAACGTTTCATCGTCTGCCGGATTTCAGCCGATCCCGTTCATGGCGACCTATGCGGCTACCAAGGCTTTCGTGACATCCTTTACCGAAGCCGTCGCTGAGGAAAATCGGCCTTTCGGAATTCGAACAATGGCGCTCTGCCCGGGTGCGACACGGACCAATTTTTTCGCTGCCTCGGACATAAAAGAGCCGCTCAAGGTAAAGGGCGAACAGTCGCCGGAAGAGGTTGTCGACGCTGCTCTAAAAGGCCTGAAGAGGGGTAAAAATACGGTGATCTCGGGCTGGGCGAACTACATCGGATCGATGCTTGGAAAACATGTGCCCGATTCGGTTTCGACTCGCGTCGTAGCCCGGGCGCTGCGGCCCAAATACCAGGAAAACGAATGAAGTTTACCGTTCTTGGCAGCGGCTCGACCGGCAACGCCATCCTGATCACTACCGAAAAAACGAACGTCCTCGTTGACGCCGGGTTGAGTGCACGAGAGATCGCAAGGCGGATGTTCGAGATGGGTCTCGACATGCAGAGTCTCGACGGGATTGTGGTCACGCATGAGCACAGCGATCACGTAGGCGGACTGCGGGTGCTGCTCTCTAATGTAAAATGCCCGGTCTATGTCTCGGGTGAGACGGAAGAGGCCTGCTACGATTCGCAATGGATGGGGCGCAACGGCAACTCGGAGGTTTCGAAACGCCGTGACGCAATGAAAGAACGCACGGTCGAGATAGAATCGTGCAAGGAGTTTCGTATCGGTGATATAGATTTCGAACCATTCACGGTGCCGCACGATGCGGTGGATAATTTCGGGTTTATCGCGCGACATTCCGGCGTTAAGATGGCAACGTTAACGGATTTCGGACATATATCGCCATTAATGAAGGAAATGCTGCGGGGCTGTGACGGAATCATTATCGAATCGAACCACAGCATCGACATGCTGCGAATGTGCCCGCAATATACTTGGAGCCTGAAGCAGAGGATCATGTCCCGCCGCGGACATTTTTCGAACGAAGATCTCGCCGATTGGCTGATGTCGGATTTCGACGGATCTGCCCGTCACATCGTTTTGGCCCATATTTCACAGAAGGCTAACGAGCCGCATCTTGCTAAGATCATGGCCGAGTGCGCCCTCCGCGAGCGTACACCGCTGTTCCCCCCGGATACCCAGATCACTGTTTCAAGCCATCGCGAGCCCACGCAGTGGTTTAGCTTCTAGACCACATCTTTCGTTTTGCAGACCACGCCGCGATCAATGCAACAGGCAGACCGACCAGCAGGGCGTGCCCGATAATGCTGTTCAACATTGAGCCGGCCGGTTCATTGAACACAGCCATCGGACTGCCGCCTCTCGCAGAGAGCGGTATAACGATACATTGCATTACATAGTTTGCAAGTACGCCGAAAATAAGGCCCGAGATGATCGGATGCCGGATAAGAAAAGAAATGTTCCGGCTAAATAAGTAGTAGACATAGGCGATGCAAAACGCGACAACGAAATGCATCAATATCCCCAGAAGAGCCGTGTTCCAGCCTCCTCCTCTCGCCGCTTCTCTGCCGAGTAGTCCCGACGCCGGGCCCCACCAAACGCTTTGAAATGTGATCCCGTAATACGACGGGAAGAAAATGCTCGCGTCGAAGAAATCAAGAACTCCGATCGCCAGGCCGCCGTAAGCGATGGTCTCAAACGCGTATGGGCGTCCGGGATTAGCCTCACTGTCGTTCATTTTAATTGTGTTCCTTGAAAAAGATTTGTTTAGATCGGCTGTATGATGCAATAAAGGACGAAAACGTTTCAAGCACCTAAACAAATTATACCGGTACGACATCAGGCAGAACGCCGCGGAAGGATCTTCGATGCAGCGGACACGGACCATGTTTGCGGAGAGCTTCGAGATGGGTGGAGGCTCCGTATCCTTTGTGCCCGGCAAAACCGTACACCGGATATTCGGCGTGGTAATCCGTCATCAACTGATCGCGATAGGTCTTGGCGAGGATGGATGCCGCTGCGATCGAAACGGAGATCGCGTCTCCCTTGATAATCGCTCTTTGCGGAAGCGGCGAGAGTTTCAACTGCAAGGCATCGATCAACAGGAAATCGGCCGGCTGCGAGAGGGCCGAGATCGCGGCAAGCATTGCTTTCTTTGTCGCTTCAAGGATGTTAATGCGGTCGATCTCGTCGGCTTCGATCTGACCGACGGCGTAGGCGAGGCAGTGTTCTTTAAGTTCGAGAGTGATGTCGTCCCGCTGCTGTCTGGTTAATTTTTTCGAATCGTTGATGCCATCAGGAAGCGGCTTGGTATGATCGAGAATACAGGCTGCCGCAACCACCGGACCGGCAAGACAACCGCGTCCGACCTCGTCCACGCCGGCGATAAATTTGTACCCGGACGCTCGCGCCTGCTCCTCGAAGAAAACACCGATCTCAAGAATTCCCATTCCCGGAAACAAAGAAACGCGGGAAGACGATTCATCCTGTAGCTTTGAATCGATTCTCACCGCGTTTCTCATATCCGAATGATACTTTATTCGGCGGCTTTCTTGCCCTTTGCCCGCGTATCTTTTTCCTTGATGCGAGCAGCCTTGCCGCGAAGGTCGCGGAGGTA
>JBDTXM010000030.1:0-21472 GCA_040006215.1 Acidobacteriota bacterium
CCCAAAACATTCCGTGTTCGGAATTTAGCCCGCCGTATCGCATTGCGATCAGCATAAGCCACATCAGGACGGCGGTGATCGCTCCGGAAAGCAGCCCAAAAACAAGTACGATTCTCTTCATATATTTTTTCTATCCTCCGTTGTGAAGAAGAATCTAGCGAATGCGAGCTTAACGCGCATCAGCCGAAAGTATGAATTTGGCTCGGATGAACCGTTTTCAGCCAAAAGTACCGGTGAAGTCAAGCGATAATGCGCAATTCCTTGGCGCGGACAACCGCTTCCGTCCGGCGGCTGGCGTCGAGCTTCGCGAGAACGTTCGAGACATGAGATTTCACCGTTGACGTCGAGACGAACAGACGGTCCGCGATCTCCTGGTTAGAGAGACCCGCGGCGATCAGCTCCAGCACCTCAAATTCACGCTTTGATATGCCTACGCGTTTTACCGCCTCGTCATCGCGTTCGAACGGCCCTTCGACGGCGACCTCAACCAACTTTGGCCGCGTGAGACGAAGGCCGGCCCAGATCCCGAGGCTCGTGAACATGACGGCCACCAGGCCGACATAAAATTCAAGAGGAATGTCGCGAACAAGGTACTTGTACTCGACCAGCTTGAGCAGGCCGAGCAGCGCAGCCATCGCGAGGCCGTAAATTATTATCGTCCTTCGCATTTGGTCCAAAAACGAAAAGCCGTTAAACCTATCGGTCCAACAGCTTTAAGTTAAAATGGCGGAGACGACAGGATTCGAACCTGTGGTACCCTTTTGGAGTACAACGATTTAGCAAACCGCCGCTTTCAGCCGCTCAGCCACGTCTCCGCACGGTTCGAAACAGAGTTTATTCTAGCCTAAGAGCAAACTTTGTCAAGGTAGGCGGCATCTTAGCTCCCAGTTAGAATTGTCTTTATCGCTTGACACCTTTGATTTTTGTAACGAGAATAGCGAAATTGCCTGCGCTGCGTTTATGTTACAAGTTGGTAGGCGGAAATTGCACTAGGTGCTTGAAACGCTTAAGGGTTTACCGTCATACAAAGTACAAAACAGATGAGATTTTCATCGAAAGGGAAAGGTATTCTTAGGCCGTTGCTGCTGATGCTTGCCGCGGTTTCGTCGGGAACTTTATTTATTTCGAGCGCTCAGGCAGCAACAGTAGCCACCAGTAGCAATCTCGGCATCATCCGCGGCGTTGTCCGCGATGAAGGCGGAAGCCCGATCTCCGACGCGACTGTGGCAATCTTTCGTTCGGGGACATCGCGCCTTCTCAAGCAGGTCCAGTCCTCAAGGGACGGCAGTTTTCTCGCAAAAATACTACCGGGTACGTATAAGGTTTTGGCTATCGCCCAAGGGTTCAATCCCGTGGTCCTTTCGTCGGTCGAGGTCAGCCGTGCGGATGATCTGGTTTACGGATTCAATCTTGCCCGCGCGGGAAACGGAAACACGCTTCCCGAAAAGCGAATAGATAGGAACAGCTCAGTCTGGGCGATCCGCGCGGCGGCGGCACAGCGTTCTATCTACCAAAATTCTGCCGGAAAAGCACCGATCGACGAGGACGCTGTCGCCGACACGGCGAACGATAACGCGGATCGCCCGAAAACGACGCGTCGTGGCCAGACGGTCGTCGAGACGTACTTTGCTTCTTCGAACGCAGGCAATTATCAGGGAACCAATTTTGCGACGATTCTTCCGTCGATGGGAAGCGTTCAGGTCATCCTGGCGGGTCAGACCGGCATCGGAAAAGCTGCCCCGCAGCGACTTGAGACTGATCTCAAGATCCGAGCGAATGACAAACACCAGTTTCGTGTAAATGCATCGGCCGGCCGCCTAGGGACGGTGCAGAGAGGTCTGAACTCGAGCGAGCTTGGCCAATTCTCGATCCAGGGTCTTGACGAATGGAAGATCCGCGAGGGCGTGATCGTCGTCTTCGGATTCGATTACTCCAAGTTTCTCGGTGCTGGCAGCGATCATTCGCTTAGTCCGCGGTTAGGCGTTCAGCTTGACGTTGACGAAAAGACGCGATTCCGAGCTGCCTACACAACCAGGACTGAGGAAAAGAGCTGGGCCGACGCCGTCTCGCTCGAAGATTCGCAGATCGCCTTTACTGAGCCTATCGCGGTCGAGGATCTTGTGATCGAAAAAGACAAGCCCCAAATGAACAGGAGCAGTCGGGTCGAGTTCGGCGTCGAAAGGATCCTGGACAACAGATCGTCTATAGAGGCGAACGCATTTTTTGACACTACTTTCGGCCGCGGGGTCGGATTGAACAACATACCGCTCGACGTATTATCGAGCGACAATTTCAGCGATTTTGTGTCTAACCAGACGGGAAACACGCAGGGCGTCCGCCTGGTTTATACCCGTAGGCTAAACGGCAGTTTTACAACCTCCGCCGGGTATTCGTTCGGAAAGGGACAAAAGATCTCGGACGCTGCAGTTTCAAATCCGTCAAACATTTTTGAGAACGCGTTTTTCCAATCATTTTTTGGGCAATTCGAAGCCGATCTCAAAAGCGGAACGAGCGTCAAAACGATTTTTCGCCTTTCCCCGCAAGCAACTGTTTTTGCCATCGATCCCTTCCAGGGCCGCCTAGCTATATACGACCCGAGCCTGAGCATCCTGATCACGCAAAATCTGCCTACGCTCGGGTTGCCCATACATGCAGAGGCGATCGTCGATGCCCGCAACCTTTTCGGATTTCAAACCGGTGTGAACGGCGAGGACGGGGCGCTGAGAGTGACTTCCCAAGGCAGAATGCTGCGGGGCGGTGTGTTAGTAAGATTCTGAAGGAGCCGCGGAATAGGCTGGCGCTCGGAGAATGTGTCTGAATCTCTGAGATTGATCTCGCCGCATTTCGCGGCTTTTTATACGAAATATTGGATTGGAAAGCGAAAAACTGAATCCAAAACTGCGGGAATTTGTGTGCTTTCAACCCTCGCTGACGGTTTTTAAGGATAAATCCGGTCAAAACGAACTATGACCCAATAAATAGCTACTGGAACGTATTTTGCCTCGATAAATCCTCGGATAAGTTTGTCCACACTAGATGAAAGGGAAGGTCCTCACAAGCTGGAGCTTAATTTGGCTATTGGCTACGGTTTTACTCGTAGCCGGAGCGGCGCTAAATCTGTCTCAACGCGCGACCCAAAAGCTTCCCCCGACGGACGGCGTCGTCTGGACAAAAACCGACAAAGGCATCACGGCGGAAAGAGTGATGCCTGGAATGGCCGGATCACGGGCCGGACTCTCGGCCGGCGATAGGTTGATCGGCATTGGGCTCGACGGTGAAAAGACCGATGAGATCACATCCGTCAACGACGTTCAAATGTTTCTGGAGGCTGCCGGCGTCGATGGCAGCCTCACGTATTTTTATCAACGCCCCTCGTACACATTCTCAAATAACTTCTACTACGCGGATCTAAAGCACATCGATCCCATTCCGCGCTGGACGCCGTCGATAGTCTTTTTGTCGATCGTTGGTTTGGTCTGGCTCGGCGTGGGTATTTTTGTCTTGTTCAAGCAAGGTAGCCGCTCGCCTTTCGTCCTGCATTTCGCGATGTTCTGTCTCGCGGCGTTTGTCTTCCACGTTTACAAGGCCATCGGTACCGGTGAAGATTTCGACTTGGCGATCAGCCTGATCGACAGCATTGCGTTTGCTTTCTTTGTTCCGCTCTTTTTGCACTTCTGCATTCGATACCCCGTCCGAAGCGAGGTGTTCGAATCGCATCGCTGGAAGACCATCGCTCTATACGTTCCCGCCGCCGTGATCTCGCTCGTTCTCGTTTTTGTTTCGGTGATCCCCCAGTTCTTTGTCTCGTCGAGCGTCGCGGCGTGGATCGCCGGGCTGAATGAGCAGATCTCGATCTACGTTCTGCTAGATCGTGTGCTGCTATGGCACTTTGTCGGGGGAGTTTCCGCGGGAGCGGTTTTTCTCGTCTGGCGATTTTTTAAGAATACTCAGTCGATGGTCCGGCAGCGACTGAAATGGGCAATGTGGGGAACAATCGTCGCGGTGCTGCCCATCCTTATCGTGAGACTCGTAGAGCGATTCGGCGTCCGTCTACAGGATGACATTGTTTCTGTAGCTTTGACGACCCTTCCGCTGGCTTTGATCCCACTGAGTTTTGGCCACTCAGTTGTCCGTTATCGCCTAATGGACGTTGATGTGGTCGTTCGCCGAGCCCTTGTTTATGCGCTAACGACCGTTGCGATCGCGATGATGATCGGGGCTCTCGCCCTTGGACTTGTATTTCTGGCAGTTGGCAATAACCTCTCAACTGCCGAGATCACGCTGCGGGCACTCATAGCCGTGGTTGCGATGGGAGCGATAATCCTATTGAGCGAACCACTCAAGCGGTATCTGCAGGAGCGGGCCGAAAGATTTTTTTACGGCGAACGCTACGATCTCCGCCAGGGCCTTTTGGACTTTGGACGGACGCTTTCTGCTAACACGGCTATTGAGCCCCTGCTTGACGCGTTGACCGAGAGGCTTCAGCAGGTGCTTGACGTCCAGAAACTCGCGGTCTTCATCGAGGACGATGCGGCTGCCGGCGGTTACCGTGTGGCTAAGGCCATCGGCTTAATGGACAAGTTCAACGTGCCAGCCGATTTCCGGCAAATGATCCGTCAGAAAGCTGCGGAAAATGGCATCGTTCGGGCTGATGAATTCGACGTGCTCGATACGGACGTTCCGAACGGCGACGTGAACGGAAGCGGAAATGGGCGCTCTCGAGCTATCGTTCGTCGAGAACTTCATTATTTTGTTCCCTGCGTCGTGCGAAGCAGTATGGTCGCGGTGATCGGTTTGGGCCGTGCGCGTGATGGATCGCTACTTTCATCGGAAGATCTCGAGATCCTCCAGACGGTGTCGGGCTACATCGCGGTCGCTGTCGAGAACAGCAGCCTTTACGCACGGCAGCAGCAGTATACAGACGAATTGGCACTCCTAAAAGAATTTAACGAATCGATCGTGGAATCCGTCAATGTCGGCCTTCTTGCCGTGGACGAAGAGGGACGCATTACGCGCTGCAACACGACGTTTGAAGAGCTGATGGGCCTCAGCCGTGAGCAGGTGGTCGGCAAGGTCGTCGAAGAAATATTCGACGAAGCTTTCGCCTCGAATATCGAAAGCATTCTAGGACGCTCCCGTTGGCACCTTACCGAGATCCGTAATGCATATAAAATGCATACACGCGATTCGTATGGAAAATCACTGATCCTGAACGTCGCAGTTGCCCCGCTACGTTCGGTGTCGCACCAGCAAACGGGTGCTATCATCGTTCTCGAAAACGTATCGTCTCGCATCAAGCTCGAAGAGACACTGCAGCAGAGCGAAAAGCTCTCGAGTATTGGCCTGCTTGCGGCGGGCGTCGCCCACGAGGTTAACACTCCGCTGACAGGTGTTTCGAGCTACACGCAAATGCTGATGGGAATGATCCCCGAGACGGATCCGAAGCACGCACTGCTCCAAAAAATGCAGCGGCAGACCGAGCGGGCGTCAAACATCGTCGGCAACCTGCTTAACTTTTCGCGTACAGGAAACGCTGCCGAATTTAACGAGATCGACCTGAATAAGCTTCTCAACGACACGCTGCAGCTTCTCGAAACCCAGCTTCGCAAATCGAACATCGATATCGTCAAGAATTATTCAGAATCGCTGCCCGCTGTACTAGGCAACGGCGGCAAACTGCAGCAGGTCTTCACAAATCTTATCCTCAACGCCCGCGACGCAACTCTCGGCGGCGGTACGATCACGCTGACCTCGCGTGTCGGGTATAAGGGTGATGTGCTTATCGAGGTAGTCGACACCGGCGAAGGTATCCCGACCGAGAATTTGAAAAAGATCTTTGACCCTTTCTTTACGACCAAGGGCGTCGGAAACGGTACCGGTCTCGGGTTGGCCGTCACTTACGGCATCGTGCAGGAGCACTCCGGCTCGATCGAGGCACTCGGCAACAACGGCTCTGCGGGTGCGACGTTCCGCCTGACCTTCCCACCTGCCGCCACCCAGCGTCAACTCGCCGTTAGCTAGTTAGGCTAAGGCTGCCACCTTTAGACTTCTTAAAAAGAAGATAGCCGCCAGCAACGCCGCCGCCATAATAGCGGACGCCGTCCAGTAAGTTATCTGAATCGAGTGGTCATCTACCTGACCAATCGCGTTGTTGAGCAGAATGCCGCCAATTATCGGACCGATAGCACGAGCGAGACTGGCGCCCGACTGCATAACACCGAGAGCTTTACCCTGCTCATGATCAGCAGCGTTCTTCGACGCAAGACTAGTCAAACCAGGCGAGGCAATAGAATTCCCGATCGCAAATAATGCAATACCGATCAAGAGCCCGATCAAGCCGCCACTTGCCGGCCCAACATACGGCACCGCGAAAAGACTCGCCGTCAGCATAAGACAGCCGATGACGACGAGCTTGGCCTCACCCAGCCATGCCGTCAGTTTTCCGATAAGGCCACCCTGAAAAATAGCCGACAATATGCCCACCAAGAAAAATAGGTAACCATTCTTCTCGGCGTCATAGCCAAACCGCTCAAGCGTGTAAAGCGAAAAGGTTGTCGTCATGATCGAGAAGCTTACGACCACCAAAAAATAGATGGTCGTTACAGCCCGGAACGACGGATCGGCAAGCGAACGAAATAATTCGACAAAACGGTTAGCCCGCGGCACAGGTGCGGAATTCTTTTTTAACGTTTCCGGCAGGAAAAAATAAAGAGCGATCGCATTAAGCAACGCAAGAGTTCCCGCGACGCAAAACGGTACGGCGCTGCCGTATTTGCTGAGAATGCCGCCTAGAGCCGGTCCCAGCACAAATCCGATCCCGAACGCGGCGCCGATCAGGCCCATTCCCTTGGCGCGATTCTTTCTGCTCGTGACATCGGCAATATACGCCTGAGCAGTTGAGATATTGCCCCCGGTGATCCCGTCCAGTATCCGCCCCGCGAAGAGCATCCAGAGCGTTGTCGCGAATCCCACGATAAAAAATCCGGCCGCAGTCCCGAGCAGGCTAAAGAACAAAACCGGGCGGCGGCCGTATTTATCGGAGACGCTTCCAAAGATCGGCGAGAAGATGAACTGCATCACGGAGAAGGACGCGAAAAGAAGACCGAGCTGGAAAGGCGAAGCATTAAATGGCTCGACCGTTGCGTAAAACGGCAGAACGGGAATGACAATACCGAAACCGATCAGGTCGATCAGGATAGTGACAAAAATGATGGCTATCGGCTTGGTGAAAAATTTGTCTTCGTCGACATGTATTTGATCTTCGGTCAGGTTCTCTGGCGTCATGTCTCTTTGCAAAAGCGGCGTCCGCTATTCTCTCACCGCTAAACTATTGTAAGATAGGCAGGAAATCCAACATTAACATCTCGACCGCAGTTTGCTAAAACAATGCCAATGCGATTCACTTCGAAAGCTATTATTCCGTTGATCTTGGCGATCACATTTTCTCTTATGTACAAGGAAACGCCGGCTCAGGATAAGGGGGCCAAAGCTAACAAACCGGCCGCGATAACTGTGCCGGACATCTCTTATTCAGTTTCGATGTCCAAGCCATGGACACATCTTCTCGAGGTGGAAATGCACCTCAAATGGCCGCAGATGCCCGCTCAGGCGGAACTGAAAATGCCCGTGTGGACGCCGGGCAGCTATCTTGTCCGCGAATACGCACGACACGTTCAGGATTTTTCGGCAAAGGACATGGGCGGCAAAGACCTTCAATGGCGCAAGACCAATAAAAATACGTGGCAGATCGATACCGGCGGAGCCAAGGAGATCGTCGCTACTTACCGTGTTTATGCTAACGAGCTAACCGTACGCACCAACGAACTCAACGACGATCATGCTTTCTGGAACAACGCCGCCCTTCTCATGTTTCCGAAGGACCAGCTAAAAGCTCCTTCAACCGTCAAGGTGACGCCCTTCGGCAAATGGCTGATCGGCACCGGTTTGCCGCCCGTCGCCGGGCAACTGAACACCTACCGCGCGGAGAACTTCGATATTCTCTACGACTCGCCCTTCGAGGTCAGCGATTTCACCGCCGTGGGTTTTACGGTCGAGGGCAAACCTCACCGTGCGATATTTTCAGGTGCGGGTAATTACGACCTCGGGCAGATCAAGGCAGACCTTTCGAAGATCGTTGAACAGGCATACAAGATCTTCGGCGAGCTTCCGTATGACAATTATACGTTCATCGTGAACTTGCGGGGTGGGGGTGGATTGGAGCATTTGAACTCGACCGCTCTTCAATACAATCGCTTCGGTTTTAAGCCGGAGTCACGATACAAGAATTTTCTCGGACTCGCGGCGCACGAGTATTTCCACACATTTAACGTCAAGCGTATTCGGCCCGATGCGCTCGGACCATTCGATTACGAAAACGAGAACTACACCAAATTGCTGTGGGTTGCCGAGGGCGGCACCGAGTACTATTCAAATCTTCTGCTTCGCCGAGCGGGCTTGCTCACGGATAAGGAATATCTCGACGGCAAAGCATCAAGCATCGAGCAGCTTCAGGCAACGCCGGGACGGTTTGAAACTAGTCTCGAGGAAGCGAGCTTTGACGCGTGGATCAAATATTACCGGCAAGACGAGAACGCTGTAAATAATCAGATCTCTTATTACGACAAGGGCGAGATCGTGAACATGATGCTCGACTTGACGATCCGCGATGCCTCACATGGAGCGAAATCCGAGGATGACGTTCTTCGATATCTCTTCAACGAGTTCTACAAGAAAGGTCGAAACTACTCGCCGCAGGATTTTCAAAAAACCGCCGAGCTGATGGCCGGAGGCTCTCTCGACGAGTTTTTCTCTAAGTACGTTCGCGGAACGGCCGATATCGATTATGCTGCGATCTTCAAAGGCATTGGGCTTGACGTTAAGGTAGATGAGCCTTCGAGTGGCCGTGCTTATATAGGAGCCGACCTTGCTGAAGCCAACGGCCAGCTCACCGTTCGATCTGTTCCTGCGGGCGGGCCCGCATACGAACAAGGCCTGAACACGGGCGATCAGATCGTAGCCATCGACGGCTATCGTGCGAGCCAGGCGTTTTTGCAAAGCTACATTGGCGAGCGAAAGCCAGGAGACAAGATAAAACTAACCATATTCAGGTTCGACAAAATGCGCGACATCTCATTCTCGCTTGGGAACAACGAACGCAAAGATTTTAGCCTTGTTCCCGTCGCCTCACCGTCAGAAGAACAGAAACGGCTCTTCCGCGAATACTTGAATGCGGAGCTAAATTGATCGAAATGGTGCGAATGACTAGATCTCTTTGGCTGATTTTTTCCCTAGGAGCCCTTCTTTTGACCGCCTGCCAAAAGGATGCCAAGAGCCTGCAGGGGACCATTCCCGCGACGCTCGCCGAGGTTCCTTCCGCACGTTTTAACTTTCGATATGAGGCTGACGTCCCGGCTCCGGACCCGACCGATTCAAAGATCGAGGAACGAAGTGCGGCCATCCAGGCGGACTTTGATCAAACCCGCCCGCAGGAGGTTTTGGACAAAACGCTCCCATCGCCGGACAAAAAACATTATGTCGCCGTTTATCATCGTCCTTCGGATGTAGGGTCGGAATATCGGCTCGACATGTATACGAGCGACGGAAAGCTCCTGCGAAAGATAACGCCCGACGCATTGGCAATTCACTTTCCGGATACGATTGTCTGGGCACCCGACTCCTCGACTGTCGCGTTTGTCGGAATGGTGCGGGCCGGGCAGGACGATTCTGGATCGGCCCCGATAAATCCGTCAATCGCGCCGGAGAATGCCATTCCCGCGAACACAGCGGAAACTGCTGATACGAACACCAACTCGAATTCGAATACTGCGACGGCTTCCACTCCGGCTCCTCCGACCAGTGTGCTCGCCTTTCGCACAGAGCAGCTCTACACATGCGGCACAAGCGGCGAGAATACGAAACCGCTGACGCAGAACGAAGGTCTGATCTATTTTTATTACGCGTGGTCGCCCGACAGCTCTATGCTCGTTGCCCTCGCCTCTACCTCGCCTGAGTGGCAGATAATGCAAAGTTCAGCGGAACAAAAGGGTGAAAATTTCACACCCGCTGGCCGCCCTCGCGTGATCGAAAAAAATGGCCGTGAACGCAGGCTCGACGACGCCGCGACGACTGTCAGGCCCGTATGGTCGCCCGACTCGGCCAAAGTATCGGACGCCTTCGGCAATCAGGTCCGGATCTACGACACCGGCGGCATCAATCCGACACAGGCTGCCATTCCGCTTCGCAATCAGCTTTTGATCTCGTCGCAGGCTTTTGATCGCGACCAGCAGCGAAAACTTCAGAATACGAATAGCATCGACGAAACGAATGCCGCAGCGAACGTCGCGCCGGAAGGCCCGCAGTCGGCGACCACTTTGCCCGACGAGAAAACTCTGGCTTCGTTCAATCCGATCGTCGAACTCGACTGGACGGCGGACAATATCCTTTTCTTGCGTACCGCATACGTAAAACGCATGAAGAACGACGCCGACAGCGTAACCAGTTTTGCCCGCTGGCACCGACTGATCTTTAGTTATCAGCCCTAATAAGTATGGATTATAAAAGTATCGACGAGATCTATGCCGCGAACCTTTGTTTTAGAGAAACCCTCGGCGAGACGATGGGCGTGATTACACCTGATGAGGCAAAGGCGCGTCCGGCAGACGTGAAATGGTCGATCGAGCAGATCGTCGAGCACGTTTCTATAGTTGATGAAGGTATGTCGCGAATCTGCGCAAAGCTGCTCGGCGAGGCACAGAAAGCTAGTCTTAAAGGCGGCGAAGTGGCGATCTCTGAGGTATTTCGAAATTACACGCAGAATGGCGAGGAGATAAAGCTCGAGGCTCCCGAAAGAGTTGTCCCGACCGGCGAGCGAAGCGTCGATGACTCGCTGACTAAGTTGAACGAAAATCTGGTGGCGTACGAAAACTTACGACCACTCTTTCTCGAATTCGATGGGATAAATCCGAAATTCCCACACCCGTTCTTCGGGCCGCTTTCCGCGCAGGATTGGCTGGTCATGTCAGGAGAACACATGAAACGCCATACCCGGCAGATCGAAAAGATTTTGAATAAGATCAGGCAATAAAAAGCCCCGGCTGCGAGGAGGGGTTACAGCCGGGGTTAAATGAGTCCAAACAAATGCCTCACTCTAAATAAAGGTATATGAGTTAAGCAATTTTAAGATGCCCTCAATTGGGTAAGGGTTTGCTTTAGAAAAAAGCTTTTTATGGGGGGCGCGTACATACCCAAATTCCCGCCGCTCTTATGATAAGATTTTCAAGTAGAAGGTATAAGGCAAGCTACTGTTCACGTGGAGATCTATGGACAAGTTTTTGATTCGCGGCGGCCGACCGCTGAGCGGCAAGATCGAGGTCAGCGGAGCCAAGAATTCGGCCCTACCGTGTCTTGCAGCAACGCTGCTGACGCCGGAAACTGTTATTTTGCATAATGTTCCTTACGTTAAGGACCTTATAACCCAGCGGCGGCTCCTTGAGGACCTGGGTGCAACGGTTCTGACACCGGAGCTCCGAACACATAAGGTAAACGCCAAAAATATCGCGGTTTTTGAGGCTCCGTACGAGCTGGTCAAAACGATGCGCGCCAGCGTCTTGGCTCTCGGGCCGCTTCTCGCACGGTTTGGCCAGGCTAAAGTGAGTCTGCCAGGTGGATGCGCGATCGGGACCCGGCCGATAGACCTGCATCTTAAGGCATTTGAGGAACTAGGAGCTACCGTTTCGCTCGAATCTGGTGACGTCGTTGCCCGCGCTCCTAAAGGCCGATTAAGGGGAACCGACCTGTCATTCGAAAAGGTTACGGTCACCGGAACCGAGAACGTGATGATGGCCGCGGTTCTGGCAGAAGGCAAGACCAAGATCCACAACGCGGCCATGGAGCCTGAGATAGAGGACCTCGCTGATCTGCTTAATAAAATGGGCGGCCGTGTGAAAGGAGCCGGAACAACGACGATCGAGATAGACGGTGTCGAAGGCTTGGGCGCGGCCGAGCACACGATCATCCCCGACCGTATTGAAACCGGCACGTTCATCGTCGCCGCAGCAGTAACAAATGGCGAACTCGAAATTAAAAGCTGCCGACCCGATCACCTCGTCGCGGTGATCGAAAAACTCCGCCAAACCGGCGTCGAGATCGAGGAGCTTAATTCAACGACTCTTTACGTCAAGGCCCCGGCCGCCGGCCTGCGTTGGTGTGACGTTACAACCCAGCCGCACCCGCTTTTCCCGACCGACATGCAGGCCCAGTACATGGCTTTGATGACGCAGGCCGAAGGCACTGCGACCATTACGGAAACTATTTTCGAGAATCGGTTCATGCACGCCGCCGAACTGATCCGGATGGGAGCTGACATTCACATTTCGGGCAATCAGGCGATCGTTCGCGGAAAAACGCCGCTCACCGGTGCCCGCATCATTGCGTCCGATCTTCGTGCTTCGGCGTCACTTGTACTGGCTGCTTTGTGCGCGAGCGGCGAAACCACTATCGACCGGGTTTATCACATCGACCGCGGATACGAGACTATTGTCAGGAAACTCCGCTCGGTTGGCGCCGACATCGAACGCGTAAGCGAAAATATAGAAAATACGGCGACCGTGGGCGACGCCTCCAATTGAGAATATTGGAATAAATGCGACCTGGGAACGAATTTGAATCCATCTACGATTCCTTTTCGAATCTGGTAGCGTCAAAAGGAAACCAAGTGGCAGAAAAGCTCGAAAAAAAACACTTACTCGCAATTCGGTGGTTTCACTGGATCAATTTCCCGATCCTTTTTCTGATGATCTGGAGCGGTATCCTTATCTATTGGGCTAATCCGGTTTTTAGCATCAGGATCTTCGGCTACGAGCTATTCCATTTCTTCCCGCAATCTTTCTACGACTACCTTGGCATTCCATACCGCTTAGCCGAAGGGATCAGCATGCACTTCCTGTTCATGTGGTTCTTCACGATAAACGGGATTCTGTATGTTTCGTACACCACCATTTCCGGTGAATGGCGGGCGTTGCTGCCTGTTCCCGCATCGTTCAAACGTGCCTTCCGGGTCACTCTCTACGATCTTGGCCTGCGAAAAGAATTGCCGCCGCAGGGGAAATACAACGACGCGCAGAGAATTGCGTATTCGTCCGTGATCTTAATGGCGATAGGCTCAGTCGTCACGGGTTTTGCGATCTACAAGCCAACGCAATTGTCGTGGCTGACAAGCCTCTTGGGCGGTTACGAATGGGCTCGTTGGGAACATTTCTGGCTCATGGCCTCGTTCGTGATGTTCTTTGTCGTCCACATAGGTCAGGTGATCCGTGCAGGATGGAGCAATTTCCGGTCAATGATAACCGGGCGTGAGATCGTCAGTTCGAACGAAGCGCTGCCGACGGTAGAGCCGGTACCGGCCTTTGACGAAGGAGTTAACGCATGAGCGAAGTGGAAAAAAAGGACGAAATACTCCTCGAAAAGGTGCGCGGACTTAAAAGCGAGACGACCGATGTCGGCCGGGAAAATACCGCTGTTCTTCTTCGCGAAGCCAAACGCCTGTCGCCCTCGCTCGATGACGTCGAGGCAAAACGCCGGATGCGGGCTATGTCGCGGCGTGGATTCTTGATCGGCGGTGCGACCGCGGTTTTCGGATATCTCGGGTATAGCTGGCTCAAAGAACCTGAGAACGCCCGGTTATTCGACCGGACATTCAAGGTAAATGAAAACCTCAGCCAGGACTATTTTAGTGCCCGGCATCTCGCCCCTGAATTTTCCCGCGAAATGGCCGCTGAGCCTAGATACAATGGAGATGTAGGTCTCACTAGCGAATTTGAGGCTTCGACTTGGCGGCTTCAGGTCGCCGGAATGGCTGCTCCCCAGAGCTTTCCTCAATTTACAGCAGACCTTAACAACGGCGGACCGAATACGTCGCCGGTTCCTGGTGTACTGCTAACCCTCGATGACATTAAACTGCTGCCTCGCGTCGAGATGACTACCGAGCTGAAATGTATTGAGGGGTGGAGCGTCATTGTAAATTGGGCTGGGATCCGTTTTTCCGATCTTGTTACCGCGCTCAAACCGGTCGCCGCTGATTACGTCAGCCTGAAAACCCCTGACAATGCCTATTATGTCGGCTGGGATATGCCGAGTATTATGCATCCCCAGACGCTTCTTGCATACGAGATGAACGGCGCCCCGCTCACCCCGCAGCACGGAGCACCGCTCAGGCTTGTGACCACTGTGAAATACGGGATCAAGCAAATAAAACGTATCGGACGTATCGAATTTACAGATGCCCGGCCGGCGGATTTTTGGGCCGAACGGGGTTACGACTGGTATTCCGGCCACTAGATGTCTCGCCTCAAAACTGAATTTCCCATCCTCGAAGACGTTTAACAATCGGCCTCGATTGTGATGTAATTACGTTTTACGGAGCTATGAGCAGCGACTGCCTTTTTTGCAAAATAATTGGGGGCGATATTCCATCACAGCTTGTCCATGAGGACGATCTCTGCGTGGCCTTCAATGACATAAGTCCACAGGCGCCGACGCATCTGCTTATTGTGCCGCGTGAGCATTTCGACTCATTGGACACGGCGGACGAAACGAAAAACGAAGTTTTGGGTCACCTACTATTAACGGCCGCAAACGTCGCCCGCAAAAAGGGAATGGCCGAGGACGGCTATCGTGTCGTGATCAATACAAATGCCGACGGCGGCCAGACTGTGTTCCATCTGCACGTTCATCTTCTCGGCGGGCGCCCATTTGTATTTCCTCCGGGCTGATCTCCCCAATATTAAGCTATGACCAGGATCTTATTGTTTACAGCTTTCTCGTGCGCCGTTTTATTTGGCGGCATTTCCTGCTCGGGATCAGCGGGCAACGATGCGTCGAACGCCAATTCCGCCCCGGTACAGGTTCAGTATCCGGACGCGGCGACGGCATTATCTGAGGGCAACCACTTGCTGGATGCAAATCTGACCGAGCAGGCGATCGACGCATATATGCAGGCAGTCACTTTCGATCCTGACCTCGCCGAAGCATATTTCAAGCTCGGGATTGCGTATTCGCTTGTCGAAGCCGAGCAGAAAGGCAAGCTTTCCGCCGACCCGCAGCTTCCCGGTGAGCAGACGAAAAAAGTACCTAAGACTGAATCCGAAAAGGCTTTTGAGCACGCGATCGAGTCGTATAAGAAATGGATCGCGGCGAATCCGAGCGATGATGTCGCCCAATTCAATCTCGCGCGCTCCTACAACAAGCTCAATCAGGACGCCGAAGCCGAAAAGGCTTTCCGCCAGGCGGTCAAATTAAAGCCTGACGATGGCGAATATCAAACCCAATTCGGAGCGATCCTCATCAAGCTCGCCAAATACCGCGAGGCCATCGACCCACTCAAAAAGGCCCTCGATCTCGATGCCGACAACACCGAAGCGCAGGAATTGCTTGATGACGCCGAAGCTGGCCGTGCCCGGATCGACTATGTTCCCACAAAGAATGACAATCGCTCGGCAAACGCCAGCGCGAATGCAAATGTCAGTGCCTCCAACACTAATTCAGGTTCAAAACCCGAAGTCCCTGCGAATAAGCCAGCGGCGAACGAAAAGAAAAATCCGCCGGAAACGAAACCGAAGGTGATCAGAACGCCGGCGCCTGGAGATCACTAACAGCGACAAACAACACAGCGGTGAATCTAAACAACACACATTTCAGCCGTGTGTATCAACTTGACATTCCCGAGCCTAAACCGCAAATTAGTTATTTAGTGGCTGCCCCAATGAAAATCGAGCTTGATACTCCGCAAACGCTTTCGCTCGACCGGAAGACTAAAATGCACGAGGCGCGAGAGGCGATCATTGACCGCCTTGCCCGCGACCTCCCGACAAACATCGATCTTGAACGGTTTCTTACTGTCGTAGTGTCCGAACTCGGCCGAATGCTTCAGGCCGATCGCTGCGATCTTTTGCAACTCACGGGCGACAAGGAACTGAGCATCAGCCACGAATGGCGTCGCGATAAATCGATCCCGTCGAGCCTCGGAACCGCCATTCCCGTGGACGCGCAAAAGATCGCCGAGCGGATCGATATCACCAAGCCAATCCGGATAAACGACACGTCCAAGTCAAAGGACGCCACGCTCAAATTTTTTACCAAGGCCCTCGAAACGCGTTCGCTTCTGATAATCCCGATCATGATCAAAGAAAGCGTGCTCGGGTTGATCGGACTTCACGATACGCATTCGCCCCGTGAATGGCTGGATGAAGAGGTAAGCTTTCTCGAATCGATCGCCCGTCAGCTCGCGGTGGGCTACCAATACACGCGACTCTACGTTGCCCAGGAACAGGAGACCCGTCGGACCAACGCACTGCTCGAGATCGCAAATGTTTTGAATTCGCATTCGGATTTCAAGGAAGTTTCGGCCGGCGTGCTTGAGCGCGCGATCGGACTGGTCGGCGCCGATTACGGAGCCCTCGGCGTACTCGACGCAAGCGGTAAAAGGATCGCCCTGGCATCGCTTAAATCTGCCGAGGGAATTAAACTCGGCCGTTTGCTACGCCTCATCGAAGATCACGGAAAATCGCTCGACATTGAACCATTTCCGGCACTTGGCGACATCATGCGCGACGGCAAAACAGTTCGGCTAGTCGATAAGCAGCTGCCGTTCTCGCTTCGACTGATCTTTAACACGCAGCTAAAAGGAAAGACGGCGCTTGTAACGCCGGTCAGGGTCGCGGGACAGGCATTTGGCCTGCTCGGTTTTGTTTGGAGCACCGAGAGCTCGTTTGCCGAGCATGACGTCGCTCTTGTCGAGGGCATCGCCGATCAGATCGGTACCGCACTTGAGCGCGACCAGCTATCGGCAGAGGTCATGCGTTTAAAGAGCGAACTTCATCAACGCTACAGCGAGATCATCGGACAGGCCGAACCGCTTCGACGGGCCATCGAGCTCGGCGTCAATGTCGCCGGCACGACCACGACGGTGCTGATCCAGGGCGAATCCGGTACTGGCAAGGAACTACTCGCAAATCTCATTCATTACAATTCGGGCCGAGCAGACAAGCAGCACATCAAAATAAACTGTGGAGCGATCCCAGAAACGCTGCTTGAATCCGAGCTGTTCGGTCATGAAAAGGGAGCTTTTACCGACGCCCGGAGCCAGCGGATGGGCCGTTTTGAAGAAGCGAACGGCGGGACTCTTTTCCTTGACGAAATCGGCGAGATGTCGCTACAGGCGCAGGTCCGGCTCCTGCGCGTACTGCAGGACGGTGAATTTACGCGGGTCGGCGGAAAGCAGGTCATCAAGTCTGATGTTCGAGTGATCGCTGCGACGAACATCGACCTGGAAAAAGCCGTGGAAAACGGAACGTTCCGAACCGATCTTTATTACCGGCTTTCCGTCTTTCCGATCAAGCTGCCGCCGCTTCGCGATAGGCTCGAGGACATCCATCTTCTGGTTTTCCATTTCCTCGATCGTTACAAGGAAAAGACCGGCCGATTCATTTCCGGAATCTCGAAGGAGGCAATGCGGGCTCTCGTAAACTATTCGTGGCCTGGCAATGTTCGCGAGCTTGAGAACGCCATCGAACGTGCGGTGATCATCGCATCAGGTCGTCAGATAGAACTCGACGACTTGCCGGAGGCCATAAGCAAAAGGGCGTTCGCAGCCTTTGCTCAAGCCAGGCAGGAACGCGCCGCCGCCGCCGGCGAGGGCCGCTCGATCGGGATCGAGATCGAACTGCCCGCCGCCATGGAGGAGATCGAGAAACAGGTGATCGAGGCAACGCTCGATTACGCCGAGGGAGATAAATCCCGAGCCTCCCGTCTCTTAAATATAGGCCGAAAGACACTTTACAGGAAACTTGAGCAATATGAGAACGGTGCAAATTAAGGCGGGTTTGCTCAAATCATTCAGTATTTTGTATCTTAGTACTGACGATAAAATGTAAATGACAGTTTCGACTTCTCATGTCCAGCCTCTCGCGATCGATGTTTTGTGCAAAGACGACGCGCTTCTGGTTGCTCTTGCCGATGGCCGCGAGATCTCAGTTCCGCTCGAATGGTATCCACGTCTTAGTAACGCATCGCCTAAAGAGCGGAAAAATTGGCAGCTGATCGGCGGCGGTCTGGGCATCCGCTGGGAAGCGATCGATGAGGATGTTTCTGTCGAAAGCATGCTCCGTCTTCGCTAGAACGGCTACGTTGTCATCCACCCAAATCCTGCTGCTATAATCTTTTCGAGTCCTGAAAAAATTCGCTTGATCGTGTGCCTATGTCTTCTGTCGCTCGGGAATGGCTCGCTGTATTTCTTTTCGTTTTCTGCTTTTTCGGCCTGACGACCGCCGAAGCGTTATGGCTTAGCCGTTCCTCATGGATGACGCTTGGACGCGGACTCGTGTTTGCCGCAGGCACGAATATTCTAGGATTCTGTATCGGCCTTTTCGCCTCTTTTGTAATTCTTGGGATCATCCTCGCGATGGCTTGGGATGGATCGCTCAATCAGGTTCCCGGAAACGATTCGATGCTGTGGTTTGCGATGGTCTCGGCTGTCCTGATCACGCCGGTGCTGCTGATTATTCTAAAACGGCTGCTGCTGTGGTTCCTAAAGGTCGGGTCTGGTTCGCGGGCTTGGCTTTATTCGTTCGCAGTCTCAGTCCTCATATTTGTTCTGACGCTAGGAGTTCCTTCCATTTTTTTCTACTTCGTTTTATAACGTTCATGGATATTGTCGTCGGAACTGCGGGGCACATCGATCACGGCAAGACCGCTCTCGTCAAAGCGCTTACCGGGGTCGACACGGACCGCCTGCCCGAAGAAAAACAGCGCGGCATCACGATCGATCTGGGTTTTGCCGATGTCACTCTCGGCGAGGTTCATCTGGGTTTTGTTGATGTTCCCGGGCATGAGCGTTTTGTGAAAAATATGCTCGCCGGTGCATGCGGGATCGACGTCGTAATGCTGGTCGTGGCGGCTGATGAGGGCGTGATGCCGCAGACTCGCGAGCATTTTGACATCTGCCGGCTCCTCGACGTACCGTCCGGGCTGGTAGTTCTGACCAAAAAAGACTTGGTCGATGAAGAAACGCTCGACATCGCGCGCCTGCAGATCGCGGAACTCGCAGCAGTTTCGTTTCTCGAAAATGCCCCGGTGATTGCCGCAAGCAGCCGCACAAGTGAGGGCTTGGACGAACTTCGCGATGCTCTCACGGCCTTAGGCAAGAATGTTCTCCGCCGAAACGACCGGTACGTAACCCGTCTGCCGATAGATAGAAGCTTTTCGGTAAAAGGATTTGGCGCCGTAGTAACGGGAACGCTCGCTTCGGGCTCAATTGCGGGAGCGGATGAACTCGAACTGTTACCGGTCGGTAGAATCGTTCGCGTCCGCGGTCTGCAAACTCACGGCTCTTCGGTAAAACATGTGCACTCCGGCCAACGGACGGCCGTTAATCTCGGCGGCATAGATCATGGTGATATCGTCCGTGGAATGGTCCTTGCTGAAAAGAACGCTCTGCGGTCAACACAGGTGATCGATGCAAAGATCGACATGCTTGCCTCCGCCGAGCATTCCCTAATGTCGCGCCAACGCGTCCGCGTTCATATCGGGACAGCGGAAATCCTGGCCCGGGCCGCCGTTCTCAACGACACGGGCGAGATCGAGGCCGGTCAGCAAGGCCTCGTCCAACTTCGTCTCGAATCACCCGTGGTCGCTGTTCCCGGCGAGCGATTGATACTGCGAAGCTATTCACCGCAAACGACGATCGCGGGCGGCGCGGTCCTCGATCCGCTCAGTACTAGGCACAAAAAAAAGGAGATTCTCTCAGCGCGATCGTTCCTATCACGTCTCGAAGGTGCATTGAACGATCCCGTTGAACTAGTGCAGGTCCTGACCGACTCCTCGGGCGAGAGCGGCCTCACCCTCCCTGAGTTGCAGGCCCGCACCGGGCTTCGAACCGAAGTATTGAACCAGGCTCTCGAAAGAAATATCGAAAAACGTTCCTTGCTTGCGGCGGGCGGAACTTTGATCTCCACACAAAATTTCAGAGTTTTGATAGAAGCGACCGTCGCGAGGATCCAATCTCACCATCGCGACGAGCCGCTGTTAAAAGGCATTTCGCGGGAAACTTTACGCGAACAGCTCTTTGCTCACACGGGATCCGAGGTGTTCAAGCACGTTCTTGGCGATCTCGAACGAGTCGGCAAGATCTCGATCGAAAAGGACACGCTCAGCATCACCGCTGCCGCACCGCAGCTTTCGGCCCAAGAGACAATAGTGCAGGATCGGCTTCGCAAAACGTACACCGAGGCCGAGCTCGAAGTTCCGCGGCTCGCGGACGCACTGAAGGTGTCGACAAAAGACACGCAACTCCGTCCGGATAACGCGCGAAAGATCTTCCAATTGCTTCTCGAGGCAGGTGAGATCGTGAAAGTCACCGACGAGTTTTTCTTTTCGCGATCGGCGTTGAATAATGTGATCGAGAAATTGCGAGCCTTTGCCGGGAAAACTTCGGACCGTCTTATCGACGTTCCCAAATTCAAGGAGATAGCCGGTGTTTCGCGTAAGTACGCAATTCCGCTGCTCGAATATCTTGATCGCGAAAAGATCACGCGGCGTTCAGGTGACAAAAGGTATATTCTCTAGCATCGCATGAAAAAATTCCTGACCGCAAAATGGCAAGACCTGATAATGGCCAACTACGAGGTCGACCCGTCGCTGCTTGCATCGCGCGTTCCCGCCGGAACCGAGCTTGATTTCCACCAAGGCCGCTGTTTCGTCAGCCTCGTCGGTTTTATGTTTCTCGACACACGTGTGCTTGGGTTTCGGGTCCCGTTTCACGTCAATTTTGAGGAAGTGAATTTGCGATTTTATGTCCGAAGCGAAACGCAGGACGAGGTCCGACGCGGCGTGGTCTTTATCAAGGAGATCGTCCCCAGGTTGGTCATCGCAACCGTCGCCCGGACTATGTACGGCGAGCCGTACGAGGCAATGAAAATGGATCACGTCCGGACCGATTCGACGGTGGGCTATTCCTGGTCAAAAGACGAAAATATAAACCGTCTCGAAGTGGAGATCGATTCAAATCTCGGCGTTCCGGACGAAGGTTCACACGGCAGCTTTATAATCGAACATTACTGGGGCTACACCCGACGCGGCCAAAAACGTACCGACGAATATAAGGTCGAACACCCGAAATGGGAGCTTTTTTCTGTCAAGAATCCTACGATCGAGGTGGATTTTGGAACAACGTATGGAGACGAGTTTGGATTTTTACGTGACGCTCAATCTCATTCTATTCTGCTGGCAAAAGGCTCAGAGATAGCAGTGTATAAGGGACACCCTATAAAAAGCTGAATCCTTCCTTCGTTGCGTTCTCTGCACCTTTGCGGGAAACTTCAATAGATGATAATCGGCATCGTCGCTATCGCAAAAAACTTCGCTATCGGCAAGGACGGCAAACTGCCGTGGCATTATTCGGCCGACCTCAAATTTTTTAAAG
>JBDTXM010000031.1:0-21254 GCA_040006215.1 Acidobacteriota bacterium
GCTCGTAAACCTTTTCGAAACCGCCGACGACCAGGCGTTTGAGATAAAGCTCGGGTGCGATGCGGGCGTAGAGATCGATGTCGAGAGCGTTGTGATGCGTCTTGAATGGCTTGGCCGCGGCACCGGTCGCCTTTGGCGTGAGCATTGGCGTCTCGACCTCGATGTAGCCGTGATCTTCGAGAAAGTTGCGAGCGGATGAGATGACCTTGGCACGAGTCTCGAAAACTTCGCGCGTCGTCATTCCCTCGTGCTCAACCGCCAGGCTTGAACCGATCAGATCGACATATCGCCGACGCTGCTTGATCTCCGGATCCTCGATGCCGTGCATTTTGTCTGGCATCGGAAGCATTGCCTTGGCGAGAAACTGCAGCTTTTCGACATGCACCGAAACCTCGCCGGTGTTCGTGACGAACAAATATCCCTCAACGCCGACAAAATCGCCGTGATCGATCAACTGCCACGCGGCCCAGCCACCCGTCGCGTCGAGCGTGTTCTTGCCGTCGTTTTTGATCAATCCGAAGCCGCCTTTCTTATCACAATAGACCTGCAGCTTGCTCATCCCGTCGGTCAGATGAACAAAATTGCCGCGGGGCGGTGTGGTCAGGCGGCCCGCGATCCGCACGGTCCCGAGAGCTTTGAGCCGCGCGTTAAATACGTCCTTGATCTCAGCGGGCGGCCGCTCGCCTTGTTTGAGATCGGCTCGAACCGCAGCCATCGCGCTCGTGATCGCGATAACCTCACCTAATTTCAAGACGCGGCTGATCGTGTCTTCGGCACCGCTGAGCGTTGAGCGGTCAAACTTGTTCGGGTAGACATTGCCGACGAGTTCACGCAGCTTTTCCAAATGCTCGCTTCGGGCGATCGTCTGATCGTTCGGTTCAATGATCTCTTCAAATTCAGGAATATGCATATTGTGTGCAAGAGGCCCGCACGTAAGTCGGGGGCTCAAACAGTAAGCCATTGATTATAAATAAGCGTTATCGGCACGGCAAACGCATGACAAGTATGAGAAAATAGGCGTAACCGCAGGAGGATCGACGACGGCCGCAACCCGCCCCGTCGACGATCTTCTGCGGTTTGACGTGCTTTATGAATGATGCAAAGGCAATTTCCGCCTTCGAGAAACTGAAGAGCGAATTGGCAAAAGGAACGCGAGTCGTCGCACTGAATGGGCTTACCTCGCCGTCGGCCAAGGCGTTTGTTTTGGCGAAACTACAGGCCGAGATCGGCAAGACGCTCGTAATTTTGACCGAATCCAACCGCGAACTGGAAACGTTTGAATGCGACCTCGAATTCTTTCGCACCGGCCCGCAGTCGAAGATCCTGACGCTTCCTTCGTTCGACACCGACATTTACGCCGGCATTTCTCCCCACGCAGAAACGCAGGAGAAACGTGCTCTTGCCTTGTGGGAGTTGACCAATACCACGCCTGACTTCCTGCTTCTCTCGGCCAGATCGATGGTCGCGCGGACTGTCCGCCCTGACGAGATCCGTGGCCTGGGTGTCGTACTCGAACGAGAAACCGATTTTGCACCCGAATTACTCACCGACCTCTTGGTCGAGGCCGGCTATGTTCGCGAGGAGCCGATCAATAACATCGGTCAGTTTTCGGTCCGCGGCGGCATCGTCGATCTCTGGTCGCCGAAGGATGAATATCCAGTCC
Organism: Acidobacteriota bacterium; assembly: GCA_040006215.1. Lineage (GTDB taxonomy): Bacteria > Acidobacteriota > Blastocatellia > Pyrinomonadales > Pyrinomonadaceae > OLB17. Next base: position 1,664 of record JBDTXM010000031.1, read on the forward strand.
GACTGGAATTTTTCGGCGACACTGTAGATTCGATCCGCGAATTCGATCCGGACACTCAGTTGTCCACGCGACAAGTGGACCGAGTTTCCGTTCCGCCGATGCGCGAATTGGCGGCGAGTCCCGCGGATCTTCGATCATGGGCCGCTGCGGCACGAAAGCATTTTTCGGACGCGCGTTTTTCCCGTCTGTTGAAAGACAGGTTGGACTTCGCCGAGGAAGGCGAAGATTTCGCGGGATGGGAATTTTTGATGCCGCTGATCCGGCCGCTTGATGGCACTGTCTTCCATTATCTGAAAGATTTCGTGATCGTCGTTGACGAACCCATCGCCATAAAAACCGCCCTTGCCGAATTTTATCAACAGATAAATGCCCATTTTGCAGCCGCCGAATCATCGGGGGAAGTAGCGTTGCCGCCCGATCGCCTTTTCATGACTCCGGATCAGGTTTATGACAAATTGGCTGCGATCTCGCGGATCGAACTGCGGTCGCTGGGAATGACGGCCGCGATCACCGACGAAGAGTTTGAAATCGAGGGAATGGCCGAGAGTGGTGGGCCGTCGCCCGTTTTTCTTTTCTCCGCAGCAGAAAAACCCATCGAGATCGAACTGCAATCCAGATCAACGAGAAAGTTCCACGGGGACGTCGAGGCTTTTGCTCACGATTTGAAAGGCCGTTTGGACGACGGCGGCGAGAAACTGCGAATCGCATTTACCAACCCGGGAATTACCGAGCGGTTCGAGGAACTTATTCGCGAATACAACGTCGATCTGCCCGGCGACAGCATCGCGATAGGCGATCTTTCGAGCGGCTTTGAATTGCCGCCGTTCGGACTCACCTTTTTTACAGAGGAAGACATTTTTGGCGAGGATCGTCAAAAAGAGGTCATCGCCAAAGACCGTAGTACGGCCGCCAGCCGAAAATCGAAGCTCGGAGCGTTCATCTCCGATTTTCGCGATCTTAAGCCTGGCGATTTCGTGGTGCACGTCGATCATGGGATCGGACGTTTTGATGGTTTGCAGACCATCTCTTCCCAGGGCGTCGATCGTGAATTCATGCTGCTGGTGTACGCGGAAGACGCCAAGCTTTTCGTTCCGGTCGAAAGGCTCGACCTCGTTTCGCGGTATTCCTCCGGCGAATCCTCAACGGTGGCGATCGACCGTCTTGGCGGGATCGGATGGCAAAAGACCAAGGCTAAGGCAAAGCGAGCCATGCGCGATATGGCAGACGAGCTACTGAAGCTCTACGCCGAGCGCAAACTGGTCCGCGGCCACGCCTTTCCGCCGGATGCTCCCTGGCAGCATGAATTCGAAGATGCTTTTCCTTTTGACCTGACGGTCGATCAAGCAAGCGCGATCGAAGACGTAAAGGCCGATATGGAAACGCCGACACCGATGGACCGTCTAATTATCGGCGATGTCGGATACGGAAAGACCGAGGTCGCCATGCGTGCCGCGTTCAAAGCCGTAATGGACGGAACGCAAGTCGCGATACTTACGCCCACCACCATTCTTGCCTACCAGCATTACGAGTCTTTTTCCAGAAGATTTGCCGCTTTTCCGGCGAAGGTCGATCTCCTGTCGCGGTTTCGTTCGGCGAAGGAGCAGAAGTCGGTCGTCGAAGCCGCAGGCAAAGGCGAAGTAGATGTACTGATCGGTACACACCGCGTGTTGTCGAACGATGTAAAACTTCCGAAACTCGGCCTTGTGATAGTCGATGAGGAACAACGCTTCGGTGTCGGTCATAAAGAAAAGCTCAAGCATTTGAAAAAGAAGGTGGATGTTTTGACCCTGTCCGCGACGCCGATCCCGCGAACTCTGAATATGTCCCTGCTCGGCATGAGAGATATGTCGGTCATCGAAACGCCGCCGCGCGACCGCCTGGCGATCAATACGCAGGTCGTGCAGTTTTCGGAAAGCGTCATCCGCTCGGCGATCGAACTTGAACTTGCGAGGAACGGGCAAGTTTTCTTTATCCATAATCGCGTCGAAACGATCGAGTCTATTGCTGCTCTTGTTCAAAAGATCGTGCCTAACGCCCGCATCGCGATCGGTCACGGGCAAATGAACGAAAAAGAAATGGAGCAGGTGATGCTCGATTTTATCGACTATAAGTTTGACGTTTTGGTGGCCACGACGATCATCGAGAACGGCATCGATATCCCTCGTGCAAATACGATCATTATCAACCGTGCCGACAATTACGGCCTGTCGCAGCTTTATCAATTGCGCGGACGCACCGGAAGGTCGAACCGGCGGGCGTATGCGTATTTACTTATCCCGAGCGAGCTCGAGCTTACGCCGATCGCACGACGCCGGTTGAGTGCAATTCGCGAGTTTTCCGATCTTGGGGCAGGATTTCGTCTTGCGGCTCTCGACCTGGAGCTTCGCGGAGCCGGAAACATTCTCGGCGGTCAGCAATCGGGCCAGCTTGACGCTCTCGGATTCGATCTCTATACAAAAATGCTTGAGCGGACCATCGCGGAGCTGCGCGGTGATGAGATCGCGGACGAGGTAAGCGTTTCGCTAAATCTCGGAGTGGACGTTTCGATCCCGAAAGAATACATAATGGACACGAGTCAGCGGCTGAGAACCTACAAACGAATTTCATCGGCCGCGTCAGAGGAAGTGTTTACGCAGATCCAACAAGAGATCGAAGATCGTTACGGACATTTACCGATGTCAGTAATTAACCTATTTGATTACGGCCGACTGCGGAAATTGGCTGAATCAATGGGATTGATGTCGATCGACCGCACACCAAATGGCATTGCGATAAAACTTGGTGAAAATGCTGCGGTGTCGCCCGAAGCTCTGATGGATTTCCTCGGCAAAAATAAGGGCGCAAGCTTTTCGCCGAACGGCATCCTGCGTTTCGAGGCTGCCGAAAAATTGATCTCGACGACACGCGAGGTGCTGGAACGGATCCGGCGGTGAGGGGCGAGTCTATTCCGTGCAATCGCCTCCTCGCATGTTTTCGCACGTGAAAAGATTAGGCGAGTAATCTTTTGTTTGATTGCGGACAGTCTGCCAAATCTCCGAACCACCGTATTTGTCCGAAGTCCATTCAAGCTGCTTCCGATTTTTCCAGACGTATTCGTACGCTCCCTTTTCGTCTTTGCCCTGTAAATGTTTGGCTTCGTGAAGCAATATCGCCGCGCGTTCGGTGTCGTCAAGCGGAACGGCGAAAAATTCGAAATAAAGGGTCATGATCTCGAAAGGAAAATTAGTTGCAGCATAGGCATTCTCCTTTTCAACTGAGGCATTCAACCAATTGTCCGTTGCTCGAAACGCCGTAAGATGCCGCAAATAAAAGGCTTCACTCGAAAACCCACGCTGCTCGAGCAGGGCGATCGCCCGATCGACCGTTTTCGTTTGTTCGGGAGTGATACGTTTAGCCGAGACGAGAAGCGAAATATAGAAACCGCCGACTGCAAACAGACTTACGAATAGGAAAACACCGACGCGTTTGAGCGTTTTCAATTTGGAAAAAGCCTTATTTGAGCGTATATTCTCACTTTCGGCCAAACTGCTCTGACATCTGGCACATACGGAGGCCGTTTGGAAGTTAACCAAGCCGCATTGCTGGCATTTTTTAGTCATTTGAGGCCTTTCACTCTAGGAATGATTTCTTTAGGTTTATAACGGAATAAACCCGGTGGGCCGTTCGTGCATCAAAGTTCGAAAGTTTGATCCACAGATCTCAGGAAAACCGCTTCTATCTTAATATATCAGGTGTATTTAATGAAAAAAATCAAAAGCGCTTCTTTGCTTGCGTCACTTCTGCTTCTTGCAGCTATTGGCGGATATTCACAGGAAAGTGAAACCAAGGTCGTCGACGAAGTTGTGGCCCAAGTAAATGACGGCGTGATAACACTTTCTCGCGTCAACCGTGAAGCCAAAGAAGCGACCGACTCCCTCGTCCAGCAAGGCAAATCCAAGGAAGAGGCCCAAAAACTGGTCGAGGAAAAACGCGGCGAACTGATAGCGGGCCTGATCAACGAAGAGCTTTTGATCCAAAAAGGTAAAGAGATCGGCGTCGATTCTGACGTGGAGGCTGGGCTTAACTCGCGTTTTCTGCAGTTGATGAAGCAATACAACCAGAAGACACTCGATAGCCTATATAAGCTGATGCAGGACAATGGGGCTGACCCCCAGGAGATGCGTGAGGTTTGGCGAAAGCAGGCGACGCAGGATGAGGTGATCAAGCGCGAGGTTCAGGGGAAAGTCTATTGGTCTTTTACGGGAAACGATTTGAAGGAGTATTTTGAAAAGAACAAGGCAAAATTTACCACACCCGCGACCATAAGCCTCAGCGAGATCTATATGAGTTTTGCGGGCCGCGATCCGGCGAAAGTTCGGGAAAAAGCTAAAAACATTGTCGCGCAATTACGAGGCGGTGCGGACTTTGCGAAGGCGGTAGCTGATAATTCAGACCGGCCTGACGCCGCCAAAACCAACGGCAAAGTCGACACGTTTAAGGTCAGCGATCTGGACCCTAAGTTCTCGAAAGCACTGGACGGCCTGAAGGTCGGAGGTTATACAGACCCGATTGAGATCGATGATGTCGGCATTAACATCCTTCGCGTGGATGGAAGAACGGCCGCGAGCAGCGATTCGAGATTCGACGAGCAGGCCGTCCGGATCGCTATGATGAACGAGCGATTTCCTGATGCTCAGAAAAAGTATATGGCTAAGCTCCGCGAGGATTCTTATATCAAGATCAATGATACATATCGCCCGCTGGTATCGCCGATCCTTTTCGCCCAGGAACGTGCCGAGAAAAGTACCGAAAAGACCGATAAGCCCCAGTAGTTGAAGGTTATTCAATTTTATTGAGGAAAGCGTTGGCCTTGACGCTTTCTTTTTTTGAATATGCGCTTGGATCAATTTCTCACAGCCAGCAGGATCATCAAGCGACGAACGCTCGCTCAGGAATTCTGCGAGAACGGACGCGTATCGGTAAACGGCACGGTCGCAAAATCTTCGAAGGAAATTAAGATCGGAGATGCTGTGATCGTGAGAAGGAACACCGAACATGTGACGCTTCGGGTTCTAAAGCTTCCTGCTACCAAGCAAGTTTCTAAGGCAGAGGCCGAGAGCTTATTTGAGGTGGTGGCTATAGATCCGGTCGACGAGCCGATCTAAATTAGCCAAGTATCTCCTTTATCGCCCTTTCAAATATTTCAACTTTTCGCTTGGCCCGTTTTACGTCCGGATGCGAATCACCAAGTTGCTGCTGCAAGCTCCACAATTCACCCTGAAGCTCAACCTTTCGCACTGTTAGTTTTCCCAGAGCGCTAGTGAGTTTGGCGATGTCGCTTGCCTTGACCGCAAGAAGTCGATCGCTCTCTTTGCCGATCGCATCCAGTTCGAATCTCTCCTGCTTGACCTTTGGATAATCTTCGGTGTACTCGACCAGAAGCGATTCAAGCTCCGCCTCGATCTCGGTTCGGCGAAGAAGTACTTCAGCATATGCCGGAGAACTCCTTCGAGGGTCAGAGACATCAAGAGGGGTGATCTTTTTCGCTGCTGCCGTCCCCGGTGCCTGGCCGATAGCGACCCACGAAAAAAATAGAACCGCGCAGAACAATAGAAGAACTCTAGTCATTTATTAGCTGTGAGATCTTTAGGGGACACCAATCGAAACACTCTCCGACGGTGTCGGTGAAAAAACCTCGCACGAATCGATAACGAGGTCTTCGGATTCTACGCGCCCGTCGCCATAAAATCTTCCCGCTGACAAGGTTTCGAAATACTTTGTGATATTTTCGAGTATCTCATCGGCCGAGTGTGAGTGATACAGCGTTTGACGAAACTGTGCACCGCCGGGCAAGCCCTTTGTGAACTGGCCTGCAAGCTGCTTCATCTTACCCAACGCAACTATCTCGGGCATTTCTTCACGGCACATTCCAAAAAATTCTAGAAGGACCGACTTTTTTTCCGTCAGGTCAGGCTGGTAGGGTTCGCGTCCCTCGAGCACATCCTGAAACTGCCGAAATATCCACGGATTCTGCATCGCCCCGCGGCCGATGAGAATGCCGTCGGTTCCCGTCTCTCGCCACCGCTTCATGCCGTACTCGATCGTTGTAACATCGCCGTTGCCGGACACTGGAATGCTTACTGCCTCTTTAACATCTCGTATCAGATCCCAGTTAGCCAAGCCCTTGTAGCCCTGCTCACGAGTGCGTCCGTGAACCTGGATATGCTCGACCCCGCATTGCTCCGCCATTTTCGCAGCCTCGACGACGTTGATCGACGCATCGGAGTATCCGGTTCGAAGCTTCAGGGTAAGCGGAATCGTGATCGATTTCTTGATCCCTTTCAGGATCTCTTCAAGCTTGGGCAAATCTCGAAGAAGTCCTGAACCGCCTCCATTCTTCACAACCTTTGGAGCCGGGCAGCCGCAGTTAACATCCAGGATGTCGGCACCGATCTCCTCCGCCATCTGCGCTCCCATAGCCATCCGGGCCGTCTGCCCGCCAAATATCTGAACCGCGTAGGGACGTTCTTCCTCGTCGAATCGCATCTGTCGTTTCGATTTTGGATTTCCCCGCGTTAGGCCTTCCACTGAAATAAACTCTGAAACTACCAAACCTACACCGCCCCGCCGCTTGATCAGCCGACGAAAGGTATAGTCCGTCACGCCCGCCATAGGCGAAAGAATGAGCGGCGGATCGATATTAATATTTCGAATCTTAAAAGGCTTCATCACGAGGAAACTATTTCTTGCTCCGATTTTTGATAACAAAGATCGCCCCGATCACCGCCATAGAAAAGGAAATGGTCAAAACCAGTGATCCGGGAATTATACCGATCAAGGCTTCATCCCAGCCAGTTCTGCCGCTTGTAAGCACGGGAAGAGCCACCGAGACCCCGGTCACAAGCAATCCGAGAAGCACACCTAAAATCCCTAAAATCAGGACGATCTTCCAAAACATTGGAATTAAGACTCCTTTCTCAGCTCGATCCCAGTCGCCTCGAACGAAATTTGGGTCACGCTGCCGTCGGCATTTCGTTTGTCGAACTTAGCTCCATCTTCGTCGATCATGTGATCGACCTGCGCCTTGCTGAGAGTTTTTACGGAAACCGTTCCTTCGGCACGAGCCAGCGATCCGGCCGATTTGAGCGGAATAAAGAACGAATGATCCTTCATGTCGACATGTATCGAGGCGCCGTCCTTTTCCGCGGCCAGTTCCGCCCAGCATCCCTCCATCGTACAGGAGCGAACAATGACTCCATCGACCAGCACGGTTTTGCCGTCGTAATTGCCCGGAGTCGCCAAGATCTTGGCGAGTGAGGCCTTAGCGGCCTTGCCGATAGGTGCTCCGCGTTTAAGTACACCGCTCGCGGGAATGGCCTCGGTCTTATCTTTTTCGGTGGGTTCCATGTCGCCCATCTGTGCAAGTGCCGAAATTGAAAGAGCGGAAATTAGAATTGCCAAACTGATAATTGATCTCATATTTTCTCCTTAAGCTCGAATTTTTAGACCCATCAGTCCGAACTAAATTCTCCACATCAGTCCGGCTGTTTTGATTAAATGCTCCAGAAACTATTTTGATTCGTAAACGACACTTCCGTCAACAATTGTCGTCAGCACTTTTGCCTTTGCGATATTTGCGGGATCGATAGCAAAAATGTCGTCAGACAGAACGATCATGTCAGCCAGTTTCCCGATCTCGAGAGTTCCCTTTTCTTTGTCCTGAAACTCCGCGAAGGCCGAACCCCACGTAAAAGCTCGAACGGCCTCGTCGACCGTGATCTTTTGCTCAGGAATCCAGCCGTTCGGATTCTTTTCATCCGCGGTTCGCCGCGTAACCGCTGCCCAAATTCCCCAAAGTGAATTCATCGATGCTACAGGTGAATCCGAACCGAAGGCTAGGATCGCTCCGGAATCAAGTAAAGACCGAAATGCGTATGTGCCTTTCAACCGTTTTTCATCCAGCCGATTGCCGGCCCACCGACCATCGTCAGCCAGATGTAGCGGCTGCATCGATGCTATGACCTTCAACTTTCCAAATCGCGGAATATCCTCCTGTCTTAGATGCTGTGCATGCTCGATTCGATAGCGTCGGTCACGCGGCCCGTTAATTTTTTCTACATTTTCGTAAAAATCGAGGATGGTTGCGTTCGCTCGGTCGCCGATGGCGTGAACATGCACCTGCAGCCCGGCTTTATCTGCGTCGAGCATATTCTGCTTCATCGTAGAATTAACTTCCGCCCGCGCGACTCCGCTCGTATTTGCCGAATCCAAATAAGGCTCGAAAAACCACGCCGTAGTCGAACCCAAACTTCCATCGGCATATCCTTTAAGGCATCCCGCGCGCAGCATCGCGTTCCCAAATGCATAATGGGCTCCGGTGTTGGCCCAACGCTCATAATCGGCAAGCGGCGAGCACCCGTAGACTCGCGTCACAAGTTTTCCCTGCCGCATGAGTTCCTGATAGACGCCGATCGACGTGCCCGCCGACATGTCCTGAACGCTCGTCACGCCAAAGCTAGCAGCGTAAAGACTAGCGGCCCGTGCAAATTGCAGTTTCTGCTCAAACGAAAAATCGGGAACGGCCTTTTCGATAAGGCCCATTGCCGAGTCTTTGAAAATGCCTGTCGGACTTCCTGAAGCATCTCGTACGATCACTCCGCCTTCCACATCTTTCGTATCCTTCGACACGCCGGCAAGCTTCATCGCCAAACTGTTCGCTAGCAGCATGTGCCCGTCCAGCCTCCCCACCATCACCGGGCTGTCGGGCGTCACTGCATCGATCAATGCCGCAGTCGGCAGATCGTTCGGCTTCCAGTTTTCATGGTCCCATTGCCCGCCCAGAATCCATTGGCCTTTCGGTAACTTGCCCGCAAAAGCCTGTATCCTTTCGACAAATTCCTGCTGTGATTTTGCAGACCGGAGATCGACCGCCGAGAGCTGCTGCCCGGTTTCCAGGAAGTGAACATGTGCGTCATTGAACCCCGGGAGAACAAGCCTTCCACGAGCATCGACCACTCTTGTATTCGAACCGATGAGCGGTTTCGTATCTGCATCAGAACCGATGGCAATAATTCTTCCGTTCAAAACGGCGATCGACGAAGCGACCGTTCTTTTTACATCCATCGTTCGCACCTTGGCGTTCATGACTATCAGATCGGCAGAGACACTCTGGCCGGATCCGCAAACCGCAGAAGCGGCTAAGCCGATCGCGAAGCAAAAAACATGAGCTAACTTTTTCATAGGAATGGCGTTATAAGACAGTGTATGCTCTAAATGAATCGCTGATTATATCAATGAACGAAAGGTATATCCAAGCTTTAGGCATAGTTCTGACTGCGGCATATTTTGGCGCTATCGTCTTTTTGTATTGGACTGCTCCGCGAACGCTCGCGGAGGTTTCGACCAAGAGCCAAGTCGCGATCGGGACATACAAGATCGAACAGGCAAAGTTTGACGACGGCCTGCGAGCCTTTCGGGCCGAAAATTACGTCGTGGCTCGTGACAGCTTTGATCGGGCCGACCCGGAACGTCGTGATGCAAATACTCAGTTTTACATCGCATATAGCTACTACAGACAGGGTTGGGGGCGTATCTCGAATGACGGACAGCTCTTTTTGCGAGGCATAGAAGCCGTCGACCGCGTCACCGCTCTGAATCGGGACTTCAAATCGGAAGATCCCGACCTAAAGATGCCTACACCTGCCGAACTTCGAAACGAGCTGGAAGAAGGGACCAAGATCACAGGTGACGACTTCAACCCGTTGAAACTTATTCGTGAACGAAAATAGCCAAATTTTGAAAGCGAGCGATGAAACGGATGGCGTTCCGATCGTCGTGGATGACGATTCGTTTGTCACCGATGATACCTCGGTAATGTCAGTCCGCGCGGCTTATGTAACATACCTGCTTGTTCCCGCGGCGTTACTTACGGTTACGCTGCTCGGCGGTATTCGATTGGCCGAGGTCGACAACGCATTTCGTTTTCTGCGGCCTGCTCTCATTTGTCTTGTTTTTGCCGTCATTCTCCTTGTTCTGTTTGTTCGCGGCCACCTGATCGAGCTTTCGGGCTGGTTTTCGGAAGAGCTCTCCGTGCTGCAGAATCTGGCGAATGCATGTGTTTTGATCACTCTCTTTACTGCCTCGACTCAGATCTTCAATTCACTTCTGCCCGAGGGCGGTCTGCCGTTTTGGATCGTGGGGTTCTGCTTTTTCTGGACGCTCTGGAACGATCTCTTCCTTGATTTTGATGCCCGACGGCTTTTGCGTAGCCTCGGTGGACTTCTTGCTCTGGGGTTTTTCGTTAAATATCTGCTGCTTCAAAACCTGACCGCTCCGTCGAGCGAGAATTGGCTTAAAGCGATCTTTGAAAATCCTGCGAAGGAGGCTTTTACGTTGGTGCTCGACCTACCGCGATACTCCTCGCTAACAGGATATCTTCAATTTTTTACCGTAGGCCTTTTCCTACTCGGATTATTTTTGATCCCGCGAACAACCAAAAGATGAGACCATTATTTATCACCGGGCTGCTGTTAGCTTTCGCGAGTTTTGCCCTTAGTCAGTCGCCCAGTCAGACGCTCAAGCGGGCCGAAAAAGCCTTGGGCGGGGCCAAGCAATTTCAAGCTATCGCATCCATTCAGCGAACAGGCCGTATCACGCGGATCTCGGACGGAGCCAATGGCCGTTACATCCTGAACACTTCGCGGCCAAATCTTCTCAACGAGGATCTCGATCTGAACGGATTTGAGGTGGAACGCGGGTTTAACGGCCGGTCAGCCTGGGAACGCAACTCCCGGGATGGACTGCAAACCTTAACCGGAAACTCGAGCCTGAGTCTTCAAGCCAAGGCCGCTTTTCTAAATTCGCTCTGGCTAAATTACAAGGCTGACAAATCAAAGATCGTTGCCGCCGGGAAAGCGAGCGTCAGTGGCAAAGACACGAATGTCGTCATTCTCACCCCCGCCCAAAATATTTCGACCAAACTTTTCTTTGATACTTCTAGTGGCCTGCTTGTCCGCACGGAAACGCTTGACGAATCTATCGATCTTGACGATTACCGCGATGTTGGCTCGGTCAGACTCGCACATGCCTATCGCATCAAACGCGGCGATGCCGTGTACGAGGTAAAGCTCGATGATATAAAGCTGAACCCGACTATCGCGAGATCCGAATTCGACTTCCCTTCGATCGCCAGCCAGCCGCTACCGGATCTCACGCAGCTGCTAGCGGACGTTCAGGCGAACGAGGACAAGGTTGAGGGTTTGCTTGATACGTATTCGTTCACACAGAAGAGTACGCGGCGGGCACTTGGCAAGGACGGCGTTCTTCGCGATACCGAATCGGACACCTACCAGCTCTCGTTTTACAAAGGCTACCGGATCCGTCGGATGATCGAGAAGAACGGCCAGCCGCTGAGCAAGGGCGATCAGGAAGACGCCGATAAAGATGCCGCGAAGCAGGTTGCTGAGATCGAGAAAGAGATATCAAAGAGCGAGAAGAAATCGGCAAACGGCCCTCCATCCGAAGAGGGCAAGGGCGTTTCCATAGCCGAGGTACTTCGTGCGTCAAAGCTGGCCGCGCCGAGGCGAGAGAGGTTTCGCGATCGTGACGTGATCGTATTCGACTTCGAACCCAACCCGAATTTTGACTATAAGAACGCTAAGAGCATGCTTAAATTTTTCGGCAAGACAGCCGGCGTGATCTGGATCGATGAAAAGGACAAGCAAGTCGCTCGGGTCGAAGCGTTTCTGGTCGACAGTTTCAACGTCGGCGGAGGCGTGCTCGCCAAATTAAAAAAGGGAGCGACATTCACGCTCGAACAATCTCGTGTAAATGACGAGATCTGGCTGCCTTCCCAGGCAGACATCAATCTGTCGATGCGTGTGCTGATGTTAAAAGGCATCGACGTTAATCAGGTGATCCGCTCGTACGACTATCACAAATTCGTAACGGAAGTTAAGGATGCGGCTGTCAAAGACGTCGTAAAACCCTGAGATCAGCTAACGGACAGCCGCAGTTTTATCGACTTTCCACCGCGGATCACGGTCATGCTCTGTGCCTTGATACTTCCGGTAAACGTTGTGGAGGGATTGATCTTTGTATCGCCGATCGCCGCGATGATATCGCCTGCTTTGACCCCGGATCTGTCGCCGACGCTCTCGCCGCGTACAGACGAGACCTTTAACTGCTCACCATCGAAAGCGGCCTTGACCCCCAATGCATCGAGAAAGATGCTTACGGGCAGACTGGGCCCACCGGTCCTCGGTATCTGTCGCATGGCATTCTGATCAAAACCGCGTGGCACTAGCTGTTCAGCACTGTTCTGTGCACTCTCTACCGAACCGCCTCCGGGCTGCTGCAATCTTCCGGCAGGATTTCGTTTGTCGAACAGCGGCTGTTGAGCCGTGTTCGCACCCGCAACTTCGCCGTTAGATCCGGGCACCTGGCCATCAGTGTTCACCCCAACCGGCTGTTGATTTCCGCCGGGACCTATTCCCGCCCGATCAGCAGCTGGCTTCGAATGGTCTATCTGGGCGACGGCAGGAACGCTTTTACTCGTACCCCAAATGGATTCGCCCAGCAGAAAGACCGCTCCTAAAAATACCAGCAGGACCGCAAGCGAAATCGCATAAACCGGGACGGGTAACCCCCAGCCAGATCGTTTCGCAGTATCACCGTCGGCGATGCGGGCCTTTACCCGCGTATCGAAATTTGCCGGTGCATCGACACGGTTCAGGCCATGCAGCAGGTCGCTCAGCGCCCGCTCGTCGCCCGTAAACTCTTCAATTTCTTCTGGTTTTGCTCCGTCCATTTTTGCCTACAAATACTTCGTTAACTTCTCTTTCAAAAGCCCCCGTGCCCGGCTGATCCTCGATTTCGTCGTACCTAGCCCGAGGCCCAATATCTGTGCGATCTCGTCGTACGATCTTTCCTCGATCTCGCGAAGCACAATCGGTGCCCGGTACTTGTCCGGCAGGGCCGCTATGGCTTTTTCAATTTGCCGGTTTCGCTCGCTTACCACCAAGTCTGCATCCGGTAGGCTGCGCTGATCCGGCGGCTCAAAATCGATCCCTTCGTCGATCTCGTTCTGAAACAAACCCGTCAGCGATAACAGCCGCCGCCGCTTTCTCCTTCGCAGTTCGCTAATGGCGAGGTTGGTCGCTATCCGGTACAGGTATGTCGAAAAAGCATATTCCGTGTGATACCTGTCGATCGCGAAATATAGCCTGACGAACGTCTCCTGCGAAAGATCGACCGCCTCTTCGTAATCTCCGATGAATCTGTAGAGGTAATTCGTAATGGGTCCGCGATAGCGGCTGATGACCTCGGCAAACGCCGTTTCATCGCCTCGCCGCGTGGCCTCGATCAGGGCATGGTCGGACAGCTTTTCCTCAGGCACGGCCGGTTGCGAACCTCCCGCGTCCATCGTTTCGGTTGTGTCCAAAGCCATACACTCATACTTTACTACAGCAGATCCCCAGCATTTCAAAAGAGCCTCTCCGCATGAGATCACGCCCCCGCAAAAGAAATGTTGCGAAATGTTAAATCGGTCTATCTGAAAGCTAGGTCCGAATATTGGATGAATCGTCGATCGAGCTCCCCACTGTCCCCCTTGTCCCGCACGCACGAAAAACGGGAATTTAACTTACAACCGCGATACTAAATATTGTTTTCAAAGAGCTTAAGTGATTGGGGGCACACATTCAAAACCCCCAAATTAGCGATCAAAAATCGCGAATCCTGTCCCATCTTTTTCATTTTTGTCCCGCTTGTCTTGCGTTAAATGGGACAAATAGTGTCTCCGGAAGCCGTTGCAGCTATTGCTCTTACAAGGTCTTCCACAAGCTTGTCCCGCTGTCCCGCTGTTTTTTTAGTTGTAAACCTATTTCATGACAAGACACTTAAAACGGAATTAAAAATCCATCGACTACTAACCACGCCTTTTCAAAGATCGAACACAGACGGCGCAACCAAAAAGACGCTGCGCGCGTCTTAGATGCAACAATATATCATAACGGGATGGCCGTGGGGAAGAGTTATTTTAAATAAAAACAGAATCTACCATCAGGCGTTCATCAGAGTTTTGTGATCGCAACAAAACCGGCCGGAGCACAGCAGATGTCTACCAGACGTTCGCGATCGCGGCTCATTTCTTTATCTGCGGTTAGCATGTACATTACGGCATCGAAGACTCTTCCTGCGGCCTCGTCGGCAGGCCGATTGAGGCTGTAATAAGTCCATTTTCCATCCCTTCGTCCAGTAACCAGGCTCGCTCGTTTAAGGTAGGCGAGATGGCGGGAGATCTTCGGGTTGTTGGTCCCGATCGCTTCGGCGAAAAAGCATACACATACTTCTCCGTCACGCATCAAGTTAAGCAAACGAAGCCTGGTTCGATCCGCCAGAGCTGAGAAAAAGAGTTCTGAATCAAAGGCTTTTTCCTGTGCCATAAAAAGAGATCCATTATACAACAATTACGTGTTGACATAATCGTTTTGCGAGACTAAGCTATAACAATTATGCATAGACATAATTATTAACTTAGCTTGAGGAGTAATTATATGAACGACACAAAGGTTTCCGGCATCAACACGTTAAAGGCCCATCTTGCGCTAAATGTTCGCAACGTCAAAGAAAGTCTCGCGTTCTATCAAAAAATGCTCGGGATCGAACCGAGCAAGGTACGCGCCGGATACGCAAAATTCGACGTTTCAAATCCGCCGCTCAATCTCACGCTAAATCAGGTCGCTTTTGACGGCAAAGGCGCCTTGTCGCACCTGGGGATCCAGGTCGCCTCCACCGACGATGTGAGAATTATGAAGTCGCGCTGGACGGACGAAGGCCTGGTGCCGCGCGAGGAAATGCAGACAACGTGCTGTTACGCCCTACAGGATAAAGCCTGGGTCCACGACCCGGACGGCAACGAGTGGGAAGTGTTTGTTGTGCTCGAAGACAACCGCTCAGAGGAAGTTCAGACCGCCGCCGATAAGACTTGCTGCGTCCCTACGTTCATTGACATGGAGGGCAAAACGCAAAATGTTACGACGGCTTGTTGTTAGGACAGCCTTTGTCGAATTCCATCGGAGTAGTGCAGTTGGAGTGTTTTCGCGGGGCTGCCAGGATTCGCCGCCAGATAGCTGTCGGCCAGACCTGTCTCTACGATTCTCGACAAGACATGACTAACCAAATTTCAAATCCTGTCCGACGGCTCTCGTTTCTCGACAGGTTTCTGACGATATGGATCTTTGCGGCTATGGCTTTGGGCGTCTCGCTCGGCTATTTCGTCCCACAAACTGCTGATTTTATTAATCGATTCCAAGCTGGCACGACAAACATACCGATAGCGATCGGACTCATCCTGATGATGTATCCGCCGCTGGCCAAGGTAAAGTACGAAGAACTTCCGATGGTTTTCCGCAGCACCAGGATTCTTCTACTTTCGCTCGTGCAAAACTGGATCATCGGGCCGCTCCTCATGTTCTTCCTGGCCATTCTGCTTCTGCCCGACAAACCTGAGTATATGATCGGGTTGATAATGATAGGGATCGCCCGGTGCATCGCGATGGTGATCGTGTGGAACGATCTTGCGAAAGGTGATACTGAATATGCCGCCGGACTCGTCGCTCTGAACAGTATTTTTCAGGTTCTTTTTTACAGCATTTATGCTTACATCTTCGTCACGGTTTTGCCGCCGCTATTCGGCGTAACCGGAGCGCAGGTCAATATCAGCATTGGGCAAATAGCCGAGAGCGTCCTTATCTATCTGGGCATCCCGTTTTTCGCCGGAATGTTGACGCGTTTCGTTCTGATAAAAGCGAAAGGAAAGGAATGGTATAACTCCGTTTTTATTCCAAAGATAAGTCCCATCACGCTTGTCGCTCTCCTTTTCACTATCGTCGTAATGTTTAGCTACAAGGGTCAAATGATCATCGCCATCCCGTTTGACGTTGTGCGCATCGCGATCCCGCTGACGCTTTATTTTGCGATCATGTTCTTCAGCGCGTTTTTCCTCGCGAAAAAGGCAGGAGCCGATTACGCCAAGAGCACCTCGCTTGCGTTTACTGCGGCCGGAAATAATTTCGAACTTGGTATCGCCGTTGCAATTTCTGTTTTCGGAATCAACTCGGGCGTTGCATTCGCCGCCGTCATAGGTCCGCTAATAGAGGTTCCCGTACTGATCCTATTGGTCCGTGTCGTCCTAGGTTTCAGACAAAAGTTCGCTTTTCAAAATACTTAGGACCGCATGGCAAAAAATATGAATAACAAGAAACGCGTCCTGATACTGTGCACTGGAAACTCGGCAAGAAGCCAGATGGCCGAGGGTATTCTCCGGCATATCGGCGGCGACCGTTTCGAGGTAGAAAGTGCGGGAATTTTACCTTCATACGTTCGTGTTGAAGCGATCGAGGCAATGCGTGAGATCGGCATCGACATTTCCTCGCACCGATCGAAATCAGTGGGCGAATTTACGGATCAAAAGTTCGATCACATCATCACTGTTTGCGACAACGCAAAAGAGAGCTGCCCGGTATTCCCCGGCAGCGCTGAACGTATTCATTGGAGTTTTGACGACCCCGCGGCCATACGAGGAAGTGCTGAAGAAAAACTCGCAGAATTTCGCCGCGTAAGGGATGAAATTCAGATGCGTCTTCAGAACTTTTGCGGATGACCGGAGCTCTGATCTTTAGACCGTAAGAGTATTACTTAGGCATTATTCCACGATCAGTTCGACGGAGGTTCCGCCGACCATGATCTGAAAGGTGCCGGGTTCGACGATACGCTTCATATCGCGGCCGTAGAACGCGAGCTTCTGCGGTGTGATCGTGAACCTGACGGTCTGCGTTTCGCCGGGCTCGAGCGATATCCTTCGAAAATCCTTTAACTCTTTTACAGGGCGCGTGACCGAGCTTACGTCGTCGCGAATATACATTTGAGCGACCTCATCGCCGCGCACTTTGCCGGTATTCGTAATCTTAACAGTGACGGTAGTTTCCTGATCGGAGCCGATCTTCGGGTTGGTTATCTTGAGATCGGAATACTTGAACGTCGTGTAGCTCAGTCCGAAACCAAATGGAAAGAGCGGCTCGGTCGTCGAGTCGACATACCCGCGACGGGCGCTCGGTTTACGGCTGTAAAAGATTGGAAGCTGACCCACCGTCCGCGGAAACGAAACAGGCAGTTTTCCGCCCGGGTTGTAGTCGCCGAAAAGCACATCGGCCGCGGCCGTACCGGTTTCCTCGCCGAGATAAAATCCTTCAAGAATGGCGGGCACATTTTCGGCGACATAGTTGATCGCGAGCGGGCCCGAATTTACGAGGAAAATCGCAGTCGGCTTACCTATAGAAAGTACCGCTTTGACCAGATCGTTCTGCCGGCCGAAGAGATCGAGCGAGTCGCGGTCGCCAAGGTGGTTGTTCGCCCAGGCTTCTTTGTTTGTGTCCTCATTGCCGCCGATGACGAGCAGTACGGCGTCCGAATTCTTTGCTGTCTTCACGGCTTCGTCGATGAGTTTTTGGTCGTTCGCTGCGTCGTTAGGTGTTGCGGTGTCGGTGAACCAGTTGCCGCCCTCTTTGGTGATCTTGACACCCTCGGCATAATTCACTTTTACAGCCGTTCCGACCTTGGCCCTAATACCGTCAAGAATACTGATGGTTCGCGGCGGAGCAGGGTCGGTATAGCCGCCGAGGTGTGCCCGGTCCGCGTTCGGTCCTATGACCGCGATCGACTTGAGCTTTGAGCGGTCGAAGGGAAGCACGCCGTTCTGGTTCTTGAGGAGGACGATCGATCGCCTTGCAGCCTCGGCGGCGATCGCCCGATCATCGGCGGTGTCGGTCATTTTCTCGGCACGATCGGCGTCGACGTACGGGTTCTCAAAAAGGCCGAGCTGAAACTTTTGATAGAGGATCCTCGCAACCGCTTTGTCGATTAGCGATTCGGGTATCTTGCCTGAGCGGACCTGCTCGATAAGTGTTTTGTTGACTTGCGGGTCCGGCAGTTCGACATCGACGCCCGCTTCCAGGCCTTGTTTCGCGGCGTCGGCAAGACTCGCGGCCACGTGATGCAGTTCCACTAGTTGAGTGAGAGCGTAATAATCGGAAACGACTGTGCCCTTAAATCCCCATTCGCGGCGGAGGACGCCATCGAGCATCCATCGATTGGCGTGAACGGGAATGCTGTCGATCTCATGATAGGCGGGCATGATGCTGAAAAGCGACGCCTCTTTGACAGCCGCCTCGAACGGAACAAAATGGGTCTCGCGGAGCATTCGTTCTGAAATATTAAGAGGGCCGACATTAGTGCCGTTCTCGGGCTGGCCGTGGCCGGCGAAATGTTTTCCGGTGGCGATGACGTGCGTGTCATCGATTGACGGATTTTCGTAGGTCGCGTTTCCCTGGATCGCTTTGACGACGGAAACGATCATCCGGGACGTCAGGTAGGGATCTTCGCCATAGGTCTCTTCGGTCCGGCCCCAGCGCGGATCGCGGGCGAGGTCCATGTTGGGCCCGAGC
Organism: Acidobacteriota bacterium; assembly: GCA_040006215.1. GTDB lineage: Bacteria > Acidobacteriota > Blastocatellia > Pyrinomonadales > Pyrinomonadaceae > OLB17. The sequence goes on from JBDTXM010000031.1 coordinate 20,146, forward strand.
ACCTGATGACTGCCGCGGATACGCGTTTGGCGAGCGGCAATAGTGAAAACTTTAGAAACCAAGTCGGGATCCCAACTAGATGCCATCGCGATCGGCACGGGGAAAACGGTCGAGCCTTGGGCCATATTTCCATGCAGTATCTCGTCGTGAAAAAATGCAGGAATGCCGAGGCGTGTATTTTGGATCAGCCACCGCTGGGTTTCGTTGGCATATTCGGCGGCTTGGCGAGGGCTGAGCGTTTCACGTTGACGTGCGATCTGCCCGATGCCGTTCGGCATTTTTTGTTTCGCCAATTCTGCAGAAAAAGTCCCGCCAAAAGGAAGCTGTTCTTTCGGCAAACGGCTCTTGTCGGTCGGGCGTTCATTCCAAAGACACATCATCTGCGCGGTTTTTTCTTCCAGCCTCATTCGACCGAGAAGATCGGCAACGCGTTGCTCGATCGAGAGCTTCGGGTCTTTGTATGGAAAGTTCTGCTGGGCGTGCGAAGGTGGAGCCTGCACGAAGGCCGCCAGCCAAACACCCGATAAAACCACTGCCGAAACCAACGAGCGGAGGATGGCCCCGCGCATCACGGATCTGATCATCATATTGTTTCTGTGTTATCGATCGCGAACTGACTATTTTGAAAAGAACGCAGAAAGAATACACCGCAAACGGGAAAAGGGAAAGCTCAACCCCAAGAGCACTGCTCGGATAAAGACAACGATCGCGAACGATCCAGAAACAGAGCTTTAGCCCGAACTGGCAAGAAACGCAGGTCGCCGCAGCTTGAAACTGGCGATGTACGTTTTACATCGCGGGCTTAATGGTTAGGACAAGAAAGATGGTGCCGGCGGTTTTGGGGAGGGAGAGGGTGCCGATGAGGGTCGGGGTGTTTTCGGAGAGGCTGACGCGGTTGACGGTCACGCCGATCGATTCGTAGGCAGTGATCGAGGCAAGCTTGCCGCCGTCGGCGACCATGTTGGTGCCTTTGACGGGAACGCGGGCTCCGAAGCGGAAGGGTTCGGCCTGGAACATCATGCGGCCTTTGTCGTTGGTGGAGGTTCGCAGGCTGCCTAGCGACCATTCGAGAAAGGTGGGCGTGTCGGAATCGACCCCGGTGCCGATCG
>JBDTXM010000032.1:0-21178 GCA_040006215.1 Acidobacteriota bacterium
GATCTTGGCGTCCCGCCGGCCGAGCCATCTGACCGCCTTTTGACAGGTTGAACAAGCTTGCGACCAATAAAGTGTTATCTCATTCATAGATAGCCGCAAAATAGCGGCGAACCGTCCGTTTTTGCTACAATACCCTTTTAGTTTACACCGTAAATTTCAAAGAGACATAATGAGTCAATTATCGGAAGAAATCGTATTGGAATCCCTCAGACAGATCATCGACCCCGATCTGCGAAAGGACATCGTAACGCTTGGGTTTATCAAAGATCTGAGGATCGAAGGCGGACATGTAGCATTTCGAATCGTCCTGACAACACCGGCTTGCCCCGTAAAGGAGGAAATGGAGGCACAGGCGACTGAGATCGTCCGCGGGCTCGACGGTGTAACCAGTGTGAAGGTCACGATGGACGCCGAGGTGCCGCAAGGTCGAGGGATTGCCAACAATATCGCGCTTCCGGGCGTGAAAAATATTATCGCGGTCTCGTCTGGCAAAGGCGGCGTCGGCAAATCGACGGTAGCTGTCAATCTTGCAGTTTCGCTTGCCAAAGACGGCGCCAAGGTCGGCATCATGGATGCTGATGTCTACGGCCCGAATGTCCCGATGATGCTCGGCACCGGCTATGGCCAGCCCGATATCGAAAACGGCAAGCTTATTCCTATCGAGGCTCACGGGATCAAGATGATCTCGATGGCTGTGCTCGTACCGCCCGACAAGCCGATGATCCTGCGTGGACCGATGCTCCACGGGGTGGTCAGACAGTTTTTGACTGATGTAAATTGGGGCGAGCTAGATTACCTGATCGTCGATATGCCGCCGGGAACGGGCGATGTACAGCTCTCGCTGGCACAGCTTGTACCGGTCCAGGGAGCGGTTCTTGTCACGACTCCGCAGGAAGTTTCTCTATCGGACGTCCGGCGGGCGGTGAAGATGTTCGAAACTGTGAATGTTCCGGTCCTCGGTGTGATCGAAAATATGTCCTATTTTATTGCTCCAGACACTGGAAACAGATACGAGATCTTTGGCAAAGGCGGCGGCCAGAAACTTTGCGATGAGTACGGCTTGAATTTCCTGGGCCAGGTCCCAATGGGTATTGAAGTTCGTGAAGGCGGCGACAAAGGAATTCCTGTTGTGGTTTCATTCCCCGATTCTCCGCAATCGCTTGCCTTCGACAAGGTCGCGGAAGAAGTCGCCCGTCAGATCTCCATAGAAGCGATGAAGCCCGAACTCGTAATCCTCCAAAAGGCCAGGTAGGATCTAGTAAGGCATTCTGGTCGCCATAGCCTGAAATCGCGGATCGTCCCGGACAAAATCGAATTTCGCCAGGTATTTTACTCCGCCGATGGTAGTGTCGTCCTCATCAATGGCCTTTTCCAGCCATACGAGCGTTTGCTCCCTATCCTTAACGGTCGCGGCGCGCATTGCTATAACCAGCGGAGATATCTCGCCATCGCCAGTCGGTTGCCTTTTTATACTGTCGTCAAGCCAAAAACGATTAGCAGCATCAGTTCCTTCTTTGTCGCGCATCTGGCGAAGCCGGTCGGCCAGATCGTGACCGTTTTCCAGTTCGAGGGCGGAGACATTCGTCTCAAATGCCTTATCTTTATCACCGGCTGCCTCGTAGCTGCTGCCCAAAAGCCATCTGGGAAACGCGAATTTTGGATTCTCGGATACCGTCCTTTCCAGACGTTCAATGGCGTGCGGATATCGTCGAGCACATAGATAAGCCAAACCCTCGTTTGCCCCTACGATCGGGGAAAGCGGATTGATCTCTCGGGCTTTTGCGAGTTTTTCCAGAGCTTCGTCAAATCGGCCGACACAGATCAGGAAATACCCATAACGAAGAAAAGCATCCGAGCTATTCGGATCGAGATCGATGGCATGAACGAGACTTTTTTCAGCTTCAGGCCAGTTGTGATCGACGAGGAATTGGATAAGGGCATTTGACGTGTACACGTCCGGCAAATTTGGATCGAGCCGCAGCGCTCTGTTCACTGCTTCCCTCGCCTGCGGAATAGTGTCTTTCGCCGGGTGCACACCGAAATTGAACATCAGCACATGAGCATCGGCGATGCCCGCGTACGCGTCAGCAAAATTTGGATCAAGGGCGGCCGCCTGCTGGAAAAATCCAATGCTTTTCTCGAAACCTTCCGGGGTGTTCTGACTTTGATAAAAACGTCCGCGAAGATATTTCTCGTAGGCCTCGGCGTTCTGAGTACTGCGGTGACCGAGCTGATCGCTGTCCGCTTTGTTTAATTCGAAGGCAAGCGCGCGAGCAATACTCAATGAAAGAGCATCCTGCAGAGCAAAGATCCCTCCGGCAGGCTCATCAAAATGATCGGCCCATATTTGCTGCCCGGTTTCCGACCGCAGCAGCCTCGCATTGATGCGCAAGTGGCCATCGGCCTGCTGGATGGTGCCTTCGAACACAGCATCGACGTTCAATTTGCGGCCAAATTCAGATGCATCCGCATTCGCGGAAAAAGAAGAAACGGCGTTGGTAGGGCGAATGACAACACGATTGAGACTACCCAACCTCGTGATCAACGCATCCGTGAGTCCAAGTCCCAAAGCCTTTCCGTCTTCGTCTCCATTTAGAGGCCGCAGGGGTAGAACGGCGATCGTTTTGATCTGCGGCTTGGTAATCGCAGCCTTGAGGATCCAAAATGCCGATCCTACCGCAAGGAAGGCGGCCGCAGCCAGTACGACGCCGAGCCGCCAGGAAAAGACCGATCTATCTGCCGGAGGGAGGGCGAGAGAATCGGGCTGCGATTCGTAGTCGATCGTAAGACGCTTGACTGTTCGCTTTTCCAGAATAATGGGAGCTTCGACAGCCGATTCGATTTGCCTCAACTCTGCGAAAAAGCGATAGCCGTGCTTAGGGATCGTCTTTATCAGCTCATCCCCGTCCGCGTTCAGTATTTTTCTCAAACGAGATATCTGCTTGGCTAAATTGCTTTCCTCAACAAAAGCGTCGTGCCAGATGGCCGACATCATTTCGTCCTTTGCCATGGCCCGGCCGTTATTTTTGACAAGCAGCAATAGTGTTTCGAATTCTTTGGCTGGCAAGTGGATAGCGGAACCGTCGGAATATAAAGTTTTTTCGTACGGGTTGAGAACAAACTTACCGAACTCGTAAATAAACCTTTTATTCTCAATCACTTCCATTCGCGTTAGAAAAACGTCAAGAAAAAGCCAAAAGAAAGACAAGACTTTACTGCCGTCATCGCCGAATATCGCTCCGAGCAAGATAAACACGCAATTCTAGCCTTATAGAACAACCGGAGGCAAGGGTTTTCGAATGAAGCGAACGGCAAGCATCACGTTTGAAACTGAAGAGACCATTGTCATCGGCCACGGCAGCGTGCTCGAGCGAGGGTTCTGCCCGCACTGCGACCGGATGGTAGACATGATCACTCCATATATGATATGGCCGCGACCGTATCGGCCCGAAGGGAACGCGAAATATTCCGGCTGGTCGAGGCCGGGGTGATCTATTCCTGGGAATCGGACCGGCTCCGTGTTTGTATCGAATGTTTGGCGGGAGAAAGGAGAAAAATATGCGAGGTCTAAAGTACGTCGTTGGAACGAGAACAGCAGCATTGGCGATCCTGGCTGCGGCGCTCTTTTGTGGAGCCGCAAACGCCCAGTTCACTAGTTACACAAACATGTTGAATACGACAATGGTCGCCAGCCAAAGCCTTTTTGTGGCTCAGACGTCCGTTAACAAACAGCGGGAAGCAATGAGAGTCGCTGCGGGCGAAACTCCGTACGCACCCGCTCCGTCTACGATTCAACCGCCGGCAAGGCTGTATGCCATTTCCGCTACCGACTTTCAGCCGCTGTCGCCGCCGATCATGCCCGACCAGTTCGCAAACTCGGCGGCGGGCGTAACGCCCGAGACCCGACAGGAAATGCGTAAGTTATTTGTCCAGACCTTGATCGCTTTTGAAAGTAAGACCCGAAAGAACAATTTGGCCAACGCCTTTGCTTTTATAACGGCCGTCGCCGTCCAGATAAAGAGCGGCAAGGAACCTACCAGCAAGGAGATCGATATGCTGATCTCGTATTTCAACAACACGCTTGCCGCAAATCCTGCCTACTACTCGATCGATCCGCAGCAGAAGCAGATTCTCTACGAATCGCTGGTCATCAACGGCGGCATAATCGCGTTTCTGGATGCCCAGGGAAAACAACAGAATAATCCGCAACTGCGAACACAGGCAGCGCAGCTTTCATCGGCCATCCTCAAGGCGTTTCTGGGGATCGACGCCAAGTAGGCGATATCCACAATGGAGATCAATGTTGTCGATCTAGGCGATTCGTATTTCGTGAAACTCGGAATGCAGCTCCGTGCGCTCAATCAGCCCGTGATCGATATGACCCCGGGCAAAGACGGGGTGCAAAGAATGGTTTCGGAGATCATGAAAATTGCGAAACCTGCTTCGATCACCGTACTGCGAATTTATGCACACGGCAATTCCGGCGTGATCAACGTCGCCGGCGGTGAATACGACGCCTCGGCAGATCTGTCCGCGATCAGCGTAAGGAACTACCCTAAGATCGAGAATATTCTCCGCAGCCTAAATACCTATTTCAAACGTCCGGCCAGAGTGGAACTCGTCGGCTGCCTGGTGGCGCTTGATTCGAATAAGCAGGTCACTAAAAATTCCGATGGCGAGAACCTCATAACAAACCTCGCAAATCTATGGCAGGTGGATGTTCTCGCCTCCGGCAATCCGAACGAACTCCCGATCGCAGGTTTGAAATTTGTCGGTCTCGTCGTAAAGGCGAGCCCCGGCGGTGGACTTTCAGCGACCGCTCCGACCGAAATTTCGCGTGTGAGATAGAAACCGAAAGGATGACGACGTCAGGCATCAACATTTACACCTATCTCGCCCCGCTGACGCTGTTGCTTATCGCGTCGGAACTGATCTATCTCGCTGTGACGCGAAAACGGCTGCTCTCATTCCAGGAAGCTATCGCGAATCTCGGAACGGCCCTGGGCAATCAAACGATGAACGTTCTGATCGCGGCCGGTGTGTATGTGATCTACGGATATCTCTGGGACAACTTCCGCCTCTACACGATCGAATTGAACGTCTACACGTTTTTTATCTTGTTGATCCTCATGGATCTCTTTTCCTATTGGGTGCATCGATGGGGCCACGCTATAAATATTCTCTGGGCGATCCATTCGCCGCATCATTCGGCCGAAGAAATGAACATCTTCGTCGGCCTGCGAGCGAGCATAACTCAGCGAGTTTTCACGTTTGCCGTTCTCTGGCCGCTGACGCTGATCGGATTCACTCCATTCGATATTTATCTGGTCAACGGCATTCACCTGTTTATCGCATTGTTCCAACATGTCACCTGGACAGGCAAGACCGAGTGGTTGGGAAAGGTGTTCAATACGCCATCGCACCATCGCGTCCATCACGCAGTCAACAAGCAATATCTCGACAAAAACTTCAGCGATTTCCTCATCGTTTGGGACAAATTGTTCGGCACCTTTGAGCCCGAACGAGAAGAGTGCGTTTACGGAATGTACAATCCTCCGCGGTCGTGGAATCCGCTGGTCATAAATTTTCATTACTTTCGAGTACTTTGGCGCGATACCGTGACGACAAAATTCTGGATCGATAAGATCCGGGTCTGGATAATGCCCGCGGGCTGGCGCCCGCGAGACCTGCCGCCATTCGATCACAAGTCGATCACAGCGGCCGATCAGGTTAGGTATCGGTCGCCGATGTTCGCCGGTGCTACGAGCTACCTGATCCTGCAAGCCATTCCCGCAATTCCTTTTACGGTAATGATCATCAGCCCCGAGACGGAAATTATGACCTCTGCCAGATGGGTTGGCGGCCTATTGTTGTGGGCTCAGATCGTCAATTGGGGCGGAATTCTAGAAGCGAGAAAATGGGCGGCGGTCTCAGAAGTATTGAGATTGATCGCGACTCTTGGTTATTTGGTCTGGGTCTTTCCACAATCGGCGGGCTTGATCCCGGCGATCTTCGTTGGGGGCTTCACCGTCTTTTCACTGATCTGGACGCTTCATTTTTTTCGACCCGGCTCCCGCGTATTGTCGCCGAGTGGTGCTTGAACCGAACCGACGTCCTACCACGACGCCGTATCAGAAACGGGCCGAGGGCTCCTCATGGAGTAATGAAATGGAACTCGACACGATAACGCTTTCTGACGGAGACCTGGCAAGGATAGACCCCTATTTCGCTGCGGTCCGTCAGGATTACACGAAGAAGGTCACGTTAGTGTTCACTATGGGCAAATCGGATCCACGGTGGAAGGATTCGGTTGCCGACGGACTTACCTTGCCAAAACTCGTAACCGTAGACGACGCGACAAAGACCTGTCTGGGTACGTCCCTGGTCGACCTTCTTAAGCTGCAGAACACGAGTTACAACCCTGCCGCACGGTCAGGAAATCGCGTAATACCGGGGAATCCCCAGCCGTTCTATTTCAGGCTTTTGGTGGCCGAAGTCATAGTGCACGAGATAGCACACATCTGCCAAGGCTGGCAGACTGGCAGTAATTTCGATGCCCTTATTCGCGAGGAAAGACTTTCCTCGGCTCAGAGGCTAAAAGACTGTTTGGAAATGTTCCCCGGCGGTTCGAATTGCGCCTTGTCAAAAAACATGTTCGAAACAGGTGCTTATGATTTCGACAGCCGATGGACCAAAGCCCACCGCGACGAAGTTCACACCGGTAAGTTTGATTTCATGATGCCGATGTCCAAGATGCGCTCGTTATTCCCGAGTATAAAAAATGTCTATCGCGGATCCGGTCCTGCAAAACATTAAAGATGAGGAGAATTATTATGTGTCGGGCCCTGTTATTTATCTCGTTTTTGGTGATCGTCGCCGGTAGTGCGTTTTCCCAAAGCAGCATTTTTACCTATCAGGGTAAGTTGACCGAGTCGGGAATGCAGGCTAACGGGCAATACGACCTTGTCTTTCGTTTATTCGACGGTGGCGGGTCGCAGATCGGAGGCGATCTAACGAAAGAGGACGTTCAGGTAACCAGCGGTATTTTTACCGTGGCGCTTGATTTCGGTGCTTCACCTTTTACGGGCGGTACGGGCGAATCGCTTGAAATAGCAGTCCGGCTTGGTTCAAGCACGGGCGCGTTTAGCACGCTAACGCCGCGTCAGCCGCTTACCAGCTCGCCATACGCGATCAAAAGCTCCAGTGCCTCGTCGGCTGACATTGCGTCCGATGCCCTGAAATTGGGTGGTGTAGCGTCAGGTCAATACGTCGTCACTTCGGATTCACGGTTGGCGGATGCCAGAACGCCGACACCAGGAAGCTCTAGTTATATTCAAAACTCGACATCGACACAAGGTTTGAGCAATTTCGATATCAGTGGAAATGGCACTGCCGGCGGAACGCTGAGCGGCAGTGTAGTAAACGCCGGAACGCAATTTAACCTTAACGGAAGTCGATTTGTGGCGTTCGGACCCAATAATACTTACGTTGGGTTTGGAGCGGGACAGAGCGCGGCAGGTTTTAGAAATGCGTATTTCGGAACGTCGGCGGGCAGTTCTCTTGCTACCGGAAATTTCAATTCGATGTTTGGAGCCTTTGCCGGGAACGCGCAAACGTCGGGGGATAGCAACGCCTATTTCGGCGATGGCGCCGGTTTCTTTCAGCAAACAGGTTCAAGCAATTCGTATTTCGGCTCCGGGGCCGGAGCCAATAATCGAACGGGCATTGAGAATTCCTTCGTCGGCGCTAATGCAGGCAATAGCTTTGCGGGAAGCCAGAATACCGCCGTCGGCGTAAGCTCCGGACAGCAAGGGACTAGCGCTCCGAACGGCTCCAATTCCTTCTTCGGAGCATTTTCAGGCGGAAGCGATTTCCCGAACGTCAGCAACGGAACGGCGATCGGGTCGCGGGCCTTTGTCACGCAAAGCAATTCTCTCGTTCTCGGCAGTATCAACGGAGTCAACGGTTCAACGGCCGATACCAACGTCGGCATAGGCACCACAGCACCAAGCACACGGTTGCATGTCGTTGGAAATCAAATAATTTCAGGAAATCTCGATGTCGGCGGGACGATCAGCGGCAACTTTGCCGGAACGATAAATAACGCGCTGAGCCTCGGTGGAGTTCCGGCTAGTCAGTATGTAATAACGACCGACCCGCGCATGACCGATACGCGAACACCGGCCGCCGGAAGCCTAAATTACATTCAGAACACCACCACGCAGCAGACAAGCAATTTCAACATCACCGGTAACGGCACGGCAGGCGGTACGGTTTCTGCAAATGTGATCAATGCCGCGTCACAATTCAATATCGACGGCAATAGGATTCTCGCCTCATTCATCTTCCCAGTCGATAGCCTGTATGTCGGTTTCAATTCTGGCGGGACCTTTTCAGGTTCGAGCAATTCTTTCTTCGGTGGATTTACGGGTCAGAACAATTTCGGCAGCAGCAATACCTTTATTGGCGATCGAACAGGTTTCAATAATACTTCGGGCAGTCTCAACTCATTCGTTGGCCTGGCATCCGGCAGCAATAGCACAACGGGCAACTCTAATTCGTATTTCGGGATCAACACCGGCATTTCAAACATCACCGGTTCTGCTAACACGATAATCGGGTCGAACGCCAACCTGGGCTCTGGCAGCCTCACAAACGCGACTGCGATCGGGGCCAATGCACTCGTTTCACAAAATAACTCACTGGTCCTCGGAAGTATCAATGGTGTCAACAATGCTTCGGCTGACACCAACGTTGGCATCGGAACGGCGACGCCCAGCCAGAGGCTCGATGTTTTCGGAGATGTCAGAGTGGGGACAGGCTCAACCGGATGCATTACGAACCGCAGCGGAAGCGTGATCGCGGGAACTTGTTCATCGGATCTGCGATTCAAGAAAAACGTTGTGCCGTTTGGAAACCTTCTCAGACAGGTAACCAACCTCCGTCCGGTCTATTTCGACTGGCGGTCCAGCGAATTCAAGGACCGCAACTTCGGAACCGGCCGAGCCTACGGATTGATCGCCCAAGAGGTTGAGAAAGCACTGCCCGAGCTAGTCGTTACGGATGAGGCCGGATATAAAGCGGTGAACTACAGTTTGCTTCCGCTTATGACGATCGAGGCCGTCAGAGAGCAGCAGATGCAGCTCGACGCCCAGGGTAAATTGATAGAAAGCCAGCAGCAGCAGATAACCGAGCTCAGAACTTTGGTCAAGAGACTGGCAAAAACGCCTAACGGACGTACGAGGAAAAGGTAGTTAGCACGTCAACCTCAAACATGGAGAAAAATCAAATGCGCCTGAATATGTTGTCAGCAATACTTCTTCTTTTTCTAGGCGGAATCGTCTACTCACAAACCAGCTCTTTCTCTTATCAGGGCAAGCTGACTGAATCGAGCATGCCGGCAAATGGACAATACGATTTCATATTCAGGCTCTTTGATACCTCGGGAACGCAGATCGGCGGTGACCTCGCAGAAAATGACGTGCAGGTTACGACGGGTATTTTTACCGTCAGCCTCGATTTCGGCGCCTCGCCATTCTCAAGCGGCGCCGGCGATTCGATCGAGATCGCTGTCAGGCCGGGAGCAAGCAATGGAGCTTTCACAACGCTTACCCCTCGACAACCTTTGAACAGTTCGCCGTACGCGATAAAGAGTGCCAGTACCTTATTCGCTGATTCGCTGTCGTCGGCATGCGTTCTATGCGTAACGGACGCCAACGTTCAATCGATCAGCGGCAATAAAATCGTCGGGGCCGTCCCAAATGCCTTGAATGCCGCAACGGCGGCGAATATTTCGGGCGTTGTCGGAATCGCGAACGGCGGCACGGGAAGCTCCTTAAAAGACTTCGTAGATCTTTCGACGACTCAGGCGATCGGTGGCGATAAGTTCTTTACCAGCACACTGAGCGGCAGCGGGTCCGGCCTCACCGATCTGACCCCAGCCAATATTCTGGGGGGCACTGCGAGCATTAATATCAATGGGATGGCGGCCAGGTCAGGAACGGTCACAACGGGCTCTGTTCCTTCCGTTACCGATCTGACGATGCTCGCTTTGAACTATGGTAGTCCGACCGCCCTTACCGACCTTGCGAACGGCGTTAACGGCCAATGCGTTTTGCTGATCGCGGTCAATAATAAAGTTTCGATTCTAGATAACGGGTCTTTTAGGCTTTCGGCAAACTGGAACCCATCGCCTGAGGACACTCTGACGGTTTGCCAGAGCGACGCGCTGGGCATCCAGCTTTGGTATGAGCGGGCACGGTCTTCGAATTTTTCCGCAAACTTCGCTTTGACCGTCTCAAAAGCCGGTGCCGGAACAGGCACGGTCACAAGCAGTGTATCAGGAATCAACTGCGGAGCTGATTGCTCCGAGACATACAGCGACGGAACCGTCGTTAACTTGAGCTCTTCCGCTACAGCTGATTCATTCTTTGGCGGCTGGTCCGGCGAGGGCTGCTCCGGCACCGGTACCTGTCAGGTGACGATGAGTTCCGCGAGAAACGTCGTCGCTACTTTCAATCCGATCAACGCGTCCCTTACGGTCACAAAAGCAGGATCGAGCACCGGCACTGTCACCAGCAACCCTGCCGGTATCAACTGCGGTGCCGATTGCCAGGAAACGTATAGCTTTGGAACGGTGGTAACACTTACGGCGACGCCCGACCCGGGCACGGCCTTTGCCGGCTGGACCGGGGACTGCATCGGGATATTCACGTGCCAGGTAACAATGGACCGGGCAAAGAGCGTGACAGCCGTCTTCAACTCCGCCTTTGCCTTGACGATAACCAAGAACGGTTCCGGTACCGGCTCAGTGCTCAGTGATTTCTTCGGCATCAACTGCGGTGCCGACTGCACGGAAAACTACAGCGCCGGAACGATCATTACTTTACAGGCGTTTCCGCAGGGCACATCGACCTTCGCGGGCTGGTCGGGCGGCGGCTGTACGGGAACGGGCAATTGCACCATCACAATGGACATGGCGCGAACCGTGAACGCTACATTTAACAATACGACCTTCTTTACTCTGACTGTTGAAAAGCTCATTGGATCGAGCACTGGCGGAACGGTGACAAGCCAACCCGCCGGGATCAATTGCGGCGCCGACTGTTCGGAGAGTTATCTTGGTTTCACGGTCGTGATCCTCACGGCGGTTCCTGCGAATGGGGCAGTTTTTTCGGGTTGGGCCGGTGAATGTTCCGGGACTGGCACATGTCAAATAACAATGACCCAGGCGAAAACTATATCAGCGATCTTCAATCCGGCTCCGGGCGGCTTGGCCCCAGAAAAGACCAATGGACAACCGGACCACAGGTAATAGGCCGAAATGTGAACCACCTGAACACGTTGAACAAGTGAGTCACATAGATAGATAGATAGAACGCGTTTGTGAACTGAAAGAGGAGAATTCTATGGATCGAACAAGGCAGAATCTGTTTTTATTGTTTTTACTCACTGGCATCCTTCCGATAACCGGCCAGGTGGCAACGGGTGGAAACTTTACGATCGAGCAGTCGGTCATTGCAAATGGCGGTGGCCAATCGAACGGTGGGACCTTTGCGATCGTGGGAACATCCGGGCAGCTAGTTGCGGGAACGGCGTCCGCATCCGGCCCTTTTAAGATCACCGTCGGGTTTTGGCAGGGCTTTTTCGCGCCAACGGCAGCCAGGGTTTCCATCAGCGGTCGCGTCGTAAATGCGGCAGGCTATCCGATCTCGCACGCGATCGTCGTCTTCACGTCTGCGACAGGTTCGAGCCGCGTCGCAGCTACAAATCCATTTGGCAATTACACCGTTGATGGAATCGAGGCCGGCCAGGCACTTGTCGTCGCGGTCTCGGCAAAGAGCTATCAGTTTGCTCCGCGTGCCTTGTTGGTTCAGGATTCGATCACCCATTTTGACCTCGTCATGCTTAACTGAGGAGGGTTGTAGTTTTTCCGCCGATAGTTTAATATTGACGTTAAAGTAAGGATTCGATAAACGAGTCCTTAATCTTTATAGGAGAAGGATCAAAATAAATGTCAGCAGTTGCAGCACCGTCAGTCGAGCTAAATGTGACCGAAAATGCCGCGGTAGAGATCAAGAAGTTTCTAGCAAGCGAAGATGATCTTCCTGAAACGGCAGGACTCCGTGTCCGGGTTGTTCCGGGCGGATGCTCGGGTTTTCAGTACAGCCTCAATATCGAAGAAGAATCGCGACAGGGTGATTTTATTCTCGACAAGTTTGGGATCAAGCTCTTCGTAGACATGTTCTCCGCCCAGTATTTGAACGGCGTCGTCGTCGACTATGCGTCTAATATGATGGGGTCAGGCTTTACGTTTGAGAATCCTAACGCAACCGGCGGCTGCGGCTGCGGCACCTCATTCTCGGCTTAAAACGAATTAAATAGTGACCCGGGCCCGCTCAATCGTGCGGGCCCGTTATTTTTTTGGAAGCCGTAGCCGATTGTCTCTTTCATGGATTATCAAGACAACTGAAGGAACGCAATCGGCGGGGGCGAGATAGGCAAAACGGGACCTGAACATAGGTCCCGTTCACTCAGAGGATCCCGAGCGGAAATTCGTGTTTGCGCTCATCCGCTAAATCTGGCACACTCTCTATTGGCCCATCCGATTCACACAAGACAAACGGGGCCGTTTGTAAAACCCAAAAAGCTGGTTTCAGGAAATTTTCATGGTTTCGCCATGTGCTTTAAATAGGTGATTCACTTCACCGATTTCCGCCCTCATCCTACCAGCGTTGTAAGCTAAGGAGTTAAAGTTTGATGAAATTAAAGAAGATCGTGTTTCTTGCGGCCGCTGCATTTTCGCTTGTCGCAGGAATTGGTGGAAACGTTTTTGCTCAGGAAAGGCCGCGATTGGTAAAGACCATTTCAAGCCGACCTACGAACCAACCGCCCGCGACTTCGAAGACAGAATCGACATCTACCCAGCTCGATTCAAGCTCATATTCCCGCCCCATTCTTACAACGAAGATAGAAGTAGCTAAGGAAGCTCAGCCCCTTATCAAGAAAACCGTTATGGCAGCGGCTGTCGAGATGACCTCGTCCGCGATGGCAAGGTCGGTGTATGGATCGTCGGCCAGCGACAAGCTGATGAAGGGTATCCGCGAACGCTATGGTATTCCATACCTTTACGGCGCGACCGGCCCCAATCGCTACGATTGTTCGGGATTTGTGTGGAGCGTTTTCCATGACGCCGGGATCGATTTTGAGCGAACAAGTGCGAGGAGTCTCTGGGAACAAAGCGTACCGGTCGTCGGTGATGAAAGGTTCAAATTCGGCACGCTGGTATTCTTCAACAGCCTCGGCCACATAGGGATCGTCGCCGATGAAAATGGTTTCTACCAGGCATCATCCAGCAAGGGAATTACCTATTCGAAATTTGAAGGTTATTGGGAAAAACGTATCGTAGGTTTCCGTCGCCTTCCCGCGATGAAGCAGCCCGCGAAATAGTTACAATGAATTACAAAAAAAGCCCGAGTCCGTGATGACTCGGGCTTTTTGTCGTTTATCGATTAACTAATAAAGCCGGGGCGCGTAGCGCTATCACTGCATTCGTAGACCACGGTGATCTTGTCCGAGGCGATGTAGATGGTCTTGTCATCGTCGTCCTTAATTTCAAGTATTCCGCCTTCCATGCCGATCACATGCCCGCGGTATACCGCATTCGAATTACATGTAACATCGATCTTTTTACCCACGCATCGCTTTAACAAGTCTTCCATATTGATTTAATTAAACTCGAATCCGTCCGATCTGTCCACCTCTGAAATTTCGAAGATCTGCGCTTAAATTTTCGCGAAATAAAATTAATTTTGTCATTTTCGGTCAGCCTGACCGAACGAGCGGTCAGTTTGAAAAAATAGTGTTGACACTGTTTTTGCCTCGTTATACATTGTTTGTGGATGTCATAGTCCGGCCAAATTTCTCACCCAAAACGGCCTTCAGAAATAAGACTTACTCCCCCACTTCAGAGGTCTCAACAATGACAAAATTTTTGATCCTTGCGGCTATAGTTGTCGCGTCTCTAGCTTCCGTAACAATCGCTCCAGAAAAAACGCACGGCCAAAAGGTCCTGATCCAGCATGCCGACAAGCCGATCCCGAATCGCTACATCGTCGTCCTCGACGAGAACGTGGTTCGCAAAGATGCTGTCGGCCCTGAGATCGAAGCACAAGCGATCTTTTTATCGAGCGCGTATGGCGGCAGTGTTAAGAAGGTCTTCGCAGATGCGATAAAAGGATTTGTGGTTGAGATGTCAGCCACTCAGGCAAAGGAGATGAGTATCGACCCATCGATCAAATCGATCGAAGAGGACGGCTACATCGGCATTTCTTCGACCGAGACAAACGCACCATGGGCGCTCGATCGCATCGACCAGCGAGCCCTGCCGCTAGACACTACCTACAGTTACACGGGCAGCGGAATCGGAGTGCATGCCTACATTCTTGATACAGGGATCAATGTCACACATGCCGAATTCGGCGGACGGGCAAGCGTTGCATACGACCCACTGGGCGATGGCCAGAACGGTATAGACTGCAACGGCCACGGATCTCACGTAGCGGGCCTCATCGGCAGCTCGACATATGGCGTCGCAAAGAACGTCACCCTACATTCAGTCCGCGTGCTCCCCTGCGACGGAGTTCACGGCCAGATCTCGGATCTCGTTGACGGGATCAGCTGGGTGGCGGCCAACAAGATACGTCCTGCCGTTGCGAACATAAGTATTACCTCCGCTGGCACATCGTCGGCCCTGGAAACGGTCCTTACAAATGCGATCGCCTCCGGAGTTACGTTTACGATCGCAGCTGGAAACAACAATGCAGACGCCTGCGGCTACACGCCCGCACGCACAGCCGCCGCGATCACGGTTGGGGCAACTGGCAGCACTGATGTTCGAGCCGGGTTTTCTAACTGGGGATCATGCGTTGATATATTTGCACCGGGCGTTTCGATGACCTCTGCGTGGATCGGAAGCGATACAGCATTGAATACAGTTAGCGGCACTTCAATGGCGTCGCCAACCGTCGCCGGAGTTGTCGCTCTTTACCTTGAGACGCATCCTAATGCGACGTCAGCCGCAGTCTGGGACGCGTTGAACGGTTTCTCGACTGCCGGCGTCGTTACGGGCCTCGACGTAGCCTCGCCGAACAAACTTGTCTTCTCATCTGTAAACGGAGCACCGCCCCCGCCGCCGACTCCTACGCCAACGCCTGCCCCGACACCTACACCTACACCGAATCCGACTCCTACCCCGACGCCAGTACCGACGCCGACACCTACGCCGCGAGCCAGAGTTACCGTCAGAAAGCGGTTGCAGAATGTTTCGGGAGCATCATCGAGCGTAGCCTTTCCGTATGACGCGACAAATCTATCCACCACAAGCTTTGCTCTAACCGACAATACCGCCTACGACGATCCGAACGTTGTCGTGAACGGAACCCAAAGCTCTGTTACTGTCACCGAAGAGGCAGTGGTCGGCTGGCAGTTGACCGCCGTGGACTGCGTCGAGGTCGCTGGAACGGGCGGAACTTCGGTTCCGGACACGACGGTGGATATTCTCCGGCACAAGGCAAACATCGTTGCTCAACCCGGCGAACAAGTTACTTGCACGTTCACAAGCCAGCCTCTGGCTCCGACAGCGGCGCTCGCCACTATCTCGGGCCGTGTTTCAACCAAGGACGGTTTTGGAGTTGGCTCTATTGGCCTGGTTTTGACTGACGCGGCGACCGGCCAGGTTCGAATTGCCGTCACCAACAGCTTTGGCTATTACTCGTTCAGGAATCTCCCGATCGATCATCTATATGTGGTCGCTGTCAGCGAGACGAAGAAGGTCTCGATCGCGAGCAACTCGCGGTCGTTCATGCTGTCGGACGATCTAGCCGGCCTCAACTTCACCGCGACGAGGCAATGATCTAATACAAACTGCAAACAGGGACAATACCCTTTAACAAGTGACTTTTTTCGGCCGAGAGCGATCTCGGCCTTTTTTTGTTTTAAATAAAGAAAACGGATCCTCCGAAGACTTCTAAAACCAATCTTTATCTTTACGTAATTTTTTTTGGAAAAGATATTCTATTATCAGTTTCCTAGGCAAAACAGATAAATAAATGCGTTCTATTTGGAATGCATTTTGGTTGGACGGGACGCCTCGGAGTCCGTTCGCCGACAGTGATGTGCGTCTGCAAAGACGGGGCGTATATCGAAAAACTTGGGTCTTGGGTAGCACTTTTTCGGATGGCCTATTGACGAAAAATCTGGACGGCGTTTTTTTTTCTGGAAATTTTCGCTATTCGTGATATATTCGTTGCATACAAACAGTCAGGTTCATCCTAAGCTCGGCAAGTATTTGTGTGATTTTGAGGCGTTTTTAGCGTTATTTCTGTTGACCTTTTGCAGATCGAACAAAGGTTCGTTTTGTATTGGAAAGGCTGGATGACGTTTTACTAGAACGCTTCCGGGCTGCGAAAAAAGTTCTTGACAATAAAAAAAAGAAAGTGTTAAACACTTTCATACAGCTTTAATTTAGATTACGACGCCGCCCGTAAAAGGAACGGATTCGAAGGAGAACTTGCCGACACACGTGAACGTGTGGCTGAATTCGGCGAAAAACTAGGGTTTCGATATAGCCGGAGCGGAGATCGGAACCCATTTAAGGAGTTAAATTATGAAGTTTCCACAGCTTTTGAAAATTCTTGCTTTGGTTCTGGTTATTACAGCCGGAGCATTTACGAGCGCCTTTGCCCAGGCTCAAGGAGCTCAAAACACTGAAAACGTCCTCGTGAATTCATTAGTGATTCCGATGGACAACACTAATCAGGGACCCGCCGCCACCGGAGCTTTCAACCTTCGTGCGTACGGCCTGGTAAACCGATTGCTGCAAAATAACATTCCTGTTAAGTGGGCGATCAAATTCAATAAGGCAACCAAGGACACGACCGATTTCACCGCTACGGTAACTAGGGTAGCCGGCAACGACGGAGTTGGAAGCGGCTCTGTTAATTTCGCGGGAGGCCCGTTTATCGTTGCTCCTGAGTACGCCGCCCTGGCATTGGCGCAAGTCACCGCGTTCAACAATCTTGTCGGAGGAACTACCGATGACGTCACGGTTTATCAAGTGACCACACAGAGCGTCGCCGATATTCGATACACGGTTGTCCACAAGCCAAAGATCGCCGTCGGACCTGATGGTGGAAACTTCGGCACAGGTGTCGACCAAGCGGTCTTCGCGGAAGCGGGAATCCCAACTACGGACTATACGTCGGTTCCGGATGATCTAGTAAACAGCAGCTCGTGCTTTACGTTGGCTGTGCAGGCCCATTCGACGTCATCCGCATTCGTAAAGAATTATCAAAACTTTGTTAGCAACGGCGGAAACCTACTCCTTCAGTGTGCGTCAATCAACACGTTCGAAAATAACCCCTTTTCGGGACATTTTCAGGTGACCAATAACTATACGGTCTGGGGGACTAACGACAATACGGATGTCACAGGCGGAACGCTTCAGTATCCGAATGCAGGCATGCCCTTCAACCAGTTTATCGGCGATATCAATGGGGATCAGGACGGTGCTATCACCGACTACATCAACCCGACGGGGTCGAACTTCACGAATGGAAATCTCATTTCCGTTCGGAACAGTGGGGGTACAACTCATAACGGCAGTGTTGCAAATGCTTACATCGCAACAGTGTCTGATCTTCTCCCAACAGTTCCTGGAGGAAACGTTTTCGAGCTTGGTGGTCACGACTATAATCGCGGCCAGGGAAATGCTAACCTTGGCAATCTCAACGGCAAACGAATGATTCTGAATACGATCTTCGTTCCTGTAACCCGTCCGTGCTCGAACTTGAGCGTCCCCTCGGTCGAAGGCTATAAATCTGTTGCATTAGGACCGACCGGTCCCAACGGTGACGTTAATGGAAACGGTCAGCTTGATTCGGGTGACACTGTCATCTGGACGGTGACCTACATTAATCGCGGTCTTGCACCGGCTTCGAACTTCCAGATCGCTGACGTTATCCCGACTACGCCGGCACCTGGATTCACGCTTAATACCGCGGTCGGCACGACGGTTACTGTTACGGCCTTGGGGACGTCAGGTTTGACCGTCGCAACGAGGAATGTCGGTTACACAGGAGCAGGTAATAACAATCTTCTCAATGCAGGAGGGGTTCTTGATGCGAACGGTAAGATCACGATAACGATCCCGACGAAGCTCGGTCCTGCCGCACCTGCCGGAATCTGGGCTAACCAGAGTTCGGCGACCGGTACTAACGTGTCTGGAAATGTTTTGAGCGATGATATCGATCAGAATCATCCGGTTACGTATCCTGGCGGCAACATTAATCCGCCTGCGAACAGTGTTCACCAGATCATTCTGCCGACTATTGACCCAACCTTGGTCAGCACGTTCCGTGTGACTGCGGCTCAGGCTTCGGTAACCGGACGCGTATTGACACCGGCGGGCTATGGCTTAAGTCATGCTCAGGTCTCGATCGTTAATCCTGCAACAGGAGCGAGCAAATCGGTCTTTACGAATCCGTTCGGCTTCTTTACCATCACGGGTATCGATGTAGGCCAGCTTTACTCGGTGGCGGCGAGTGCAAAGGGATATGAGTTCCTGGACGCACACTCGTTCGTCGTCAATGACGATGTGGCAGGCCTTGTGTTCACCGCTTCATACCCGGCGGACGTCAAGGACCCGATCGACACTCCGGTGAAAACGGGATTGCCGCCTGCTAAGTCGGACCCGGCTCCAGCGTTGAAAACCCTGACAAAGGGTTCGACCCGAATCGCGTACTAAGCTGACAGGGAAGGTAATTTAACTTCGAGGCGGGTGAGTAACATCACCCGCCTTTTTTATGTTCGATTATTAAGGCCAGCGATCCGAGCGGCCTCTGCCCAGCGGCTGGTGGCCGGTGCGGAGGCGGGCTGAACGGCTTTTGTGGTTCTTGAGAATGAGAGTGCAGCAGCGATCGCCGCGATATCGGCCGCTGTTTCGTTTGCAGTGTGCTCCTCTCTTCGCTCAAGGAATCTAGGAATAAATCCGGTGTCTAGCTTTCCCTCGATAAATTCGCTGTCAACCATTATCTCGCGGAAGAAGGGCAGCGTGGTCTTGATCCCGCCGACGTGATACTCCTGCAGGGCACGCCGCATACGGTCGATCGCCTCGCCCCGGTCACGCCCGACGACGGCCAGCTTGGATATCATCGGATCGTAGTAGATCGAAACTTCCGCTCCCTCATAAACGCCTCCGTCGTCGCGGACACCAGGCCCGTGCGGCAGTCGAAGTTTCCTGATAGTTCCCGGCGAGGGAAGAAAATTATTTTCCGGATCTTCCGCGTAAACACGGCATTCGATCGCGTGGCCCGTCCAGCGGACATCATCTTGAGCAAACGAGAGTTTCTCTCCCCAAGCTACGCAGATCTGCTCGCGAACGAGGTCAACTCCCGTGACCAATTCTGTGACAGGATGCTCGACCTGCAGACGCGTGTTCATTTCGAGAAAATAGAACGATCGGTCGAGGTCCGACACGAGAAATTCGACTGTGCCGGCCCCGACATAGTTGACGGCACGCGCGACCTTAACGGCACATTCGCCCATGGCGTTACGAAGTTCCCCGGAATTTATCGGCGACGGGCATTCCTCGACCACCTTTTGATGGCGCCGCTGGATCGAGCATTCGCGTTCACCGAGGTGAACGTGATTTCCGTGAGAGTCGGAAAATACCTGGATCTCGATATGACGCGGCCGGACGACAGCCTTCTCGATATAGACGGCATCGTCCCCAAAACTCGCGAAAGCCTCGGACTGCGACGTTTCGAGAGCCGAGCGAAGTTCTGACTCATCCATCACGAGCCGCATTCCCTTGCCCCCGCCGCCCGCAGATGCTTTTAGCATGATCGGGTAGCCGACCTTGGCTCCTGTTTCCACCGCCTCGTCATACGAGCGTAAAGGAGCAGTCGCGCCGGGAACAATCGGAACCCCGGCCGCTGCTGCGATCTTGCGGGCTGAGATCTTTCCCGCCATCGATTCCATTGCTTCTACCGGAGGTCCGATAAACACCAATCCTGCCCCCGCGACACTCGCGGCAAATGCCGAGTTTTCCGACAAAAAGCCGTATCCCGGATGGATCGCCTGAGCTTCCGATCGCCGCGCAGCTTCAAGAATTTTATCTCCCCGCAAATAGCTTTCGGCGGATGCGGCAGGTCCGATCAAATACGCTTCGTCCGCCATGCGTACGTGCATGGCGTTTCTGTCGGCTTCGGAATACACGGCGACGGTCGCGATACTCATATCGCGGCAAGCCCGGATGATCCGGCACGCGATCTCTCCGCGGTTGGCGATCAGGATCTTATTGAACATTGTTTATTCGAGGATAGAGTTTCCCTGATTTTTCGGGTCGTATCGAATGGCTACTTTGGCTCCTGGTGCATATCCGACCGGGTCGGCCTTTTGCTCAGGCGTCAGCAGTTCCGACGATTCAAAGTCGACGCCATTTAGCGTGTAAGCATAAAAGACGATCTCTTCGCCGGCCCGTGTTGTCTCGCTGTCGATTATCACACCGTCGGTGATTCGGCCATTGCGAAGCAAATAAATACGCCGGGCAGCCGGATCGAATTTCTGCTTGCGCTTAAAGATGCTGAATATACTCATTCCTGATCTAGCTGCAAAGGAGGCCGTCCATATCGAGACCTCAATTTATTTACCACGCGTAAAATAGCCGGCCGCCTTATTATTCGCGTTTCCAGGGGACGCTTGCCCGGTATGTCCAGCAAGATCAAGCCTAACAGTATAGTTAGAATGCCCTGACCCGGTATTCCCGGTAGCGAGAGTAAAATGCCTATGACCACGAGGACAAGACCCAGAATGTTCTTCGCGACGATCGCCCCCCAACGCAAATGCCAAGGCCTGCCGGGCAGAAATTCCCTCTTGCGCGTCAGGCTGAAGTAATCTGGCGGCACCTTAACCAAAACGAGTGCCGTGGCTCCGACGCTGATCACGAGTGATGTCAGGAACAGCCCGATCCCAAAAGCGACCTGGCCGAAAGTCAAAGACTCCCTGATATCCGCGAGCCAAATCATAAGAACATTTCAAATCTCTAATCCTCGGCCTCGATCCGTTTGAACTCGCGCCAGATGTAGTACATCCGGTGAACGAACGTCCAGACCGAGCC
>JBDTXM010000033.1:0-20467 GCA_040006215.1 Acidobacteriota bacterium
CTTCACCGGCCTTGCAAAGCCGGTAAACGCCTTTGTTTTCAATCTCTACGTCCCACGCTTCGGTTTTCCACGGCTTGTCCCACCATTTAGAGTTCGATTTCCATACACCGCTGTATTGCGCAACGTGTCCCTCGAAATTTCGTGTCTTGACGAATACCAGACGGCTTTCGCGAACGAGAACTTCGGCACGGACCGGCGGGTGAAAATAGCTGAAGGCAATGACGGGTTTTTCCTGGTGCGGATCGATCTTTTCGCGGCCGAGCGGCAGCGCTTCCGCATCGAGAGTAAATGCTTCTGCCAAGCGCTGATCCAGGATCACGGGCACGCCGACATTTTCCTCGCCGACCATTTTTTTGAGCTTGTTGACGGTCAGGAGAAGCTTTTCCGGTTCAGGCCGAGTAACGGCGTAAAGGCCTTTTTGATCAGGCCGCGGGTTTGTGAAATGCGAGACTACATCGACCGAGATGATGTTGCCTTCGGGCGGATCGAGCGAGATACGAAGGTTTATCAGCTTTAACCAAAACGAGCGCTCGAGCGTCGGGAAAGAAGTTTTGATCTCATAAGCTTTTTTAGTTTTATTTGTCAGCTTGAAACCAATATCGAGATGCTCGGTGCTCAACGCGTCGCGGGCGATCTCGCCAAACATCTTTTCTAGTCCGTGATTGAGCAGAAAAATAAGCTGCTCAAAATCCTCGACCGGCGAATCAAGATGATAGCTCCACGAAATCTGGTTTTCCTTTACGTTGGGCGTTAGAAGCTGACGGCCTTTTTGCTCGATGACATCGACCACATCACGAAAGCTACGTCCATAACGACTAACCAGATCGTTCTCGGGTATTTTTAGTAGGTCTTCGACCCGGCTCAGTCCCAGTTCGCTGAAAATATTCAATGTGTCCTGCTCGATCGGTAGATCGGTCAAAGGCAGTTTTTGAAATGCATCGGGTGAATGAACCGTGTGATCCAGCCCTCCATACTGACGGGCCAGAAGCGTTGCCGTCTCGGCTGTAGCAGCAACTGCGATGCTGCCGGATAAATTGTGTTTCCGAAGCTCTTCGTGAATTTTCTTTGCTACGAGGTCCGGTGTGCCGACAAGCCGCTCTAGTCCGCTGACATCAAACAAAATTCCGTCCTCGATCATCTCGATCAAAAATGAAAATTGCCGAGCGACCGCCTGCAGGCCGTCTTTGTCCCGTTTCACATCCGGCGAAATTATGCAGGCGTATATTTTAGACATTTCTATAATCCGCACTGATCTTTGTCCTCATGAGCGGTTGGAATTGCTTGCGCGAATTCATGCGGATCTGCAATGCGCGGAGCAGCTTGTAGCGGCCGTAGCCTGACCATGCTACGCCTTCTCGCTCGAAAACAAATGATTGTTGCGAAGCCGAGCCTGTTATTGATTCTTCTGCCGTCACAAGCAGCAGGGTCGGCGTTTCTTTTATCCTGTTGCGATAGCGGTACCAATACGTTTTCGGCACCATTTTCAGCTTTTGATCGGAAAGTCCGTTGAGGTTGAGCCAGATCGCCCCAAACCCTTTCGCCTGCACCATATAATCGGCTGACATAAAGGACCGCTCGATATCGCCGCCGCATTTGATCCAAAGCAGGTTTTCAAGTTCGACGCCGGCCAGCACCGCCGAATACGGATCAAAACTATTTGCCGAATCGACCACACCACAGATCTCGCCTGCGGATGTAAGCTTCGCCAGCAATGAAAGTGAAAGGCTTGTTTTCCCTGAGCTGGGCGGTCCGGCGATCTCCGCCACCGAACCTCGCGTAAACGCCAAACCAGCCGATTCGAGCAATATTTCGTCCGAGTGATTTTGCTCTTCCTGCAGGTGGGAAAGACTCTTTACAAGGCTTAAATGCGGCATTTTTTAGACACGTCGACCCGCATACCGATTTCGGCATGTCGTTGCATTAATGAAACGCATAAAGAATGATAGTCCAGGTCGGATAGGAAATCAATAGTTATTTAGAGCTTTTTAAAAGAGGCGATAAATGAGTATCGGCGGTAAAGTGGCCCGAGAGAAAACGAGCCTAACCCAACTGTTGCCAAGAATTGAAAGTGGGGGATCAGATCATGCCAGAATTGAACATGAAATTTTCTTAACCAACTTTGCAGCACTTTCTGAAACCAGCGGGGCAAATCTTTTTGGTCGTAAAAATCAACGATATAGAGCGTTCCGCCTGGTTTTAGATTCTTGAGAGCATTTTCGATCGACTCGCGCCAAGTGGCGATCATCGATATAGAATAAGAAAAAAATACGGCGTCGAACGGCTCTTCTAGGCCGAACGTCGAATTAAAGGCGAAGTTGTCGGCGAGGGCGGTGCGAAGTTCGATCTGCTGCCCGCTTTTAGCGATCTTTTCTTTTGCGGTCACAAGCATTTCGGACGAGGCATCAAGGCCGTAAAGTTTTGCTTCCGGCCGTTTTCGTCCGAGTAGTATTAGGTTTCTGCCCGTTCCGCAGCCGATCTCGAGAACTCGATCTCCCGCGTAGATCTCCATTTCATCTATCAACCGATCTCGACCGAGGAGGTAATATTTGCGCGTCACGTCGTAGAAATAACGCTGAAAGCGATACATCTGGTCCATCGTCGCAAATGCCCCGGCGTCATTTTGAATTTCGGCGCTCGGATCTTGGATTGACGTTTCGATCATTTCAAAATGTACAAATGAAATCCGCCGTAAATCGAGGCTCTGTCTCGTTTGAAAAGTTCACGGGATAATTCTTCTTCATAAGTGAACTTTTCGCGAAGTTCTGCCGAAAGCTTTGTTTCGACGGGCGAGAATGAGCTGGCCGTACGGAAAATAATACGTGATCCGGCTTCGGCATTTTCGGCGATGGCGGTCCAAAGATCGGTGATCGCCGCTTCGTCCATCCAGTCCTGAGCGTCGAGAAAAACAAAACGGTTAAACGCACCGTACGGCCCGTTTTTTATTTCGTCCGTTACCGAACCTATCTTTGACCTTAGCCAAGGAGAATTGTTCTTGAGCGTTTCAAAATTCTCCTCCTTCAAATAGTCCGGGATCGCGACACGTTTTTCGACATCGTATTTCCTGGCAAACGCCTGCCACGCAAAATAGTTTTCGTTGATCGGAAAGTCACATGCGAGACGCTTAACGCGTTCGCGGTAGATCGCGATGATGTTTTTCTCGGACGTTAGATCCTGTTTAAGTTCGTCGTATTGCTGCGGCGGGATTCCGAGGCCAAACATGGTTACCGGAAGTTTGCCAAGGATCTTGACAAGAAAACTATCGAAGAAACGATCGATATACTTTGTGTAAAGCTGTTGCTGCTCTTCTAACGTTTTAGCTTTCAACAATTCATCCGGCCTGCATCCAAAAAGGCGGGCAAGACGGTGAAAGAACCTTAGGAAATAACCGTTTCGTGAATGCTCATAGAGACCAGCTTTTTCAAAAAAACTCATCCGATTGTGGCTGAAAATGGTGCCCGACTCCCAAAATGTTCGGCTCCGGGAATCGAGGTGCTGTGCGATCTTTTTCTCATAAAGTTCCCACGCTCTTCCGCTTTTTCCGTGACCAAAAAAGGCAAAGAAATCAGTGTGAGAATCGAGACCTTTGAGCGCAGCGATCTTGAGATTCAATAGAAAGATATGATGACGATTGAGATCGACCGCGGTGACGGATTCGGGTGTCTGAACCAAATAGTTCAGCGCGTTGCAACCGCCGGACGAGATCGTAAGGACGCGCGAATTTCCGTCGAGTTCGAGAGCTTCGAGATCGACGCGCGGATCTTCCCATATCTGGTTATAAACGAAAGCGTCAAACCAGACGGCGAAGAGTTTTTGGAGAATCCCTTGTTTGGTTGAAACAGGTTTATTAAGGACGCCGTCGAGAACGAGTTGTTGGTCCATAAATAGCAATTGAACACGGTTCGCTCGGTTGCTTCAATTATCTAAAACGAATTTGTAACAGAAATGTTCGTGAGATCTATTCGTTGACCATCACCTCGACCGGATCGATTCCCGATGCACGCCATGCGGGATAGAGGGCTCCAACCAGACTGCCGCCGATCGCGATCACAACCGCGGAGACTATCCAGCCCGAACTGAATTCAAAAACGAGTGCGAAACCCTTCGCGATCAGATAAGAAGCGAGAAGCGCTATCGCAAAACCGAGCAGAGCGCCGAGTACTCCGATGAGAAATGCCTCGCCCTCTATCGTTCTGATGATAAACGATTTGGACGCGCCCAAGGATTTCAGGATCCCTATCTCCTTGCGGCGTTCCGTGATCGTGGTGTACATCGACAAAAGCACAAAGATAATGCTGACAAAAGCTCCGAGGCCCACCAGCACACGCAGAAAGGTATTGAGAGCCGGAATACGCTCGCCCGCATCGATGATCAGGTTGCTTGTGAGATTAACCTTATTTCCGGGTAGTTTCTCATTTATCGAGGCCGCGACGGCCGCGGGATCGACACCTTCTTTTGTTTTGACAAGAATAAAAGTACATTTATTCGGCGATTCGAGCTCCGCTTGCAGTGCGGTGAGGGACATTTTAATCCGGGCACCGGACGGAGGTGAAAATTCCCCGACCACCTTATATTTCTTGCCGCCAAAGATCTCGATCTCGTCTCCAAGTGCGATCTTGTCCTCGGTCATCTGGCGTTCATCGACGACGACCTCGTTATTAGCTTGAGGAGGACGCCCCTGAAGGATCGACATGCCGTTCATGTCAGCAAACGGCTGCCAATCTACGCCATCAATCTGCTGCGTCCCGAAACGTCCCTTAGCGCTTGGCGATAGATATTTCCCTACCGGAACGACCGAGGCGACTCCGTCGATCTCCAAGAGCTTTTGCGCAAAGCCCGTACCGACGTTCATGTTCGAACTGCTGAGCGAATCCATCCCGCCGGCACGCGTGAAAACTATCTCCGCCTTCCAGTTCGCAGCATGCCGGGCCATGTCGTTGGTCATGCCGCGGGCAAGCCCGGTGAATAGAACAACGAGAACGACACCGATCGCGACCCCGACAATACTGATGAACGTGCGGAAAGGGCGCACTTTTAGATTCGCAAAAATAAGTTCTAACATTCTAAAAAATACCAAACACCGACGAATTTAAAGGCCGAGAATAAAAAGGCAAACCACGACGAACGAAGCTTTTATCAGCTCCCAATAATCAAACGTCTTCGGCTTTTCAACATCCGTGTAGAGGTCGTTTCGCTCATTGAAGTCCGCAAAGATGTTGTCATACGTTTCCAACAAGCGGTCGGTGGAAACCTCCCGAGTATTTTGCCGTGCAGTTTCGAGGGCTTTCGCGGTCTTGGAAACGCGGGCCTCGTCGTCGGCGACTATTTCCCCAATAGCATTCGCGAACGCCTCGCCCGTTGGCACTACCAGCCAAGCGTTTTCGTTCGTTGCGTACGACAATATTCCGCCCTCATTCGGAGCAACTGTGGGAATGCCCGAGGCCATGGCTTCTAGCGGAGCGATCCCGAACGGTTCTCGTGGATTCGGATGGACGAAAATATCGGCGTTTGCGTAGTAATCCGCCAGTTTCTCTTTATCCAGATGACCGAGGAACGCCACTTTTCCGGGCGCCTTCGATTCAAATTCGTTTGCGAGACCTTCACGCTGCGGCCCGTCGCCCGCTATCAGCAAACGGTAATCGCGGTCGTCCTTTTCGAGCGATCGCATTAGATCGACGAGCAGTTCTACATTTTTTTCCGGGGAGATCCTGCCTGCGTAAAGCAGGATTATTGAACAGTCGTCTCCACCTGCCAAAGTTTTCAACTCTCTTTCGATATTTTCCGAGAGACGGTCCGGTGAAAAGTGAACCGAATCGACGCCTCGGGGGCAGACGAATATTCGCTGCTCAAGCGGAACCCTCGGTGCCTTCAGCAGACGCCAGCAAATATCAAAAAAGCGTTTGCTCAGTCCCGGCTCTTTCTGCCGATCGACCGAATCGTAAAATTCTTTTGCGGTGTATTCCGAATTAGCGATATGAAAGTCGAAACTCGGTATCAGGTAGTTTCCGACCATTCGCCTCGATAGCCATGTCCCCAGGCGGCCGCGAGTCACGAAAGATCCGACATTGTCGTCCATCCGCTCGCATGAAAAATGAACCAGCATCGGTCGCCCGATCTTCTTGAAATGGTTCGTGCGGACCATCGCGCCCAGAATGCTAAGGGTATATTTGTCGGTGACCTCGATCATATCCGGCCGTTCATCGAGGAGGATGCGTCGAATGATCGACTCCTTAATCATGTACTGCCACGGCATCATGATGCGATAACGCTTGTCGAAGACCGGGGAACGCCTTGCGGGGACGTAATAGATCCTGGCGAATTCGTTCACATCCTCGACCGATTCAGTTTCGCCCGGCACGATCAATCGGATATGGCGCCGGTGACGTTCTGCCGCTGCCAAAAGATTATTAAAAGACGTACTGATGCCCCCGGAATCCTTATGATAGTAATTGGTGATGTGGACAGATTTTAAGGATCTGGTCATAAAGGGGATCGACGCTTGGGCTAAGCAATAACCTTAACATGTGGTAAACCGCCTAACAAAATCCGTCCTCTGGAGTGGCTTCTGATAGTCGTAAAGGTCGCGGTGGCCGATAAACTCGGCATACATTCGGTCATATAGGGCGAAAATGCTGTCCGTCGAAGTTTCCCACGAGTGTTTTGCCGCCGTATCAAGCGCGTTCGCGATTCTTAACGCCCTGCTCTCATCATTAAAAAATACTCGGCGCACGGCGTCGGCGAAAGCCGCGGCGTTGGGCTCGGCAAGCCAGGCATTTTCCGTGTTTGCATACGACAAAACGCCGCCAGAATTTGGGGCGACAACGGGCAGGCCTGACGCCATAGCCTCGAGCGGAGTGATCCCGAACGGCTCGCGGGGATTGGGGTGTACGAAAGCGTCGCAGTTGGCGAACAGATCGGCCAGCGATTCGCGGCAGGTGATCTGGCCCAAAAATTTGATTCGGCCCGGAGCGAGTTTCTCGGATTCGGACCCCAGTGCAGCTGCGTTCGGGCCAGAGCCCGCTACCAAAAGTCGATAGTCGGCCGATCGATCTTTAACAAGCCTTTGCATCAATTTAGGCAAAAGCGAGACGTTCTTTTCCGGCGAGATGCGTCCCGCATACAGGAGAATTCGGGCTGATTCAGGAAGTCTATACTCCTTCAGCAAGCTCACCCGTTTTGCATTGCTCTTGCGTTCGGCTGAGAATAGCTCCTGGTCGACGCCGCATTGATTCACAAAGATCCGTTCCATTAACGAAACCTGAGGGGCACGCAGAAACCGCCAACAAAAATTCAAAAACCTCTCGGAGCGGTGCGGGTTTTTCTCCGACGAGACCGAATCGATAAGCTCCTGTCCCGTGTATTTTGAATTGGTGAGGTGAAAGTCGAACATCGGAAGATTGTAGTTTCCTATGAATCGCCGCGAGAACCATTTTCCAATTAAGCCATCCGAAATGAACGACGAAAAGTTGTCGTCCATTCTCTCGCAGGAAATGTGCACCAGCATAGGTCTTTTTTGTGAAACCTTCATTATGCGTCGGCGAAGCAGTCCGGCCATAAGGCTCAGCGTATATTTCTCGCCGATCTCGATGATGTCGGGCTCTTCTTCGCGGAGAATTATTTTTATCGGCGATTGGTCGAAGAGGTACGTCCTCCACGGAAGCATTAGGCGATAACGCTTATCAAAAACGGGTGAATAGTTCGCCTTGACGTAATAGATCCGAGCGAAATCGTTGATATCTTCGACGGACGAGCGTTCTCCCGGCGCGATCAGGCGTACAAAACGGCGATGCCGGGCAGCGGCTTCAAGCAATTTGTTGTATGCCGTACTGATCCCACCGGATGTCTTGTGATAGTAGTTGGTTATATGAACCGATTTTAGGGCCACAGATTTATAGCTAACGATCCTAAATTTTCCGCTTGTTTAGAGGCGTGATCCTAGCAAACTTTCGGCTCAAGCCATCTAATAAGCCAATTTTGCCGTATGTCTTGTGAGAGTGGAGTAACAACTTAGATGCCGTAAGAATGGCATTAGTTTATTCGCTCGACGGTAAAATCAAAAAAAAGGATCCGGTTCGGTGAGAGAGCATCACGTTTTCCCGTCGCCCTTGTTCGTGCGGTTTCGGGAACGTCGCCTGGTCCAGATGAGAGGGAAGGATATAAACTCAAACGCTAGCCAAGGCATCCGCTTTAGATCGCGCCAGATCGACTGCTGGCTCTCGTCCTTGACAAGCAGCGCGCCGCGCCGCATCGCGAACAAATTGAAGATCGCCGAGATCGCTGAAACGACTACCGACACAGTTATCGCTTTGCCTTTGCCGTTGACGCCGGTCTGATTGTCGTACAATGTCTGCACGCTGAACTCGACAAGGTGGCTGAAGATAGCAAGGATGATCGGCACCGTCAGGACCGCGTGCCAAGCGGGTTCGACCTTGCTAAAGGCCTGGATTATCGAACCGTTAACTCCGCCGAAAATGAACCGAAAGATCGACTGTGCGATCGCCGCACCGATGGCAACCTTTAGGCCTTCTTTTTTGAAGATATAGGTGAAGAAAAAGATCGGGGCACGAAGTAAGGCGCTTAAGACGGCGGCCTTCCAGTTCCAGCGAAAAATGATCGCCCGCAGCGGATGACGTACCAGCTCACGAAAGACGTCAATTACACGACGCGGTGCAGGTGGTGCCTCGGGCACGGTTTCATCCATCATAAGTACTTCGAAAATAGAAACTTACAATAGCACACGGCGGATGGCAATTCAGGCTCGCACCTTCTTGTCGTAGGCGGCGCACGTCCTGTAATAGTCGTAGGTTTTTTCGAAGATCGCGTTCCACGAGTGTTCCTCGGCAAAGCGGCGAGCGGCGTCGCGCATCGGGATCAAGATCTGCGGTGATTGTATGATCTCGGCGACTTGCGTGGAGATCTGATCTTCGGTTGTGAGGAAGCCGCTGACCTTATGTTCGATGAGGAATTTCGGGCCGCCGACGGGAAACGCAATAGCAGGAACACCGGACGACATAGCCTCCAGAACGACGTTCGCAAATGCGTCGGTGAGCGAAGGGAAAACAAAGAGGTCCATGTTAGCAAATGACTCTGCCACCTTTTCGCCTCGGATCTCGCCGGTGAACTCAACGTTCTTGATGTTCTTTTCAAGCCACGGTCGTTCGTCGCCGTCACCGACGATAAGAAAGCGATAGTTTTTTATACCTGAGGCTTGAAGAGCGGCATCGATCTTCGCGAGAACACGAACGTTTTTTTCGGGCCGGAGCCTGCCTACAAATCCAAGTACGACGTCCTTATCGTCGTCTGCCCGTTTTCGCTTCGATGGCGATAGAAAATCAATATCAACCCCTCGCCGCAGGAGGAACGACGGACGTTTTGTCATATGGCGGATCTCATCAACAAGGTCTTCATTTGGAGCTAGCTGCATCTGGGCGCCGAAGTAGAGTTTCATCAGCCCGTACATCACGGTTCGCTCAATCCAGCCGCCGAGCGTCGCACGTACCTTACCCGGGAGCTGGGGAGCGAGACTCAGAAAGCGTTCGGCGGCGTATTCATGGGTGTTCGTGTGCCAGGTGGCCACCGCGGGGATATGCATTCGGTGCGCATGGAGAAATCCGAACTGGCTGATATCGTTAAGTCCGGTCAAATGAATTACATCGGGATGGAATTTCTTGAGTGTTTCCTTGACCAGCGCTCGATATTTCCAAAGAAGCGGGTCGTATTTCAAATGCCCGTCGATCGGGATAGACACCCGGCCCCTTTTGAGATTCAAATATCGGACCGAACCGTCGTCTTCGACGCCTGTCTCATTGGACGAACGAACACAGAGAAACGGATAAGCGTTTTCCTTAGCAAAGTCAGTCAGGCGCCGCAAAAAGTTCGCGGCGCCGTTAACTTCGTGGTATGTGTCGGCGAACAGGGCTACTCGAGGGGTTTCGATCATTTGCCAATACTTCTTTGAGCAAATTCGTGGATTCAAACCGAAATGTCCGATCCTCCGATCAATTCGGGATCTCGTTGGTTTCGAATTTAGGGAGAAAACATCGCGAAGACGGATAATATCGAAAACTCTGAAAAATGCAACCGGACGCTCGTGCAGAGGTTGAACCTTTCGCTTAGGCAGCGGCCTTTTTGCGCGAACGGCGCCAAGTCCAGATAAGTGGAAACGAAAGGAATTCGAGAGCGATCCACGGCATTCGCCTGAGGTCGCGCCAGATCGACTCCTGGCTTTCGTCTTTGACCAAAAGGGCGCCGCGGCGCATGGCGAATAAATTGAAGACTGCCGATACGACCGAAATCACGACCGAAACCGTGATGGCGGAAGCCTTGCCCCGGGCGCCCGTTTGGTTATCGAAGGTCGATTGGACGACCCATTCGACCAGATGGCTGAAAGCTGCTAATAGAAGCGGAACGGTTACCACTGCATGCCACGCAGGATCAACTTTGGCAAAAGATTGTATGATCGAGCCGTTCATTCCGCCGAAAAAGATTCGGAACACTGATTGGGCGATCGCGGCACCGAAAGCCATTTTCAGGCCGTCCTTACGAAAGTAGGCAACGAAAAAGATCGGTGCTCTAAGAAGTGCGCTCAAGAAAGCCGCCTTCCAGTTCCAACGCAAAACCAATGTCTCGATGGGATGCCGGACGATGTAGCGGACCACACCGGCGACACGAAATGACGATTGTGGGCTCTCTAATTCTTTCTTCATTAAAAACTTCATTAAAAATGAAACAGGCGGATGGTCACCCGAGTTCTAATTCTCTGCTAGCTTACCGTGCGGCTTTCTTCTCAATTTTTCTTTCTTAAGATATTCCATTGCCTCGCCGTACGATGTGTAGAGATCTTCGAAAACCGAGTTCCACGATCGCGTTAAAGCAAAGTCCCGGGAAGCTGTCTTCATTGCGGCGAGCTTTCCTCGATCGTCCATCAGTTCGATCGCGCGGGCAGCGAATTCAGCGACACTAGCCGCGATGTAACCAGTCACGCCATCCTGTACGATAAATTTAGGCCCGCCCTGATCCGTGACTAGACAGGGTACTCCAGAGGCGTTGGCCTCCTGGATAACGTTTCCGAAGGTTTCCGTTTCCGACGGGAAAACGAAAACGTCCATGTTAGCAAATCCTTCGGCCAATTGCTCACCCTCGAGAAAGCCGGGAAACATCGCGTGCTTCATGGTTTTTTCCAGATAGCCGCGCTCGTTGCCCTCGCCTATCACCAGGAACTCAAAATTCTTTTTGCCCGCGTCAAGCATCTTCTTTTCTACATCGACGAGCCACCGGACATTTTTTTCCGCACGTAGTCTGCCAACAAAACCAAAGCGAAAGACATCGTCTGACATGGAACGTTTGGCGGGTGAATAAAGATCGGTGTCGACCCCGCGAATCATCAGCCGTGCCGTGCGGCCCGTGCCTTTTTCGAGCTTGTCGAGAAGCTCATGATTCGGAGCGAGAACAACATAAGGAATGCGGTAAAACAGAGCCGCCCCCTTCCAGATCCATTTCTCGATCCGGCTGGTGAGTCCGTGCCTGGCTTTTTCAGGCAGAGATCGGAATCTTTTATTTAGACGCTTCGCCGCATATTCGTGAATATTCGTATGCCACGAGCCGACCAGGGCGACGTCAAGTGATCGTGAAACGTGCGATCCCATTATGCTTACGTCGTTCAAACCGGTGATATGCACCACGTCCGGCTGAAATTCTTCAAGCTCTTTTTTTACACGGCCGTAATAACGGTGGAAGAACGGATCGTATTTGAGCCCCTCGTCCATGGAAAACGAGAATCGGGAACGTTTTAGAGAAATATGTGTAATAGAACCGTCGCGTGTTACTTCCGTCTTTGGCCCAGCGTGAACGCAAAGAAAAGGCAGCTCGCGTTCCTTCGCAAACCGGAGTAGCTTATTGCTTGTCATCGCGAGGCCGTTCACTTCGTGAAAAGAATCTGGAAAATAAGCGACGCGTAAAACCTTATCCACGTGCGATCCTCAAAAAAAATGGCGGGTAACCCCGCCGCATACCCCTTGAATTATGATTCCGAAATAAAACGCTTACGAGACAGCGTCCGACGGAATTGTTCTTCTTAAGTCGTCCAATTCCGGTATTACAAACTTTGCGCGTTCGACATCGACAGGAACGCGGTCCTTGCGTTTTCTCAGTATGCTGAACATCGGCCGGATCGTCGGGCTGCCGAGGAAACCGAGTGTCCAGATCGCGATCCGCAGCCATTTTGGCCCGCCAAGTCTCCACCCGTGATCAGACAAGGCACGAACGCCGTTACCGTCACCGGTGTCGAAAAACACCCGGTCGAACCACCGCCGCCGCCCCTCCGGAAACTCCGGATAAAGCGATAAAATTTCTCCAAACGACTGCATCTGCCGCGAATGAAGCGGATACCTGTATTCCGGCATCAACACCACCTCGCTTCGCTTGTCGATCCTGATCTCTTCTACAAATTCCTCGAACGTTCGGCCGTTCGTAAGGTTAATTACCGTATTCGGCTTGCATCCATGACGGTCACCGCCCGTAGCCATCGGGATGCCGAGGGCCTCTGCCATTTCGATCACGGCTTTGTTTTCCGACCACGACCGAAAGCCGTTGACCTCGAATGCGTGTATCCAGCGCCCGTGTTCGCGGATAAATTCCTTTAATAGATGCTCGTGTCTCACCTTACCGACCATCTCAATGTCCCAAAGCGGATGATTCAGGATAACCAGAATACCGGGAAGCTCGTTGAGCATCGCGAACATTTCGCGCAGATCGTCGTTCGTATGTTTTTCAGGCGTGAACGTAAAATCGAGTAGCGTCTTCGTCAGTTCGACGGCACGATCTCTGGGCAGGTTGTGAACGCCGACGTGAAAATAGCCGTAATCGAACGGGACCGTCCACTCGAGTGATATGGGCGCCGCCGGATGAGCGGCTTCGGCATTCATCCTCATATTCCCATCGATGCTGTCGTGATCGGTGATCGATACGATAGCCTCGAGGCCAACCTGGTTTATCTGATCCTTTTCGATCTCAAAGACCTTTTCCGACGTGAGAGGAGGCGACCAGTAGGCGTTGGAAAAATCCGGTGCCCGCCCCTCTTTCTCGGTGTATTTTTCGCGCTCCTTGAGCCAAAATTGCGCGATGATCGGCATCTTTTCGGCATAGACGGGCACAAAATCGAGCATTTCCTTGGAATGCTCGGTATGACAATGGAGAGAGAGGCCCGTTTTCGCTTTCGGAGCCAGATCGTCCGTGTTCCGAAGTATGTGCAGGCGCGTCTGTCTTAAATTCATTTCTATCTCCGTTTCCGGCTCGATCAAACTCAATAAACTACCAAATCCGGCCGGAATTGTAAATCTCGAAGATCTGCCAATGTTACGTTTCTGACACACGTCAAACGCCACTTATTTGCAAAACGAAACCAAGTTGGCAAATCTGTAACTTAGAAGCACTATCTTAGTTAAACGACCGTAAAAAACTTTTGATGTCCTTTGTCATAAAACGATGCCTGGTGGTGTTTTTGTTCCAGATACGGGATACCTTTCGTTCTACCCGACAATTTGGAGATGCAATTATGAGCTGGTTATATACCTTAGTTTTCGCCGGACTGCTTTTTTCTTCCCAGAACGCCCCGGTGCGGATGGGAGCTGACATACATTCGAATACGCAAATAACAGTGATCCGGGACGAGACCGAGCGATTCGAGCAGACGTATCCCCTTTCGGCAAATGGCCGAGTAAGCGTCTCGAACGTCAACGGCTCGATTGTGGTCAGGGCGTGGGACAGGAATGAAGTACAGCTTATTGCGGTCAAGACCGGTGATAGCAAGGAAAGATTGGCTGATGTCGAAATAAAGATAGATGCCAAGCCGGACTATATCAGCGTCGAGACCAACTATGACAGTTGGAAAAACCGTGGCGACGGCGAAAGGTGGCGAAACGGGAAACTACAGGTCGACTACGAACTCAATGTACCGCGCGGAGCGGTGTTGAACGAGATCGAGACCGTTAATGGGACTGTGACTCTCTCCGATTTTTCAAATCTTACAAAGGCTTCGGCAGTTAACGGCGATGTGAGGGCGACGAATCTCCGCGGAACTGCCAATCTTTCGACAGTGAACGGAAAGGTCCAGGCCGACTTCGAACGCCTCGAATCTGGCAGCAAGATCACGCTTGAAACCGTGAACGGCACCGTGAACCTTTCGCTTCCGTCGGACTCCAACGCGACGCTTCGAGCTGATTCGGTCAACGGCGATATTACGAACGAGTTCGGATTACCCGTGCGTAAAGGGAAGTATGTCGGACGCGACCTTTATGGACGGCTCGGCTCGGGCGAGATCCAGGTCAAGGTGACCAGCGTCAACGGCCCGCTGACGATCGGCAGAAATAAGGACGGCAAGACCGCCAGCCCCGCGACCAACCTGCTTCAGCAGAAAGGCAAAGATGACAGCGATGACATGGACGATAACGACAACGACGATGATGACGATTCGATGGTTGTCAACACCGTCAAAATAAATAAGGAAGCACAAAAACAGGTCAAGCAGGCACAAAAGGAATCATCTGCCGCGATACAGCAGGTACAGAAACAAACGGCGGCCGCCATGAGGCAGGCTCAGAAGGAAATGAACAAGGTCCAGCCTGAACTCATAAAGATCGACGCAGAAGCTATAAAAACAGCGGCTGACGTCGTCCGCTCTGCAGACGTTCAACGCAGTATACAGGTCGGCATGGAGACTGCGGCCAAGGTTCAAGCCCAGGTCGCAGCAAGCATGGCCGATTTTCGTTTTCCTCCCGTACCGCGGGTTGAAAAGAAAAGCAGCACGATTCCCGTAAAAGGCGTCCCGATGGTTATGGTCGATGCTCCAGAATGCAGCGTTAAGGTGAAAGGCTGGGACCGCCCCGAGGTTCAATATACCCTTATTCAGTTCGACACTAATCGAAACGTCGACAAGGTCGTCTCGACCGAAACTCATACCGAATCGTCCGTTAACATTAAGGTAAATAAAAAGAGCGATAATTCCTTACCTGGCTTCGACTGGAACAGCCTTCCGCGTACCCGCGTCGAGGTCTTGGTCCCTAGAAGATCAAATCTTAAGATAACCACCGGCGGCGAGATCCGGCTCGAGAACGTTTCCGGTGAGATCGATCTGACTGGCGGCGAGGAATCGATCGACGTCCGCGACTCGGACGGAAAGATGACCCTGGCGACATCGTGCGGGCAGGTTCGCGTGATCGGCTTTAATGGCCAGCTAAATGCGAAGACACAGCAGGGAAGCGTCTATCTCGAAGGCCAGTTCGACCAGCTCTCTGCTGATGCGGGCGACGGCAGCGTCGTGCTTACACTTCCCGAGGACGCGAACGCCGGCATCATGTCCAACACCGATGTCGATGCCGACGGCGTCAAGCTCATAAAGGAAAAAGACGATTTCTGGCGGATCGGCAAGGGCGGCCCGACCTATAATTTCGATTTCGGCGACGGCCATCTTCTTGTGAGAATCGCTTCCGGAATTTCAACCAACTAGACCCAATAATCTAAAAAAATGTATATGAGGGTTTTTTATTGCCCTCCGGACATTTTTTTTGAAACCTTCTGACCGGAATTGCGTTCTAGTCAGCAGCTAAAGCTTCCGCTTTTTCATATATAAGTTTTATACAGTCTCCCGCTCGTAAGGATGCAGTCATGAAAACGTTTTACGCATTAATTTTAACTATCATCCTCGGAGCCTCGGTTTATGCCCAAACCAACCCCAGCGACGGTAATTCTATAGCCAAAGCTGCGGACACCAGATCGAGTGAAACCAGACCTGCGCCTTCGCGCGCCGGCGGGAAGGTCGAGGTTCCGCCCGAAAAGGCTCGTCCGGTCGATATCCCGAAGATCTCGTCGCCCATATTGATCGATGGCCGCCCCGATGAGGAGGCATGGAAGACCGCCGCCGTTTTTAAGGATTTTTATCAGACCGGCCCCGGATATAACACCGAGCCCTCGCGGCCTACCATCGCGTACATGATGTACGACGAGCACAACCTTTACGTCGCTTTCAAATGCTGGGACGAAAAAGACAAGGTCCGTGCGACCGTCGCAAAACGCGACGAAGTATTTGGCGAAGATAATGTTCGCTTGTGGCTCGATACGTACGACGATCAGCGGCGCGCATATGTGCTTGGTTTCAACCCCTTCGGCGTTCAGCAGGACGGTATCTACACCGAGGGAAACGGAGCCGACTTCACTGTCGACATCGTGATGGAATCAAAAGGCGTGATCGAGGACTGGGGTTGGTCGGTCGAGGTCAAGATACCGTTCAAATCTCTTCGATACACGGCCGGAAAAGGCAAGAAATGGGGCATCAATCTCGCCCGAAACATCGACCGCTTTAACGACGAATTTGACCAATGGTATCCCGACGACCGCGACGTCTCCGGCTTTCTTGTGAAATTCGGCAAGATCTCGGGTCTTGATGAGATCAAATATGAGCGGACGCTCGAGATAGCGCCGAGCGTCACCGTTAGTCAAACAGGCGAGCGTCTCGCCTCACGTGAGATAGCCGCGGGCAGATTTGTAAATCACCCGATAAAGCCTGACATTGGCGTAAACCTGAAATATACTCTGTCGCCTAACGTCACTCTTGACGCCGCCATCAACCCCGATTTTGCCGAGATCGAAGCCGACGCTCCGGTCGTTTCCGCCAATCAAAGATTCCCGATCTTCTTCGACGAAAAACGTCCATTCTTTTTAGAGGGCAAAGATATTTTCGACTCCCCCCTCCAGCCGTTCTATTCGCGAACTATCGTAGATCCCGATTTCGCAGCAAAGCTAACCGGGAAAATGGGTCGAACGACTTTCGGATTTTTGGCGGCTTCCGACAATGCCCCTGGAAACTACTCCGAGGACGAACGCACTCAGAACACACAATGCCTTCGGGATCAAACAAAAAATCCGTTCGTAACCTGTCCGATAGATCAATTTCTCGATAAGAATGCTTTTTTCAGCGTATTGAGGCTAAAACGAGATCTTGGAAAAAATAACAACATCGGGTTTTTCAGCACGACAAGGATCTTCCCGAAGAATCGCAACTACGTTGGCGGATTTGACGGCAAATTCAAGCTGAATGATGCCACGGTAATGACCTTTCAGGCACTCGGAACGCATTCTCGAAAGAACTTCTACGACTTTGATAGCAATTCTTCCAATTATCGTACCGGCAACGGTCTCGGATATTTCTGGAGTCTTGATTATACGAAGGACACGCACGGCTGGTACGCCGAGGCATTCGGCCGTACCAGCGACTATCGGGCAGATTCTGGTTTCACCCGTCGTACCAACACAAATCAATACTTTTTCGCCAATCGGCTAAGCACCAAATCCAGACCGAAGGCGAAAGTGATCAGGCTCGATACCAGTCAATTTGTCCGCTATACATTCGATTGGGCAGGCCGTCCGCAATATGCTCTTGTCGGTGCAAACGTGAATTTACAGCTCCAAGGGAGTTGGTTCATTAACGTAGAATCCGGCGACCAATTTGAAAAGGATTATCAGGAAGAGTTTGGCCCAGCCAGTCCGACAGGTCGATTCTTTGGTGCTCCGACGCGTTCGACCCAGATTCCCTATTTCAGTGTCAACTTTAACAAGACGGTCAACAAACAGTTCAATTTCTACGGATTCGTCGGCTCGATGTTTGGGGCTATGGACTACGATTTCGGCTCCGGCATACGTTATCCACGGAGAAGTCCAGCATATCTGGCCTACCTCGGACGGGTTAGCGAGTGCGAGAATGCACCGAAGCCGCCTCCTCCCTTCTGTGCGACATTGAGCGAGCCGGGGCTCGATCCGGGGCCAGGTTATCAGTTCGACTCTCAGTTCGGCTTTCAATACAAGCCGATAGATCCCTTGCGCATTTCGCTCGATTATACGAAAAGCCGGTTGACCCGGCATGACAACGGTAAGGTCGCCTATGACACGAACATTTTCACGCTGCGTTCGACCTATCAATTTTCCCGGTTTGTCTTTGTGCGAACCAGGATCGATTACGAGTCGATGAGTTCACAGGTGGCGGGACAGTTTCTTTTTGGCTGGAATCCAAACCCCGGGACCGCATTCTACATCGGCTATAACAACAGCCTGACTTACAACGGCTTTAACCCGTATTCCGGTGACTATGTACCGCGGGTTGGACTCAACAACAATACGTTCTTTATCCGGGCCTCATATCTTTTCCGCAAAAGCTTTTAGTTCTCTCCTCCTGATAGCAGCTAGGCAGCGAATTCCCTCCGGGTTCGCTGCCCTTTTCTTCAATCTTAAGCATTCGCTAAAAAGTTCTTGTAATTTGTTAAGCACTTGTGTATAACTCTATGTGGACAAATCATTTCTTGTTGTAAGGCAAACCGCGCACAATGGAGGTCAAATGAAGCTAACACGAGGTTTATTGAGCCTGGGTCTTATTTTTTCGGTGGGTTTTGTATCGTATCTAGCGCTCGGGGTTCATCGGGTGATAGCTCAGGACACGCGGATCGCGCTCCAACGCGGGTATCGCACCGGATATTCTGACGGCTACATGGCGGGATATCAGGACACGATCGACAAACTGGCCAAGGATTACGCGAAGCACAGTGAATACAGTGACGGCACGCGGGCCTATAATCAAGATTACGGGTCGATCGACGACTACAAGGACGGTTATCAACAGGGTTTCGTCAGCGGCTACAACGGAGGATTCGAGAAGAAGTCCTTTGATTCCAGCCTGCCGCAGACTCTGGTGCGCCGTGCACCGAAAGCGATGGATGCTGCCGCTACAACTCCCGCAAGCGATGTTAGCCAGCAAACGGATACGACGTCAACGGTCAACAGCGCCTCCAGCACAACGTCCGATGCGACGATCCAGCAGACCTCATACAATCCGACGAGCGACGCCACGGTAATTATCCTCAAAGACACCGATCTCGTCCTTCAGCTCCAGGACGACCTCAGCACGGTACGCAACAAAGCAGGTGATAAGTTCACCGCCAGGATCGTCTCGCCGGTTGAGATAAGCGGAGCGATCGTCGAGGGCCGCGTCGACAAGATCACCAAGCCGGGCCGTCTAAAGAGACGCTCGGAACTTACGCTTTCGTTTGACCGGATCGTCTTGAACGAGAAACGCTGGGCCAATTTCAACGCAATGCTGACCGAGGTAATGCCGGTCAAGGGCGACAATGTCCGCCGCGTCGATAACGAAGGTACGGCCGTCGGCAAGAGCTCGATGAAGCCAGACATCATCAAGGTAAGTGCCGCTACCGGAACCGGAACCGCCATTGGTGCGTTAACAGGTGGGCCGGTGGGCGCCGCTGTGGGAGCCGGTGTCGGAGCTGCATTCGGGGTAGGCGCCGTCGTGATTCAGCGCGGCAAGCATATCGAGCTCAACCGGAATCAGCAGATCCGGGTGCGAACGGGGTACGAGATCCAGATCAGATAGTTTTTGCTCCTAGGCGGTCGTCAGGACCGCACAGGTTGAGTCGGCTGCGGCAAGTTTTCTTGGCCGCAGCTTTTTTTGTTCAAATTTCGGTTGGTATACCCAATTGACTTCACGCCCGCTTGTATGGACCTATTGCATTGGATAAAATTACGATTGGTTTAGATTCAGAAAAAAACGGGATAAACACAATGAGTACTGGAACAGAATCAACCGCCGCCTCGGATGGACTCAGAGGAGTCGTTGCGGCACACACCTCGATCGGCGATGTAAACGGCGAGCAAGGTATTTTGATCTATCAGGGCTATGACATTCACGATCTGGCGGAACACTCGACCTTTGAAGAGGTCGTTTTTTTGCTTTGGAACGGCCGTTTGCCGAAAGCGGATGAGCTCAATGAATTAAAAGAGCGTCTTCGCCGAAACTACGAAGTGCCGGCGGAAGTGGTCGCGATGATGAAGAGCTTTCCTAAGGACGCCGACCCGATGGACGTTCTCCGTACGGTCGTCTCGTCGCTCGATTTTTACGACAAGAACGGTCACGGCACCGACCGCGATCATGCAGTAAAAGCGGCCGTCCGCGTATCGGGACAGATCGGAACGATCTCAGCTGCATGGGGACGCATCCGCGATGGTAAAGATATCGTGGCGCCCGACCCGAACCTTTCGATCGCCGAGAATTTCCTCTACATGCTTCGCGGCGAAAAGCCCGATGAGCATGAAGCTCACATGTTCGACGTCTGCCTGATCCTGCATGCCGACCACGAGCTTAACGCGTCTACATTCACGACCCGTGTTGTAGCCGGAACCCTGGCCGGAATGTACGGTGCCGTCACAGCGGGAATTGCTGCTTTGGCTGGCCCCCTGCACGGCGGCGCGAACACCAACGTGATGAAGATGCTCATCGAGATCGGTGACGTCGATAAGGTTG
The DNA here is from genome assembly GCA_040006215.1 of Acidobacteriota bacterium. GTDB lineage: Bacteria > Acidobacteriota > Blastocatellia > Pyrinomonadales > Pyrinomonadaceae > OLB17. Next base: position 20,351 of record JBDTXM010000033.1, read on the forward strand.
ACGCCTGGGTCGATAAAGCTCTTGCCGAAAAACGCAAGATCATGGGCATCGGCCACGCTGTTTACAAGACCGAAGACCCGCGTGCCACATGGCTCCGCCGTTACTCGAAGGAAATGG
>JBDTXM010000034.1:0-20396 GCA_040006215.1 Acidobacteriota bacterium
GTAATGTCTGCAGCGTAGCCTTGGTATTCAGCGCCCGCGTCTATCAATATCAGATCGCCGTCTCTCAACGGGCGATTGTTTTCGACATAGTGCAGGATAGTTGCGTTATCTCCGCCGCCAACGATCGAATTATACGCAACGCCGCTGGCGCCATTATCGCGAAAGTATGCCTCGATCATCGATTCCACCTGGAATTCGTTCATGCCCGGTCTGGTCTTTTTCATCGCCAGGATATGGGCCTCAGCCGAGATAGTCGCGGCCTTCTGCATCAAATCCACCTCGTCTGGCGCCTTGCGAAGCCGCATCTCGCCGGTGATCATTGTCGGATCGATGATCGTGTGCGGCGGATACGCGGTCTTCAAACGCCTCTGCCGCTGGCCGGAAAGATATTTGAGAATTATCTGATCGAGCTTTTCATCGACCCCGAATCGGTAATAAAGCGTGTCATAGCCATCCAGTAGCTTGCCGAGATCGGCCGCAAATTTATCGATCGGAAATGCCTTGTCGGCGGCGTAATTTTTTACGGCGCCATCGACACCCTCGCGACGGCCGAACCATGTTTCCATCTCGGGGTCACGCGGGCGGACATACATCGTAAAGGGCTTTTTCGTGTCCGGCTCGATCACCGCAACGGTGTCCGGTTCGGGAAAACCCGTGAGATACCAGAAATCGGAGTCCTGCCGAAAGCGGAATTCCGTGTCGTAACTGCGGGTCGTTTCGTGAGCGGCAGGGATGATGGCAATGGAGTTTACCTCCATCTTTTCAATAAAGCGTTTGAGTTGATCTCGCATAAAGTTGTGAATAACTGCCGAAAGCAGAGTTTATCGCAAAGCGGGTTAGACGCAAATAGGCCGATGGCAGCGTTGCAAAAAATACCAAAGCTATGCGTTCTGAACTCAGGGTTTGCTGTTATAATTCACGACGAAATTCCAAGCCCGAATAACGAGGAGATAAAAATGAAACGAGCTATTTCGCTGGCGGCAATGCTGCTGATCCTGTCGATCGCCGCACTTGCCGATATCGCCCGCCCGCAGCCGTCGCCCAAAGACGCTAGTAAAAGAACGATCGACACTATGCTGATGATCCGCCTCGACCACCAGGCAAAGGATGCGGTCCTCAAAATTCCCAAGAGCCAGATCCGACAACTTCGGGCCCAGCTCGACGAAATGGATAGCTCTGAACGGGATACAGCCGCTGTCACGACTGGCATCAACAGAACGCAAACGATCGTCAGCGGCAGTTTTCTGAGCCTTGCGCTTGTATTTGGCGGTATCTGGTTCGCACGTTCTGGCAATAATGCGTCAAAGACCGGCAAGGCATTGGCTATCGTCACCATCCTGGCGTGTGCTGGTTCGGCCGCGACATTTGTCCTGGCCAACGCCGGACCGCCGACCGAAGCCCGCAGCATTACCGGAAAAATGTTCACGCCCGCCGTGCATATGTATGGTTTTGGCTCCGGCCGCATAAGGCTCGAAACCAGCACTGATTCGGAGTCGATCGAACTGATCGTTCCCGATCCGAAACCGGCACCCGGCGGAGAAGAGTAGAAGCCGATAGATGCAGGAAATAAGGCGAGCACAACCGAGTCTTTCGACCGCCCAGATCTTCTTTGTGGCGTTTGTGGCGGTGTGCGCTTTGCTTGCCTTGGGCGTAGGCAGCTTTCCCCTGCAGATGTCTATCGCCACTATCTTTCTTTTCGCGGGCATCCATAATTTCATGGAGTTTCGCTATTTCGCTGCGCGGATGCCGCTGCGTTGGGGCCGGTCACGAACGTATTATTCGATCGGGATCGGCGGCGTGATCGTGCTCGCCGCGGCGTACTTCTCCCTCTATTGTTTAAGCGGAAACTGGCTATGGAGCCTCGATAGTTGGGGAGCTTTGACGGCAAGCTGGAATACGGCGCTTGTTCTCTGGATCGGGCTGCTATTTTATCTACGCGGAAATCAACGGCCGAAAAGCGATTGGTCGTGGGCCTTTCCCGCAGCGTTTCTTTTCGCCGCACTCGCTTGGATGTCGCCGCTTTACTGGAGCCTTTCGCTCGTCTATTTGCATCCGTTCCTCGCGATGTGGTTTTTAGAAAGGCAGATCCGGCGAACAAAACCAGAATGGCTTCACGCCTATCATCTTTGTCTCGCATCGATCCCTGTATTTCTACTGTTACTGTGGGTGACGCTCGCGAATCAGCCCAATTTACCCGAAGACACCGATCTTTTCTGGCGTATCACGCAGCACTCCGGAAGTCAGATCCTTCCTGGAATTTCGAGCCGCCTGCTGGTTGCCACGCACGTATTTCTCGAGACAATTCATTACGCAGTCTGGATACTGCTGATACCTTTGGTCGACTTTCGGGCCATTCCGTGGAAGCTCGGCGAGATACCGCTTTTCTCCAACAAAAGCGGATTTCCCAAGCTCGTACTTGCCGCATTATGTCTTAGCGGGTTGATCGTCGCCGTTCTTTGGGGCGGCTTTGCGATCGACTACACGACCACTCGCGATCTCTATTTTGCGTTCGCAATGGCTCACGTTCTCGCCGAATTTCCTTTTCTTATCAAGATGCTTTAGGTTCCGACCTGCAAGTTTCGACTCGCTGCCTCGTTCGAATGTTGTAACGAATTTTCGGCTCTGGCAATCTATGTGTCCCGCATTGTGCTCGAACCGTTCAAGGTAGATCAAAACGACCAATTGAGGTAAAAGCAATGCGAAAAATTGTAATTTCCATTCTCGTCTGTGTCCTATTTTCACTGGCCGCCTACGGGCAAAAGGTAGCGCAGGGTGAGCTCGACGCAGTCGGCAAGGACGGCAAACCCATGGGTTCGTGTCCGCTCAAAAATACGAGCGTCAAGGCCGAGATATCCGGTTTTCTAACGCGCGTCAAGGTAACGCAGGAATTCGAAAATAATTTCAGCGAGAAGATCGAGGCAGTCTATGTTTTTCCGCTTTCGGACAAGGCGGCGGTTGACGATATGACAATGCATGTCGGCGATCGCGTGGTCCGGGGCAAGATCATGAAACGTGACGAGGCCCGCGAAGTTTACGAGGCCGCCAGATCGAACGGCCAGATCGCCAGCCTACTCGATCAGGAACGGCCGAATATTTTCACACAGTCGGTCGCGAATATTCTTCCTGGTGAAAAAGTAACGATCGAGATCAGCTACGTCGAAACTCTGAAATACGAGGACGGCGCGTACGAATTTGTCTTCCCGATGGTCGTCGCCCCGCGGTATATCCCGGGACAAGCGACCGGAAAAAACGGCGGCGGATTTGCCCCGGATACCGACAAAGTGCCGGACGGCTCTAAGATCACTCCGCCTGTTTCCAAAGAACGTGCCGGCCACGACATTTCGATCGAGGTCAAGCTCGATGCGGGCGTGCCGGTCCAATCGGTGACTTCGCAAACGCACGAGATCGATTCGATCATGCAGAGCGTAAATAGCTATAGCGTCAAACTGAAAAACGCCAATACCATCCCGAACAAGGACTTTATCCTTCGATACGATGTCGCCGGAAAGCGGATCGACGATGCCGTGCTTACACATCGCGATGAAAAAGGAGGATATTTTACCCTGATCCTCCAGCCGCCCGACATTCCACGCGCCGAAGACATTACTCCGAAGGAGATCGTCTTCGTTCTCGACACGTCGGGTTCGATGGACGGCTTCCCGATCGAAAAAGCGAAGGAAGCGATGAAGATGTCGCTCGACGGATTGAATCCGCAGGACACGTTTAACCTGATAACCTTTGCCGGGGACACGTCGGTGCTTTTTGAAAAACCGGTTCCGGCGACTCCTGAAAACCGGAAAAAGGCTCAGGCATTTCTCGCAACCCGCGAAGGCGGAGGTGGTACCGAGATGATGAAGGCGATCAAGACAGCTCTCGATCCGTCGGACGCCCAAGATCATATTCGCATAGTTTGTTTTATGACCGACGGTGAGATCGGCAATGACGCCGAGATCATCGCCGAGATACAAAAGCATCCGAATGCGCGGGTGTTTAGTTTCGGTATCGGCAGCTCCGTAAATCGTTTTCTGCTCGACAAAATGGCGGAAGAGGGCCGCGGCGAAGTTGAATATGTTGGCCTGAACGATGACGGCTCGGCTGCGGCACGCCGGTTCAAGGAACGGGTTCAAAGCCCGCTTTTGACCGACATCTCGCTCGATTTCGGCGATCTGAAGGTAGCGGACATTTATCCGAAACGAATCAATGATCTGTTCAGCGCAAAACCGGTGATAATCCACGGCCGTTACACACAGCCCGGCAGCGGCACGATCAAGGTAATGGGCAAAACGGCGGGCAATCCGGTTTCCCGCGACATCAAGGTAAATTTACCCGAAGCCAATCCCGACCACGACGTGCTCGCAACACTGTGGGCGCGGACGCGGATCGACGATCTAACCTCGCAGGATTACTCGAACTCAAAACCTGAGATCAAAGATGCGATAACGAACATTGGGCTCGAATACGGCCTGCTTACGCAGTTCACTTCGTTTGTCGCGGTCGAGGAGCGCGTAGTAACCGACGGCGGTCAGCCAAGACGGATCGAGGTCCCGGTTGAACTTCCCGAAGGGATGAAATTCGAAAGCGTTTTTGGGCCGCAGGAAGAAACCGAGAAAATACCGTCTCCGATGAGTAGGAGCGTCTCCGACGGGCCCGTACGCATGAACGGGAGCGGTACTGGACAAGCTATCAACAGGCCGATCGCCGGAAAGGATGAGTCGCAATCGAAGCTCCGGCCAGACAAGGTCCGTCGCCGAACCGACACCGGCTACATCATTACCGGCGAAAAGAAGCAGGAATACGCAGTCGATATCAAGGCCTCGGAATTGCCGAAACCTGAGTATCCGGTGAACTCAAGATCGGCTGGTTCTGTCGATGTAGAGGTCACGCTCGACGCTACCGGTAAAGTGCTTGCCGCCAAGGTGGTCTCCGGCACAAAAGCGTTTCAAGCGGCAGCCGAGACTGCGGCAAAGAACGCCCGTTTTCCGGTACCAAAGATACCGTACGAGATCACGAAGATCACAGGCGTCGTAACCTACAATTTTGCGGCGAATAAAAAGGTATCCTCCTCGGGTTCGCTCTCGAATATTCGCATCGACACCAAGCCCAACAAATACAGCGTGGCCGTGCGAGCGGTTGTCGAACGGTTGAAGGTAAACGGTTCGCAGCCCTCGGCGGACGAGGCGAAGTTTGTTCAAAACGGCAACGCCGACCTTGTGATTCGCCTGAAGGAAGTTGACCCTGCGGTCGTCGAGCAGCTAAAAGCTTTGGGGGTAGAAATACTGGCGGAGATGCCCTCGTCAAATGCGGTGATCGGGCGCATCTCGCTCGACAAGATCGCGGCACTCGCGGATATCGACTCGATCGTGTTCATATCGCCCCAAGATCGCTGACCGCTTTTCAAACCATTCCCGCAGGTGCCGGTAGATGTGTTAATCTAGCGGCCCTGCGGCCTTTTTATGCACGATATTCTGTTTTTCTTAGACGATATCGATCTCATTCAAAAGCAAGATCTGCCTTTGAGCGAGCTGTGGTATTTCCTGCCGTTCGGATATCTATTTACCATCGCGATCGAAACCGTTGTCTTGATATTTGGACTGTCACCGAAGATAACATTTAAGCAAAAGCTGGCGTGTGGTGTTTGGCTGACCGGCTGCACCTATCCGATCGTCATACTGGTGCTGCCCGCTTTATTCTTCGGCCGTTCGCGGGCGGTCTATCTTTTTGTTGCGGAAACATTTGCTCCGCTCGCTGAGTGCTTTTTGTTTTGGCTTGCCTTTCGCGGGAGAGAGATACTCAAAGGAGCCGATTGGACGCGATGTTTTATCGCGATCATCATCGCCAATCTTGCCTCGTTCGGTTTTGGCGAGGTGATGAATTATTATCAGTGGTTCGGACTATTTTGATATGAGAAAGATATTCTTCGCCTGCGTTCTTATCGGCGCTCTGCTTCAGGTCGCATTCGCGCAGGATAAATTTGCTACTTACACAAACGAACGTTTTGGCTTCTCCATCGACTACCCGGAACACGTCCTAACGATGGAGCCGGCGCCGGATAACGATGACGGCCGAACGTTTCGCTCGGATGACGGCAAGATCGAAATGCTGGTCTGGGGCCAGCACAACGCTTTGTCGAAAACTCTGGACGAACGTTACGCAACCGATTTGAAAGGTTTTACCGAAAAACCGTCATACATGGTCCTGAAACGTGATTGGTACGTTATTTCGGGCCTAAAGGAAGGTAAGATCTTTTACGAGAAAACCCTCGTTCGGCGTAAGGGGGGCGATGTATTCTTCACACTCACCATCGAATATCCGGCAGGCGAAAAAGCGAAGTTTGACCCGATCGTGAAGAAGATAGCGGACTCCTTCAAGTTCGACCCGGACCCTAATGCCTGACCAAAGCCTCCGCATCACAGAGATGTTTCTCTCGATCCAGGGTGAATCGTCTCATGCCGGACGGCCCTGCTCGTTCGTGCGGCTAACGGGCTGCCCGATGCGCTGTGCCTGGTGCGACAGCGAATACACTTTCACCGGGGGCCAACATATTACCTTCGAAGACATCTTTAAGCGCCTCGAAGAATTTGGCTGCTGCCTCGTCGAAGTAACCGGCGGCGAACCGCTCGCCCAGAAAAATGTTTTTCCTTTCATAACCGAGCTATGTGACCGTGGCTACGAAGTGTTGATCGAAACGGGCGGCTATGTTTCAACCGAGAATGTAGATTCGCGAGCGAAGATAATTCTGGATATAAAATGTCCGGCCTCAGGCGAATCCGAACGCAACCACTGGCCAAATCTGGAATTGCTGCGGACCGATCTCGACGAAGTGAAATTCGTGATCGCCGATCTCGCTGATTGGCAATTCGCAAAAGACACGATCGAAAATTATGACCTGGTGAAGCGAGCAAAAGAAGTACTGATCTCGCCCGTTCACGGGATCAGAAATCTGACTGAGATAGCGGAGTCAGTCTCGCGAAGCGGATTGAAGGTGCGGTTAAATTTACAATTGCATAAATATATTTGGGGAGTTTCGATGCGAGGGGTCTAGGGAATGTTGCCTGCAAAGCCGCTAAGTTGCAAAGCCATTCCCGAACTGCATTTTCAACCCATGGCTTTTCCATCACAGGAAACAAGCCGACTTACTTTTTCTTTGCTACTTTGCGGCTTTGCGGGACAACAAATTGGAGTGAGTAGGTTCGTGAGCAATCTATGACCATTAAAAATGCGATCGTTCTTGTCTCCGGAGGAATGGATTCGTGTGTTACAGCGGCCGTGGCGCGCGGCGAGAGCGATAACCTTGCGCTATTACATATTTCGTACGGACAGCTAACCGAAGACCGCGAGCGTAAGGCCTTCAACGACATCGCGGATTTCTATGGTGTTGAAAAACGTCTGGATATTTCGATCGATCATCTTGCAAAGATCGGTGGTTCGTCCTTAACGGATCGGAGGATCGAAGTTTCAGAGGCTGATCTGGAATCGAAAGAGATCCCGACGAGCTATGTTCCGTTTCGGAATGCGAACATGCTGTCGATCGCTGTTAGCTGGGCGGAGGCGATCGACGCGACGGCGATCTACATCGGTGCAGTCTCCGAAGATTCGAGTGGATATCCCGATTGCCGCCCCGAATTTTACGCGGCCTTTCAAAAAACGATCGATGCTGGCACTAAACCTGAAACGCACATCGAGATCCGTACGCCGATAATTCATCTGACAAAGGCCGAAATAGTTCGAAAGGGAATCGAACTGAACGCGCCCCTGTATCTCTCATGGTCGTGTTACCGGAGCGAAGATCTGGCTTGCGGAACCTGCGACTCGTGCGCCTTGCGTTTGCGGGGGTTTGAACAAGCAGGGGTGTCCGATCCTATCTCTTACCGTTGAACTAGTAGGACAGATCGAATGATTCGCGTTCTAAGTTCAGGCCTGTCAGGTCGCCGATGGCCGCGAAAGCGATCTTTTCCGTTTGAAAATGCTCCTGAGCAAGGCGTTGTATCTCATCAAGTGTCACGGCATCGAGTCTTTCGAGAGTTTCTTCGACCGAGATCTGACGGCCGAATGTCATTTCCAGATTTGCGAGAGATCCGGCCCGCGATGCTGAATCTTCGAGGCTCAAAAGGATCGAGGCTCGTGCCTGCTGTTTTACAAGGTCAAGTTCGTCTTCGCTGACACCGTTTTTTACGACATCCCGAAGTTCATCCATCGTGATATCAACAACCTCCCTGGTCTGCTCGGGCGATGTGCCGGCGTAAACCGAGAAATACCCACAATCGCGAAACATTACGGTGCTTGCTCCGACGCTGTAGGCGAGGCCGCGTTCTTCGCGCACCTTTTGCCAGAGGCGGCTCGATGTTCCGCCGCCCAGGATGTTGGCGAGCATATCGGCCGCATACCGGCCCTCGTCAGTTGCTGAAACGAATGGTGTCGCGATTATCAAATGGGCCTGCTCAAGGTTTTTGTTCTGCCGGATCAGGACCGGTGCCCCGAAGTCTGGGGTTTGGCTTGTCAAGGCAGGTGAATCTGATCCTAATGATCCGTTCGCGAAATATCGAGTCGCAAGGTTTTCGATCTTTCCGTGATCTACGTTTCCCGCCGCGGCGATGACCAGGTTTGATGGTCCGAAAACTTGCCGGTGGTAATCCGCGGTTCCATGATGGTCAAAAGCGGCGACGCTCTGCGAAGTTCCGACGATATTCATGCCAAGCGGATGTCCCGGAAAGAATGCTTCGCTAAAGATCTCGCCGAGATGATCTTCGGGAGAGTCCTCGACCATCTTCATTTCCTCGATGATCACGTTCCGCTCGTTCTCGAGATCCAGTTCGTCAAACGCGGGTTCGGTCATCATATCGGCCAGCAGATCAAATGCGTTCTCGATCTGGTCGTCTATGACCTTGATCACAAAACCAGTCTCCTCGTGCGTAGTGAAGGCATCGAGTCCGCCGCCGAGCCGGTCCTGCTCCTTGGCGATATCAAACGCCGTCCGGCGTTTAGTTCCTTTAAAGACGGTATGCTCGATAAAATGACTAATGCCGTTAAGCTCCGCTGGCTCGTGCCGAGAGCCTATCCGGTAGAAAAAACCAAGTGTGACCGAGCGCACATCGGGCATCGTGTCGGTCAGGATAGCAAGGCCATTGGATAGCCGCGAGGTTCGAATATCTTCTTTCATTGATGCAAAACGAATGTAAATCCTATCAGACGAAGTGCAGACAGGCATTGTCCCAGCCGAAATTGTGGCTATCGTGGGCGGAAAGATAGGCGAAATTGACAAACTCTGACCAAAATGAGATAAGAATTAAATTGATAGTGAGTGCTTACTAACTTAAGGGATTTATTCATATTTAACTGAAATGAGCGAACAAGATCGAGAAACTGGAAAAGCAGACGCAAAGCAGGAAGGTATTGAAAAGCAGGCGGATCCGCCGTCAGATGCGGGGAGTCCGGAATCTAGTCTCAGCGTGGAAACGGCACCTGAAACTAAAGATATCGATGAAAAGCCGAAGCCAAACGGAAAACGCCGAAAGCGCATCTTCATTATTGGCGGTGTAGGCCTATTTGTTGTAGCGCTGATCGGCTTGGTTTACTGGCTGTACGCCCGGCAATTTGAATCGACGGACGACGCCTTTATCGACGGTGATATTGTGCAGGTCAGTCCGAAAGTCTCCGCATACGTTACCAAAATTTACGTTAAGAATAACCAGTTTGTGCATAAAGGCGACCCGCTTGTCGATCTCGATACAAAGGATTTTGAACTGAAACTCGAGCAGGCCAAGGCACAGCTTGAAAATGCTAAAAGTCAGCACGGATTGGCGCAGGCGAATGTTGCGTTAACGACCAAGACCACGGGCGCGAGCCAGACGCAGGCCAAGTCGAATGTTGAGACGACTAAGTCCAATGTTCAGCAGACAAAGGCTGCCGCAGATTCGAAGAAGAGCTCGATCGATCAGGCTCAGGCTGCCGTCAGAACAGCACAGGCAAACCTCGCCCAGACCAAAGCTCAGGTGCCGCAGGTTGAATCGGACGTGCATCTTGCCCAGGTCGAATACGACCGGCGCCGCGTGCTTTTTGACCGAGGAGATATTTCGAGACAAGCCTTGGATCAGCAGACAAATGCGCTGCAAACGGCCCGGGCCCGGCTTGATGCCGCTCAAAAGCAGGTGTTAGGTGCCCAATCGAAGGTCGATGAAGCGAATTCGGCGGTGGGAGCTGCTGAGGAAAATTACCGCCAATCTCTCGCTCAGGTAAACGTTACGCAGTCACAAGTTGACGAATCGCGAGGCCGCCTCCAGGATGCAAATGCCGCCCCCGAGCGGATCGACGTTAGCCAATCGCAGGCCGAGGCCGCACAGTCCGAGGTTGGCGCGGCTCAGGCGGCCGTCGATCAGGCTGAACAAGAACTTTCGTACGCCAAGATCGTTGCCGCGGAGGACGGGTATGTTACGCGCAAGACGATCGAAGAAGGCCAGCTCGTGCAGGTCGGTTCTCCCATGATGGCACTTTCGCTGTCAGACGATATTTGGGTCGTAGCGAATTTCAAGGAAACGCAGCTTGAGCACATGCGGGTCGGGCAGACGGTCGATATAAAGGTCGATGCCTTCCCCAGTCAGACATTCAAGGGAAAGATCGAAAGCTTTCAGGTTGGAACCGGATCGCGGTTCAGCGTTCTTCCCTCGGAAAACGCGACCGGCAACTACGTAAAGGTCGTTCAGCGCGTGCCTATAAAGATAGTCTTCGACCAAAAGCCCGACGGAATACTTTTGGCTCCCGGGATGTCCGTCGAACCCTCGGTCAAGGTGAGGTAGCGCGATGGCAGCCAACGCCGCCGACCTAAATTCAGCGATCCCGGCACACTCGCGCCCAGAGATCAATCCCATACTCATCATCGTCATTCTGACGATCGCGACGTTTATGGAAGTGCTCGACACTTCCATCGCTAATGTCGCGCTGCCGCATATTGCGGGCAGCCTTTCGGCTGGTCAGGACGAATCGTCGTGGGTATTGACCTCTTACCTGGTTGCCAACGCGATCATTCTTCCGATCAGCGGATGGCTCGCGACATTTTTCGGACGCAAGCGTTTTTACATGGCGTGCGTCGTGATCTTCGTTGCGAGCTCATTCATGTGCGGCGTCTCGACCAATCTCGGGATGCTCATATTCTTTCGTATTCTGCAGGGTCTCGGCGGCGGCGGCCTGGCACCTTCTGAACAATCGATCATCGCTGATACAGTACCACCCGAAAAACGAGGGTTGGCGTTTGCGATCTACGGCCTTGGAGTCGTGTTCGCACCAGCCATAGGTCCGACGGTCGGCGGCTGGATCACCGATAACTACAGCTGGCACTGGATCTTTTTCATCAATGTCCCGGTCGGCCTGCTGTCAGTTATCCTGACCTGGTATTTTGTCAACGAACCAAAGAGTACCGCTGGCGATCGCGAGCGATTGAAGAAGGAAGGCTTTACGGTGGACTGGGTCGGGATCGGGCTGATCGCACTCGGCATCGGTTCGCTCGAGCTGGTCCTTGACGAAGGCAACCGCGAAGACTGGTTTGAATCCAGTTTCATTATCAGGTTTTTGATCATCGCGATCATTGCTCTGGTTGCCGGTGTTATCTGGGAATTTTATCAGCGGCATCCGGCGGTGGACGTGCGAATGCTGCTCGATCGCAACTTTGCCAGTTCGTTCATATTACTGTTTGCAGTCGGATTCATCCTTTTTGGCTCGACGTTTCTTCTGCCGCTGATGGCTCAAACGTTGATGGGTTATGACGCTGTTACGGCGGGAGAAGTTATATCGCCGGGCGGGTTTGTCGTCATGCTGATGATGCCGCTTGTCGGCGGAGTTCTACTTCAAAAGGTCCAGGTGCGATGGCTCATTCTCATTGGACTGATCATTTCAGCGGCGGCTCTATGGCATATGACCGGACTCTCACTCGACGCGGGATATTCCGATCTGGCCTGGGCTAGAATTTATCAGGCCGCGGGGCTCGCGTTTCTGTTCGTGCCCATAAACACTGCAGCCTATACCGGAATACCGCCCGGCAAAACGAACAACGTTTCGGCGTTGATGAATCTGTCGCGAAATCTCGGCGGTAGTTTTGGCATCGCGATACTTTCGACGATACTCGCGCGTCGAACGCAGTTTCATATCAACTCGCTCGGGTACTACACGTCCGATTACAATTCGAACGTTTCGCAATGGCTGGCCAAGACAACACAGTACCTTCAGAGCCAGGGTTCGAATGCGTTCGACGCCGCCGCGCAGGCAAAGGGCGTTCTCTGGGCACAGGTCATAAAGCAATCGACGATGCTTGCGTTTCTCGACGCATATCGGGTTTTAATGATCCTTATCATTTGTGCGATCCCGCTGATTTTCTTACTGAAAAAGAACAAACCGGGCGGTGGGCCGGGCGGGCATTGAGAATGCCGTTTCCGATCAAAGGGCAGTTTATCTAAATGGCAGAAGCCGAAGCCCCTCAACAATGGGTACCGACATTTAATCCGTGGCTGATCGCATTGTCTGTGATGTTGGCAACGGTGATGGAAGTACTCGATACTTCTGTGGCTAACGTGGCGCTGCCGCATATTGCCGGCAATCTTTCTGCTACCTCAGAAGAAGCTACCTGGGTACTGACAAGCTACCTCATCTCCAACGCGATCATTCTGCCCGCCACGAGCTGGATCGGCAAATACATCGGCCGCAAACGGTTTCTCATAATCTGCATAATTATTTTTACGATCGCGTCGGCATTGTGCGGCGCAGCGCCCAATCTTGCTACGCTGATCATTGCTCGCATCCTGCAGGGAATGGGTGGTGGAGCTTTGCAGCCGATCGCGCAATCGGTGCTGCTCGAAAGTTTTCCGCCCGCTAAACGGGGCGCAGCGATGGCGGTTTACGGGATGGGAATCGTTGTCGCTCCGATCATCGGGCCGACCTTGGGCGGCTGGATCACCGATAATTACTCGTGGCGATGGATATTTTACATTAACTTGCCTATCGGCCTGATCGCTGCCTTCATGGCGAACACGTTTGTCGAAGACCCGCCATATCTCAAAAACCAAAAACCCGGCAAGATCGACTACACCGGATTTAGCCTGATGGCACTCGGCCTCGGTGCGCTCGAATTAACGCTCGATCTCGGGCAGCAGCGTGACTGGTTCGAATCTGACCTGATCGTTTTTACGGCATGCGTTTCCGCGTTGTCATTGATCGGGTTCGTCATCTGGGAACTTTATACACCGGAGCCCATCGTGAACTTGCGTGTATTTATGAATCGCAATTTCGCCGTCGGCTGCGCGCTTATTGCATCGGTCGGTGTCGTGCTATATGGCTCGACAGCGTTGCTGCCTTTATTTTTACAAACGCTGCTCGGGTATCCAGCGGTCGAGAGCGGGTTTGCCGTAAGTCCGCGAGGCGTCGGTGCGGTGGTTTCGATGATGATCGTCGGTCGGCTGATCGCGCGTGTCGATTCACGGTATCTGATAACGTTCGGGTTTACGGTCCTGACCTTTTCGACGTATCTTTTTACACTCATAAACCTCGAGATCGCGCAAAGCAACATTATTATCCCGATGCTGATCAGCGGCGTCGCGATGGGTTTTGTATTTGTGCCGCTGACGACGATGACAATGGCGACGCTGCCGCAGGATCAGATCGGAAACGCGAGCGGCATTTACAATCTCATGCGGAATACCGGCGGCAGTATCGGCATAGCGATTATGACAACGCTGCTCCAGCGGTATGCTCAGGTTCACCAGAGCTATTTGATGTCAAACATCAATGAGTACAACCCGGCATTCCAGGAATTGTTTGAGCGGCTCAAAGCCGGATTTATGGTGCAGAGCGATCCGGTGACGGCGACGCAGCAAGCGTATCAAACGATATACGGAATGGTTCTGCAGCAGGCGTCAGTACTTTCGTATATCGATGATTTCTGGATCCTTACCGTGCTCTGCGCAGTATGTATTCCCGCGGGTTTCCTTTTCAAAAAAGTGCGAAAGCCAAAGGTCATTGAGGGTGGTCACTAACCAAAAAAAAAGGCAAGCCGCGGAAGGCTCGCCTTTTCATGATAGGCAAAGATCACACCTTCATCTTATCTCCGTTCGTCGAGTCGGATCCCGAACCGTTCTGCCCTTTCATTTGTTCTTTGAACAAATTCAGCAGCAAGAGTTGGCCGATACCGCCGCCTTCGCCACCACCGCCGCCCGATGCGAGAATGTCGGGCGTGATGCGGACACCTTTTTCACCGATCACCTTTAGTGTTTCGATCATCGCGATATTTGCACCGCCGAGAGCCTTGACCTGTTCGTGGTAGGCGACGCCCTGGGCCTCACCCATTAGCCGCATTTTTTCTGCCTCGGCCTTACCGGTCGAGGAGATGTAATAAGCCTCACCGTCCGCTTCACGCTGACGCTGTTCCGAGCGTTTGCCGGCGATATCTACGCCGACCGTTGCTTCCATCAGGCTTCGCTGATTGTCGGCCTGCGAGCTTGTTCTCTCCAGCTCGATACGCTTGATCTCGGCTTCGCGTTGGGCGTTGAACATACCCTGCTTCTGTTCGGCCAAGATCTTTTCTGTCTGCGTCTTCATCAGCTCTTCCGGCAGATGAATGTGGCAGATGAGCACGTTTACCACGTCGACGTGATATTTCAAGAGGTGCATCCGAACTCGAGCTTCGGCACGCTCTTGTTCCTCGTGGCGATTCTGCAAATACGCCATCGCAGAGCTTTCCGACGCCTGGTTCCTGAAGATCGAATCGATCAGCGGGTGCATCACGTTTTGGATTAGGCGTGTTACGTCGCCGATCTTTGCCACCATGAATGGAGCATCCTCGGGTTTTACGCGAAACACGACACGAACCTCGAGCTGCATCGTGAAACCGTCCTTCGAAATTACTTCGAATGGATCGAAGGTATTTGCGACCTCGCCCGCAGTCCATTCGACCGTCTGATTTGTCGTCGGAATAATGATCGGCGACATGGCCAGCGTATTAACGTAATACCTGCCAGGCCCGACGACCATTTCCTGTATGCCGCGGTAGCCTTCGGGCACGACGTACGCCTCATGCGCACCGCTGTCGAGGCGTTTGTCCGCCGGGTCGCCCGCCATCAGCTCCGATTTGATCTCCTCGATAGAGCTCTTGTCGCCGTCGACGCGGTCGAGCTTCTGGGCTGCGATCTGCATCTGCTCGGCCTCTTCCTGTTCGAGTCGCTCGCGGATCTTTTGCGCCATCGCTTTCCGGATCTCTTCGGACGGGTCCTTGCCGACGTTGGATACGACCACCGCGACCTCGCCGGGTTTAACTTCCTTAGCCGACTCCAGGATCACCTTGAAGAGCAGAGGATTGATGTAATACGTACCGGGAAGAAGAATGTCTTTCTGTGGTCCGCGTTGGCCGCCGGCCTCGATGAACGAATTCGAATCCTGGAAATTGTCGTGTCCGGTGACCGACGTTGCCACGTAATCGCGCGGGTCGAGCGGAGCACCGTCCAGCGCCTCGACCAGCCCGATCTGGTTTTCCGTGATCATGGTCGCGTCGAACATCCGCACGTTGAACAGGCCGGCCATCGTATCGCTGCCGTTTTCGGCGGATGTCGATTGCGTGTGGATACGATATGTTCCGGGCGTCAGGATCTCGACCTGCGGGCCTTTCTGGCCGCCGTTATATATAAAGGCCTCGGCGTCCTGGAAATTCTTGTGATTCTTGATCGCCTTACCGTGCAGGCGACCCTGGTCGAGCGGCGACCCGTCGGCGGCTGTTATTATGCCGACCTTTCCGGGCGGGACAACCGTAGATTGAGAGATCGACACGCGGAAAAGATATGGATGGATGGCCCATTTTCCTGGAGGCAGCGTGCGAAGCTGGATTCCCTTGACGCCGCCCTGTTTAATAAAGGCGATCGGGTCCTGGAAATTGTTATGCGCGTTCTGCGCTCGGTCTGGGGCAAAAATGCTGCCCATCGGCATCGGCTCGCCGTCGATCGCCTCGATCACGCCGAGCTCGTCGGCCCCGATCTCGACGAGCGGCACTTTTTGCACGACACGCTCGACCGGATACATTACGAAATGCAGTCCGGGTTTCAAGATATCAGCCTGAAGCCCGACCTCGCCGTCGGTCGCGACCACGCGGCCCTGCGGCATCCGGCGTCCAAAGTAGCGTCGTTCCTTGATGCCGACCTCTTTGGCCCCGATGTTTACCAGGAACCGGGTTATGACATACCAGATGAGGCCAAGCACAACTAGTGCCACGACACCAAAAACTATTAGGGTAGTAAGGTTATTCATTTGATTGAACTCAACTTATGCAGGTTTTATTTGGACTCTGCGAACTCGCGGCGTAAACCTGCAATTTCCTCTTTCAGATGGAAACTAACGCCTGGAGTTCGTTCACTGTCGCGAAGAAGCCAAAAATGGCTCTCCAACATTTGCGCGAGGTCGTCAGCGGACAATCCGCTGATCGTGCCCGCGCGCCAAACGGCTAAAACTCGTTCACATGTATCCCAATAAAGCTCGACGCGCCCAAGCGCAGATGCCTGGTACAGCAATTCGATCGTTCCGGCCCTATTTGGCGAATTCGCCCAATTTTGGCGGAGATGGTCAAAACTTGCAAGCTTTTCCTCTGTCTGCTTAAGACTTTCCCGACTATCGATTTCGGCTTCCTTCGCGGCCTCTTGTAACTGTTCCGCCTGCAGCTCTTCCGCAGTTGGCTCGAACAGCGGCCGATACTGCGGTTCGGGCAATTCCCGCAGACTCTCGTGCTCAGCCAGCGACCCGGCAACCTGTCGTTTTACGAAAATGGAAAGGAGGACGATCGCCGCCAAAACGGAAAGGATGGTTATAAGGAAGAGCATCGGTTGAGGCCCCCTCGCAGGGTCGATAATTCAAGTCCTGTTGATCGACCTCAAGATAATATACGAAAACGCCGGTTTGGGGTTCAAAAAATCGATCGCAATTTCGTAAGATCATCGATGCCATCGAGGGCACAATTGTCGGCACCGCCGCCAAATGGATGATGCCATTGATGATGGCATGCATCCCGAGGAGCGTGACCAGCCTGCGCGACATCAGTGATGGACGGTATCAGACGGCCCGCGACGCGCCCCCAAAACGGTCATAAAACACATCGCCCAGGTCCGGTTCGACGTGCTTTTGGTCATACCGTGCGGCCGAATCGTCCGGTTTATCTGCCAGAATCCGGAGCGATAGCGACTGAGTAGATCTAACTCCGCTAATTGGCGATCGCATTGAACAGCAACGGAAACGTCGCCAGGCTTTGGCCGCGGTACTGCGGCCGGAAGCCGAAGAGGATGATCTTTCCTTTGCCGAGATTCACTTGCACAAGGGCCGCCCTACCAGCGATCTTCCCAGCACCGAGAGCCCAGCCGGAGAGCAGGATCTGCTTGGGGTCGGATGGGTAACGGGCGACGATGTTCACTCGTGCGTCCTGTGCCACCTCAAATGCGGGTGAGCCTTCGAACCAGGCGATGGATTCTTTCGGCATTCCTTTGGCGATCGGGCTCGATAGATCGAGTTCGGTTCGGAGGATCGAACCGGGGATGTAAAAATCCTTTCGCGACAGGCCTTTTGTCACGTCGCGGACCGGCAGATTGAACTGCTCAATTGCAAAATCGGATGCGCGGTTCAGAAATACAAGCGTCCCGCCGGCCTCGACAAACTTCTTGAGGTTCTCAACCCCCTCTTTCCCGACCCCGCCCGTATATTCGTCCGGCATCGAGCCTTTAGCGTAGCCGTTCAGGATAGAATTTGGTGATTGGTCGGGGAAGATTATCGTTGTGGACGCAAACGCGTTTCGCTGGATTTGGTTGTTATTTAGCGGTGAGGTGTCAAACGTGATGCAGTCGTGCTCATAATCTTTCCAATTCTTGTCGCTCAAGATAAACCGTGTCCATCCTTCATCGATCGCCGGTATGTAAGAACGGTAGATCGAGACCGGCAGAGGTTTTTTCTTGCCGCAGGAGCCATGATCGTCTGGGCCACTTAGTCCAACTTTTGGCGGGCGGGGCGATTGTGAGACGGCTTCGACCTCGAAATCCTGCAAAAGCGAAACGCTATGAGCCGTGACGTCGTATGGTGGAACCGGATTGTTTTTGTCGTCTCGTAGGTCCGGGTACGCTTGCCGCTCAAAGATAGATTTTGCAAAGCTTGCGTACGGCTGGCGCATTTTGATCAGTAAATTCCAGTCGGGATCGCTAACCGTACCCCCAATAACTTCTTCGTACTCGATCTCGGAGTGATTAAGAATGCTCTCAAGGCCGTCGAAATTACTAATTTCACTTACGACAAACGCGATCCGTTCGCTGGCATTCCTCGGTCGCACCGCATCCTTGCCAATCTCATAAAACCTCGAAAGCCATTTTTCGCGGTTGTCGGCGGCGTTGTTCAGCAGCGAGAACGCGGCGGTGGTCATGTAGCGGGTGATGTCGCCGATGTGCCATTCGCCGCCTTTCCAGACGGGGCCGAAGTTTGGGGCTTCTTTTCGCGGGTCGTAGTGCTCGCCGGGGCGGAGTTCGTCGAACTTAACGGTGATCGGCGTGGCGAGTTTGCACGAAGCGGTCTCAGACAAAATACGCACGCCGCCGTGGTAGTGCGAATACGCCCGCGAGGGCGTCCAGGCGTCGTAGGTCGAGTCGGTCGTGATTCCCTGAAAGCCTTGTTTACGCAGGTCCGCGGCCATGTAGTTTCCAAGTTCCTTGTAGCCTTCGACAATTTGCTTCGGGACGTTCGGCTCGACCGGCTGCATGTACGGCGGCAGGAAAAGCCGCGAGCCGTACTCGCCCTGCTGGTGTATATCGTGGACGATCTGCGGGTGCCAGACATTGTGAATTTTATCGACGACAAGCTGAGTCTCGATCTGCGTAAAAGCGTACCAGTCTCGGTTGTCGTCGTGGCCGACGTATTTGTTGTAAAGCTCCGGCGGATCGGTGCCTTCGTACGGCGTGCCGAGTGTTTTGTCGTACCAGTTTTTGACGATATCGACACCGTCTGGGTTCAGCGATGGAACAAGCAGGATGATCGTGTTGTCGAGGATCTTTTTAATATCGGGGTCATCACTGCTGGCGAGTTTGTAGGCGATGAGCATCGAGGAAAGTTCAGAGCCGACCTCGTCGGAATGCACACCGCAGGTGATGAGGACGATGGTTTTGCCTTCGGCGATCAGCTTCTTTGCTTCGGCGTCGTTTGATCTGAATCTTCGCGGGTCGGCAAGCTTGGCGTTTATCTGCCTGTATTTTTCGAGGTTCTTTAGATTCTCGGGTGAGCTGATCGCGGCATAGATCATCGGAACACCCATTGTGGTATTGCCGATCTCTGTCACCTGCACGCGATTACTGGCCGCATCAAGCTTCCTGAAATAATCGAGGGTCTGCGCCCAGCTTGCCAGCTTGCGGTCGTCGCCGGGGGTGAAGCCGAGAACGTCTTTGGGCTGCGGGACCTGGGCCGCGGCCGCGAGGGCTGTAAGTAAGATCAAACCGCAGAGACGCAGAGGCGCTGAGAAAACGAGAAATTGTTTGCTATTCATTGTGGATCGAAGCCTCGAAATTCGAATGAGGACAATTTAACACAGCTGCGAGAAAAATGAATATAGCTGGATCGTCTTCTATCCGCATCAGCGTCTTTGCGGTGAAAAATCCCGTAAACACTTGCTTGTAAAGCGAATGCAATGTAAATTAACGGCAGTTTCAAATCATTCTTTCCCCGGATCAGGCAGATCACGATAGACGGCAAAACTGAGCTTGGACGCATCAAAGATGTCGCGAACTCTGCCCCGCTCGAGAAAACCAAGGAGGATCAAAGGGTGAAAAATCCTTTCCTAGAAAACTTTCGGCCGTATATTCCGGACAGCGCTAATCTGCGTGAGCTGACGCCGCTGCCGCTGATCGTCGGCACACTGCTCGGTATCGTATTCGGAGCCTCGTCGCTGTATCTCGTGCTGAAGACGGGTTTGACCGTATCAGCCTCGATACCGGTGGCGGTCATTGCGATCACCGTGTTCCGTCTGCTGTCCAAGATCGGTATGCGCGACGCAACGATCCTCGAAGCAAACGTGATGCAGACGGCTGGTTCCGCAGGCGAGTCGATAGCATTTGGCCTCGGTGTGACTATGCCGGCGATCATGATCCTCGGATTCGATCTCGATCTGACCCGCGTGATGCTTGTCGCGGTAATGGGCGGCCTCCTTGGAATTTTGATGATGATCCCACTGCGGCGAGCTCTGATCAAGGACCAGCACGGCTATTTAAAATACCCCGAAGGCACGGCGTGCGCCGAAGTTTTGAAGGCAGGGGCTTCGAAAGAATCTCGTGATGCGTCAATAGAAAGTGGGGTGGAAGGGAGCGACGAAGCGGCTCTTCAGGGAGGCAAGATCATCACGATCGGTTTTGGGATCGGATTTT
>JBDTXM010000035.1:0-20394 GCA_040006215.1 Acidobacteriota bacterium
GCGATCGAAAAAATGGTCCGACCAATGATGGAAGAATTTAAAAGAAGAAGGGCACCATTCTTGCTTTACAAGTAGATACTTTTAGAGTTATAAACATTTCAGCATTCACATTTTTGTAACAAGCTGTTTATTTTCAGTCGTTTCACCGAAATTCCGTAGATTTTGTGTTTAATGAACGATAACGAAAATATGGATAAATTTACGAAAACGTAAATTATTCTTATGGCTTGGCAATCTTAATCTCGTAGAAAATTTTGTAAAAGAGGAAGGACAAGTATGAGCAAAGAGACTTGGTTTTCATTTTTCGCGACAGCCGCCCTGTGTTTGTTCCTCAGCGGCCTGGTCGCTGCACAGGAGATCACTGCCGTTATTAACGGCAGCGTCAAGGACAGTAATGGAGCCGCGATTTCGGGCGCCATAGTTACCATTTTGGATCCTTCGAAACAGAATCTGGTAGTTCGTACGATAACGACGAACGAAAATGGGGAGTTTACGGCCCCCAGTCTTCAAGTCGGCACTTACACCCTGACCGTTGAAGCCCAGAATTTTAAGAAATCGATAAATACGGACCTCAAGGTGGACCTTGGCCAACGTCGGTCGATCGATGTGACGCTAGAAGCTGGCCGCGTTTCCGAGGTGGTTACTGTTCAGGCAGATACGGTCGCCGTTGACACGACCTCCGCTACAAATGGAACGGTCATAAGCGGAGATCAGGTTCGTGAGCTTCCGACAAACAACCGTAACTTCATTCAGCTAGTCACATTAGCTCCCGGAGTATCGAATGATCTCTCTGATCAAGTTTACGTCGGGACTACCAATCCCGCTGGCCAAGCAAATACGGTCAATATCTCGGTTAATGGAGCTCGAAGCAGCCAAAACACTTTCACGGTGGACGGAGCTGATGTGACTGACCGCGGTTCTAACATCACAATACAGGCATATCCTAGTTTTGATTCTATAGGCGAGTTTCGCGTGCTCCGTTCACTATATCCTGCGGAAGCCGGCCGAAGCGGCGGCGGACAAGTGAATATTATTACCAAGAGTGGTACTTCACGATTTCACGGTAACGTATATGAATTCATTCGCAACGATGCCTTTAACGCCAATTCTGTAGAAAACAATACTAACGCTCCTGCCTCACTTGGCCGTGATGACAACGGCAAAATAAAAAGGGCGCCTTTCCGTTACAACGATTATGGCTATACCCTGGGCGGCCCCATTTACTTCTTTAACTTTGGTGAGAATGATGGTGGGATGTTTCGTAGGTATGATCGAACCTTCTTTTTCTGGTCGCAGGAATTCCGAAAGGACACTCGATATCCGAGCTTAACATCCACGGTGCCCACGGCACTTCAACGGGTCGGGCAATTTACAGTGCCGGTATGTTTGCATGCTACGGGCACGGTATGTGATACACCGCTCAACGGTTCGCCGGCGACCCCTGCACAACTGCTGAACATAAATCCAGTGGCTCAGCAATACTTGACGAATATTTACAATAAACTGCCGCTTCCGAATTCCGGTGTCAATACTCTGGTGTTTCCCATCTTCTCAACCTCGAAGTTCCATCAGGAAATATTGAAGATCGATCATTCTTTTAACGACAAGATCTCGATGTACTATAGATTCGAAAACGATACGATCCCCACCATCGATCCGAATTCGTTGTTCTCTAGCGGTACGGGGTTGCCCGGTGTCTCGACGACATCAACTGACTCTCCGGGACGGACGCATACGGTCAGTGTGACCTACGCAAAGTCGGCCAATATGATTTTTGAGGGCATCTATTCTTTCGGTTATGGAGCGATTCTCAGCCATAACATCGGCTTACTCGCACTCGATAATTCGCCGATACGTCCGGCACTTCCATATCAAAATCAGCGTGACCGTGTGCCGAGCATTTCGAACACTTCAACCAACGGCTTTAGCGGATTGACCAGTTTTGGTCCATACGACAACTTTTCGTGGAAAGGCAATATCGGTGGATCGATGACATGGATAAAGGGCAGTCACACTATGAAATTTGGTGCGATCTACTCGAAATATCGTAAGAATGAGAATGCCCTCGCCGGTAACAACGAAGGTATATATAGTGGGTTCAATACTCCAGGCGCAGCAAGTGCGGTCATCGCTCCAGGCGGGAACGCGACTGACCAGGCTTGGGCCAATTTCCTCGTTGGAACCAATGTGGCTTTTACGCAAGCGAGCTTTGATTACACTGCGAACCTCTATCAGAAAACATATGAAGCATATGCCCAGGACGAGTTTAAGATCCGTCGCAACGTAACACTGTCCTATGGCGTTCGTTATTCGTACTTCACGCCGCCTTGGGATAAAAATGGCCGTCTGACCGCCTTCGACACGGAAATTTGGAACCGAGCTTCCGCACCACAGGTTACCGGAGCGGGCAATCGTGTGCCCGGAACGGGCAATTTCTGCAACGGCATCATTATCCAGTCCGATGCCCCGGCCGTCACCTTTCCAAATTGTTCACCTACGGTGTCGCCGTGGGGTAAATATGTTACGGAGCCGCAGAAGCATGATTTTGCTCCGCGCATCGGTTTGGCTTGGGATCCATTCGGCGATGGCAAAACTTCGATCCGGACCGGTTACGGGATCTATCATGAACAGGTTCTGAATGGTGACTTCGAACAGAATATCGGAACGAATCCACCTTTTCAGATAACTTGCGCAGTTACTGGAGTTTCTTTGGATAATCCTGCTCCGGGTGGGTGCGCAGTCGCGGCCGCCAACACTGCATCGAGCATCAGGTCGGTTACCCCGCACTGGAAAACACCTTACACCCAGCAATGGTCATTCGACGTTCAGCGTCAGTTAACATCGAAAACGTTCGCGAGCATCGGTTATTATGGGTCAAAGGGTACCCATTTAATTGGTGGCTTTGAGCTGAACGATCTTCCTCCGCATTTCGCGATCGACCAGGGAGCGACGGGATGTGCTGTCGGAGCGTCAACCACGCCGACCGCTCCATGCCAGGTGAATGGCGCGCCGTTTTATAGCTCGGCAGCGACGGCAATCCTTGATCAGCTTAGGCCGTATCGAGGGTACCGCTCGATCCAGGATGTTGAGCCACGTTACAACTCTAACTATCACAGCCTGCAGGCAACGGCCACCCACAATTTTGATAGATTCTCACAGGTAACCCTGGTATATACCTGGTCGAAGAACCTGACGGATGCACTGAACGATCGTTCGACGGCCCCGCAGAATACCTACAATCTTGATCTGGAAAAATCGCGTGCGACTCTGGACCGACGGCACATCCTGACGGTGAATTTCAACTACGAGATCCCTTTCTACAGACAACAGCAGGGTGTCGCCGGCAAATTCCTGGGCGGCTGGGAGCTTTCCGGCATCGGTACCTATCAGACCGGTTTACCTTTTAGTCCGACGGTTTCGTCATTTGATGCCTCAGGTCTGGGATTGATACCGGCTCTGGTCGCGGGAGCAAGGCCAAACATTGTTAACGGGTGTAACCCTAACGACGCTCCTCACACGGTTGCGCAATGGTTTAACGTTGCTTGTTTCGTGCCGACGCCGGTGAGTCCAGCAGGAGCTACGAGCGTTGTCGGAAATGCGGCGCGGAATATCATTGAAGGGCCGCCTACAAAGAGAGTTGACCTGGTTCTCGCCAAGAATCTTAAGTTTGGCGAGAGTGTTCGTGTTCAGCTTCGGGCGGAAGCCTATAATGTTTTCAACATTACAAATCCTCGAACCTTTGCGACCCTCGTTACATTCACAACCACGACGGCGCCCACCTCGTTAGGAGGCAATGGAGCGTCTACCTTCGGGCGAATCACTGGATTCCGAGATCCGCGGCAGATGCAGTTTGCGGCGAAGATCTCGTTCTAAATCGTATATTTTCGATTATTTCTGCCCGTGTTCCGCTTGAGAACACGGGCTTTTTTTCTTGGTCTGTGGAAAAATTTGGATATGAAACGTATGAGGCTTGGGAATGTGCAGGTTGGTTCCTGCGATTCGACGTCGATCGTGGTCGTAGGCAGGAAGATCGAGGTTGTTGGTCCGGATGCTGCTCGCGAAGGTGTGGAGGTTTTAGAAATTGCCAAAGGGGTGGCTGTTTTTCCCGGATTTATTGATATTCACAACCACGGGGCGGTTGGGGTGGATGTGAATGTGGCGGATGCGGATGGGTTGTTGGAGATCGCGGCGTATTTGGCGAAAAATGGTGTGACGGCGTGGGTGCCGACTTTGGTGCCAGATTCGGATGAGAATTATGCGCGGGTGATCGCGGCTATCGATCGGCTGATGGAGATCCAATCTGACCGGCCGATTGCGCAGGCTTTGGGCGTACATTACGAAGGCGTTTTCGCTAACGAGAAGATGTGCGGGGCGTTAAGGCCGGAATTTTTCAAGAACGGTAGTCAGTTATCAGCGGTCAGCGAGTTGCCGCGACTAAAAAAAGGTGTTCACATGACGACGCTGGCGCCGGAGGTCGAGGGCGGAATTGCGTTGATCACGGAGCTTCGAAAACAGGGATGGATCGTTTCGATCGGCCACACAAAAGCGGACTCGCAAACTCTCGACCAGGCTTTCGCCGCCGGGGCTCATCACATGACGCACTTCTTTAACGCGATGACCGGCGTGCACCATCGCGAAGTGGGCGTTGCCGGCTGGGGACTGAGTAATAAAGAGGTAACGTTTGACATAATCGCCGACGGTATCCACGTTGACCCACGAATGCTCGAATTCGCCATCCTGACAAAATCTCCCGACAAGGTCTCACTGATCAGTGACTCGGCGGCGCCGACCGGGCTCAGTGACGGTTCTTACTCACTTTGGGGCGAGACGATCACAGTCAAAAACGGCCGTACCCGAAATGAGCGCGGAAGCATTGCCGGTTCGGTTATCACGATGCTCGACGCCGTGAAACGAATGAGATCGCTGGCTTTCTCGGATGCCGACGTGTCAAAAATGGCCTCTGGAAATCCCGCTAAGCTGGTGGGATGTTTCGACGAGCGAGGCTCGATCGAAGTGGGCAAACGTGCTGATCTTGTCGGTTTCGATGAGAGCGGAGACCTGAAATTCGTCATGATCGGCGGCCGCGTCGTGACGCCGGCATCTATCTAAAGAAAGCCTCGCGAATATCGCGAGGCCTCTCATTGCCTTCCCTTGTTCGTTCGAATGTTCAGAATTCAGACGGCTTGTCGGTGCTGGCTCCGGCATTGCGGTCCTTGGATCGCTCCTGCATTTTCTGCTTGAAATCGTCATGCATCTGGGCTGCTTTGGCTTTCTGCTCGTCGGTGAGGATCGCATAAACCTGTGATTTAACACGCTCCTTCTCAACGATCATTTTCGCCGTCAGATTACCTTGCTCGGTCGCAAGGGCCGATACCTGCGTCTCGTCGAATGCCCCGTTCGACGTCAAGTCTGCCATCTTTTTATGGTTTTCCTTGAGAGCCTGCATGATCGGCTGGAAATTGGCTTTGTTCGTTTCCATGATCGTCTTGACCTTCGCCTTTTGATCATCGGTGAGGTTCAGTGCTCGAAACGCCATTCCCATTCCGGGCCCATGTCCAAATCCGTGGCCGCCGCCAAAGCCCTTGTGAACAGCTTTCTGAGCAAACACGAATGCGGCCCCGAGCACCAGAACGCCGATCGCTAAAATTACAATATTTCTCTTTTTCATTACCTATCTCCTGCTTGTCAATTACTGCGCTTTTTAGACGGGAGCTTTATAACTCCTGAGCATTAGACGAATTCTGAACCCGAACGAATGTTTAATTTCGTGATTAAGTGTAAAGAAGTGTAAAAGCGACGCAATAAGCACTCTTTTTAACGTAAAATCCTAAGCAATGGATAAGATACTTATCATCGACGACGACGAAGAGCTTTGCGATCTCGTGTCGGAATATTTGACCGTCGAAGGATTTCAGACCGAGGCGGTCAACGATGGGATCGCAGGCCTTGAAAAAGCAAAGTCCGGCAACTACGACATGGCGATCCTGGATGTTATGCTGCCGCGAATGAATGGTTTCGAGGTGCTCCGCCATTTGCGCGAACAATCGAAGCTTCCCGTTCTGATGCTCACCGCCCGCGGCGATGATATGGAACGCATCGTCGGCCTCGAGATCGGTGCGGACGATTATCTACCCAAGCCCTTTAATCCACGGGAGTTGGTCGCCCGTCTGCGTGCGATCATGCGGCGGACCGGCGGCGAAGACAACGGAGCCGCGGCTGGCGAAAAGCTGCAGGTCGGCGATATCGAACTTTCGGCATCGTCAAGGTCGGCTAAACTGAACGGCAACGAGCTTACTCTGACGTCGGTAGAGTTCGACTTGCTAATGGAATTGGTAAAGCACGCGGGCACGATTGTCCGAAAGGAAGATCTGAGCGAGAAGGTCCTCGACCGCAAGCTCTCGCCTTTCGACCGCAGTCTCGACATGCACATCAGCAACCTGCGTAAGAAACTCGGCAGCCATCAGGATGAATCCGACCGCATCAAAACTATCCGTTCGGTCGGCTACATCTATACGTTATGAACCTTTTTCTCAAGATCTTTCTCTGGTTCCTGGCCGCTATCGCCGTCATGGTCGGCGTTGTGATCTTTGTCAACTGGTCGGTGCAGAGCGAGCCGGTTGTCAGCCGCTGGCAGATCTCGGTGCGCAACCAGATGTCGATCTATGCAGCGACCGCCGGGCAGATCCTCGAAAAAGAAGGCGATGCTGGCCTTCGACAATATCTTACGCGAATTCGCCAAGCCGATACGATCGGCGAAGTCGATCTCGTCGGGCCGGCGGGCAAAGCGTGGCTGGACGAGGGCATCGATCCCGCGAAATACAACGACCTGATCGCGAGAACAGCGGCGAGCGGCAACGTCGAGCTTGACTTGGCTCAGCCTGAAAATGCTCTTGCGGCGAAGCAAGTGAAGCTGCAGAACGGCGAAGGCTATACTTTGCTCGTCCGATGGGAGCGGCCGCGGCCGGTGGCGGTTTTTGGCGATTCGCAGCTTCGATATTTGCGGCTGCTCGGTCTCCTTCTGGTTGCTCTGATTCTTTGCTACGCCCTCGCACGCTACATTTCATCGCCGATCAAAAAGATCCGCGAAGCTACCCATCGGCTGGCCGATGGCGACCTCGACACTCGCGTGGCGGACCGAGTTGGGCGCCGGGGTGACGAGCTGGCCAAGCTCGCACGTGATTTTGACGTGATGGCCGAGCGGATCGGGTCGCTCATTAAATCTCAACAGCGACTTACACGCGACGTCTCGCATGAACTGCGGTCGCCTCTTGCTCGTCTCGGCGTAGCTCTCGAGATCGCCAAGCAGAAAACCAACGGTGCCGCCGCGCCGCAGCTTGACCGGATCGAGAGCGAATCTGCCCGGCTGAACGAGATGATCTCGCGCATTCTGACGCTTTCAAAACTCGAGAGCGGTTCGACCAATCTCGATTATGAGCGGATCAACCTTCGCGAAGTCGTGACCGATGTTGGCGAGGACGCCGACTTTGAGGCCCGTGCGAAAAACAAGCGGGTCGAGGTCGAAGCCGAATCCGATTGCTACGTCACCGGCAACGACAACCTGCTGCGAAGCGCCATCGAGAACGTCATCAGAAACGCGGTTCGTTATACCGACGAGGGCACCGCGGTCCATGTAAAACTCTCGCAGAAATCGGGCGGAGCCGTTGTGCGAGTCAGCGACTCGGGCGGCGGCGTGCCGGAGGACGAACTGCAGAATCTTTTCGTGCCCTTTTACCGCGTCGGCGAAGCCCGCGAGCGAGCGACCGGCGGCATCGGCCTTGGCCTTGCGATCGCCCAGCGGGCCATTCACGCTCACAATGGCACGATCACGGCCCAAAATCTGGGCACGGGCCTTTTGGTCGAAATTCGGCTCGCGTGCGAGCCGCGATAAACTACCTAATAAATTTTCAAAGAACAATGTCGGCAGCGAAGCTTAGCTTGCCGAGCGTCGTGCCGCGATAAAAGACCTCACCGCCAGCACTACAAATATCAGACAAACGAGAGCCATCGCGAGCTGCGACATCAGGCCAGCCGAGAGCGATATCTCGCGTATCTTCATCAGCGGCCTTACGAGAGCCGCCACGAATCCGAGCAGAGCGATCAACACCGCGGCGTGCATAAGATGTTTGGTCAGGTCGGGTTTTGCGACCGCTAGATGGCCCAGTGCCATCAGCACGATGCCGAATGCGGCCGGGATGAAAGCCGTGAGGCTGGCATTTCCCGCGTAAATTCCATAGCCGTAGCCGACGATCCCGATCAGGACCAGCAGGCGGCCGAACCAAATTGCTGTATTAGGCATAAATTACTTCTCTACACTACTCCGTAGTTACGGTTGTGGGCATTGAGGCAATAAGGTTCAAAAGCTTTTCCGCCTTAGCCTCGTCAATTTCCTTTAATTTTTCGTATTGCTGATTCGCCTTGTTCTTGTTCCCCAAATTTACGTAGCACAAACCGAGTCCGTAGATGGCATCAGGATTTTTTGGGTCCTGCATTAGTGCCTTTTCGTAGGCGGGGATCGAGGCTTCGAAATTTCTCAGGGCCTTATAATTGTCGCCCAAATATACAAGTGCAAGCACCCATTTCGGATCGATCTCGGTCGCTTTCTTATAATAGGGAAGCGACGATTCGAAATTATTCTGATTGTAATAGACATTGCCGAGGCCCAGGATCGCATCCGAATCGTCGGGTCGCAGCCGAACTACGTTTTTGTATCGCGTAACGGCATCGGCGTATTTTTTTTGCGTTTCGTACAGAAACCCGAGTTGGTAGCTTGCATCGAGATATGTCGCGTCGATACTTATCGCTTTTAGCAACGCGCTTTCTGCTTCTGCATCGCGGCCGAGCTTTCGGTAGCAGATCCCGAGATTCGTGTTCGATTTAGCATCGGACGGATCGAGATCGACGGCCCGCTTGAACGATGCGGCGGCCGAGCTGTAATTCTCCTGAGATCTCTGCGCGACGCCGAGCTCTCGATAGGCCATCGCGTTGTTCGGCTCTATCGGGATCGCCTTATAGTAGGCCTGCACAGCGTCGTCGAATTTTTTCAGATAATCGAGCGCGTTGCCGAGATATACCCAGGAATTGTAGTCGTCAGCTTTTTCCCTGACGGCGGACTTAAGCGCATCGACCGCTTCGTCGTATCTTTTCAGTCCGTAGTAGCAACTGCCAAGATTGAAGTACGAAGCGTTCAGGCTGTATCCCGCCGCGATCGAGCGTTTGAAGCTGTCAATTCCTTGTTCGTATCGACTGGCGTTGAGGTCCGCCAGGCCGGTTTTAAATATCTCGTCGTTCGTTTGAGCATGAGATGCGGCCGCGAAGGCCGTGAACATCATCACGGCGATCGCGGCGTTTCTAAGTTTGAGCAGCTTCATAAAAGTGGGCATCCGGCAAATTATTTTCAGCTATCGTTTCTGTATCGGAAGAACGATCGCCGACATATTCCTGCCGCCATAATAAACCCGCTCGGTAGCCTTTCGATAATCTGCCTGCGTCGCCGTCTGATAGTTAGGGACGAACTGCTGCGGACTTCTTGCGACCAGCGGGAACCAGGTGCTCTGTATCTGCACCATGATGCGATGGCCTTTTTGGAACGTGTGCGTGATGCCGGGCATCGTGTAGCTGAGCCCGGTAACTGTGTTCGGTTTCAGCGCCTCCGCCGTTTCAAAACCGTTTCTGAAACGAGCTGGCATCGGCTCGCCGCGGAGCAGCATTTCGTAGCCGCCCGATTGAAAGACGCTGCCCGCCGAATCGAGAGGCGGATGCATTCTTTCAGGCTGGCCGTTCGGCAGCTTGTTCCCAGTTTCCGGAAATTGGTAATCATCCGGAAAAACGTCGATCAGCTTTACGACAAAATCCGAATCGGTGCCGCTCGATGAGATGAACAGGCTCGGCTTGATCATGCCGGCCACGGTCACGTCGTCCGTGAGCGGTTCGGTCTCGTAGGTTAGAACGTCAGGCCGGGCGGAGGCGAACCGCTGATCTTCGCTCATAAAATCACGCGGATAATTTCGCGTGACCTTTTGCGTGTAAGGTACAGGGTGCATCGGGTCTGAGATGTATTCGTCAAAACCGTCGCCCGTCGGTTGAGTGAACGAGAGGCCGCCATTGGGTGTGAGATAAAGCGCCGTGTCCGTTCCGTTGGTCGGTTCCCAGTTATCGAAATTTCTCCACTGGTTCGTGCCCGTGTCGAAAACGTTGACCTCTTTTATGTTCGAGATATCGCCCTTGTCTTTTAGAAAATGATTGAAGAAAGGCAGCTCCATATTTGCGCGATAATACTCGGCGGTCTTCGAACCGAAATACGCCGTGCCGAGCCAGTCGCCGTCAGATCTTGCCCAGCCGCCGTGAAACCATGGGCCGAGCACGAGCACATTAAAGGTGCCGGGATTTTGTTTCTCGATGTGGATGTAGGTCTGCTGTGCGCCGTAGGCGTCCTCGTTGTCGAAAAGTCCGCCGACCGTCATGGTGGCGCATTTCACGCCGTTGAGTTTATCGAGAACGTTGCGGTCTTTCCAATATTGGTCGTAGGTCGGGTGCGGCATCATGTCATCCCAATACGGCTGACGGACACCGATGCCTTTTTCGTAACTATCAGACGTTTCCTTAAGCCCGCCGGTTTTTAGAAAGTAATCGTAGCCGTCCTGCGTATTTCTACCTTTCCAGGCACTTCCGGCCCGATCGCTCGATGGAGTCGTGAATGGCTGAAATCCGGTGTAGAACCAGTAGTTCTGTGCGAGAAACAGGGCTCCGTTGTGGTGCATGTCGTCGCCGTGGAACCAATCGCTAACCGGAGCCTGCGGCGAACACGCTTTTAATGCCGGGTGCGAATTGATCGAGCCAGCCGAGGTGTAGAATCCAGGATAAGAAATGCCGTAGGTGCCGACCTTGCCGTTGTTGTTGTCGATATTTTTGACGAGCCAATCGATGGTGTCGTAGGTATCGGTCGATTCGTCTAGCGCGCCTTTTTTATACTGGGCGGTCTCGGGCCGGACATCGACAAACTGCCCCTCGCTTTTCCAGCGTCCGCGGACGTCTTGATAGACAAATATGTAACCTTCTTTCGCGAATTGGTAATCGGGGCCGAGCGAGGTCTTGAATTTATCCGGACCGTAGGGAGCCACGCTATAAGGCGTTCGGCTCATCATGATCGGATATTTTTGCGCCTTGTCTTTGGGCTCGTAGATCGAGGTGAAAAGCTTGACGCCGTCGCGCATCGGGACCATCACTTCACGCTTTGTGTAGTTGTCGGTTATGTACTTTGCAAGCTCGGCATCGGCCGGAGCCTGTGCAAAGCTGGGCAAAGCGGCGATCGCGAACAGAAATAGAGCGAGAATTATATTTTTGATACGCATATTTTTCCTAACAGCAGCACCCCTTTCTGACGAGGCGGTCGAAAGATTTCAACGCCATGTGTGGCTCAATAAGATCAGGCTGGAACATGCTCATTTTCTCGCAAATCCTTGTAAAAGCAAAGCGAAGGGCCTTATAACTCCCTTCGACCTAATCCGACACATCCAAATCGTTCCTGATCTTCGGTATCAATCGTCTCTGGTCCGTCGCACGAATGCCGATCTCGCGTAGGCTTCGACAACTCTTGGGTCCTTCATATTTTCTGATAGATACCCTTCGCAATATTTTCACAAGACGACCTCGACGGATCCGATAGATATTCATTTCGTATCTGTGAGCTTCATAGTGCGATTCGGCTGGCATATCCCAAACAAAATTCCATGTGGCTAAGCCAAAACCCAACTCTTTATTGAGACGTCCGAAGAAGAAACCGCCTTGGATATTTGCGAAGATCGAATCCGCATTCAAGCGGACGATCCGGCCCGCTATCTCTCCGAAGACCGTTAGAAAAAACGCATCGTCAGAACCACCGTGGAAAAGCGCGACCGACATAATCACTGGCGCAGTTTTCCGGTCTGAATAAATGACGCCAAATCTAAGATCGGGCGGCGGGTCGATATTCTGCGGCCCCAAGTAAAAACCGTCTTTGTCCATGATCAAAGTCCGAAGAAGAACTTTTCCTGACCGTTCCGAAATGAAAACCATTTCAGGAAATTTTCCGACGACTTCTCGCGACTGGACGATCACGCGACCACTTCCTGGAAAATGAACAACCTTCGTTTCAACAACCTTCGCTGTGGCCGAAGTGACGAAAAGCACAGCTACCGTCAAAAGACGCACGCAACTTTTTAAACGAGGACGCGACATACTGATCAGATACATCTTAAAAATCTTCGGTTCTGTAACTCGATTGCTGAAATGACATCCTTTGTCCTCATAATTAAACATTCGGTTCGATCACTGTGACAACGTGGAATCCCACAGTCGAGTGTCCTCCTGTCCCGCTTGTCCCGTGGGCGTCGGGACAAGATCGATCCTTGTAACTCATTGATAACGAGTTAGTTGTGTCCGCGACTTTCAGTCTGTCCCGTTGTCCCGCTGTTTTTTTATTCTGTTGCATCTATGATACCTTGCATTAACGAAGCAACAAAAGTATACTTTGTCTAACAGGTGTTTTACAAGCAGGTTTTATATCTAGGAGTGATAACGATGACGACAGAGATGACGATCGGGATGTTTACGGTAAAGAGCGGCAATGCTTGGATGCGGACGGCACGGCGGGCGAGGCGGCCGGCGGAGTTCGTTGGCCAGATGTGGCGCGAGGGTGAGCTTGTGCTTGTCTTTGGCGACACAGAGAGCGGCGCGAACCTGCTGGCGGCGCAGATCGCGGAATCGATCGCTTGCGGGAAACCGTTGGGCGAGATGGCGAATACCTCGAAACCGCAAAAGGTGCTGTACGTCGACCTCAGCATAACGGAGGCACAGTTTCAGATGCGTTATTCGGCGATGGGGGATGATGACGACGACGAGCGTTCGAAATCGCGAAGACCGAAGCGCAAAACCCGAAATTCCTACGACTTTTCGGACAACTTTCTGCGGATGGCGCCGCAGCCGGATGATACAGAAGAAAAGGGAAGCGCGAAGGCCGGCGAATATCTCAGCCGAGCGATCAAAAAGGCGCTCGCCGACACGGGAGCCAAGGTGCTGGTGATCGGCGACATCTCGATATTGCGGCGTTCGAACTATGGCACGAGCGAAGCGGCCGAGCTGTTCATGAATTTGCGAAAGATGCGCGAGCGTTTCGGCATCTCGATACTGGTGACGGCACAGACGGCGAGACGGCAGATCTGGCGGCCCATGTCGGTCGTGGACCTCGGCAGTTTGAGATTTCTCGCGAGTTCGGCGGACAGCGTGATCGCGATCGGCCAGAGTCGCGTCGACTCGGACCTGAGATATCTGAAACAGGTAAAGGCCTGCGACGCGAGGCCCGCCTACGACACAGAACATCTGCCGGTATTTCGTATAGGGCGGATCGAGGACAATTTTCTCGGTTTCGATTTCGAGGAACTTGGCAGTGAGACCGAACACATCAGCGTTGCGCGAGATTCGACCGACTGGAAGCTGATCGACGAGATGCACGGGTTGGCCGCGAGCGGTAAAACGCAGCGTGAGATCGCGGATATGTGCCGCACCTCGAAAACACGCGTCAATCGTTTGCTAAGTATGCGGCGTCCCGTAGATCGGCCGCCGTCGGCTGCTCTCTCACCTCTGTATGTCGGTCTCGAAAAATGTATCTACGACGAATGCAAAGGCTGTTTTGAATGCAACGGACGGTCTGGCCGCGGGGAGTTCGAACCGTTACAGCGAGATGTGTACGAACATGGGGACTGCCCCGATCACTGCGAAGTATGCGGACCGAGGGCGTACAGGGACGGCGACGACGTCGCTCCCGAGCTCAAACTGGCGTCTGATGAATTCTTTAGTGAACTGCGTGCGTGGCTGGTATCGGGCAAGACCGGCGAGAGACCTAAATACCGTCCGCCCGTGTCCGTGACCGAAGACGAACTGGCCGAGCACAAAAGACACCTTCTGCGAAATACTCTGAAAGAACGTTCGGATACTCACAATGCTATGGTCAGTATGGGCTACAGCGGCGATCGCCTTTTCATAAAGGCAAAACACGAATTGTTTAGTGATGCGGAAGGGAGATAACTCCGCCCGAGAGTTATGACGATGATCTGGTTATTCGTTATCGCGGCCACGTTCCGAATCCCGACATCGTCCTGGACCGGACCGACCGAATGGCGGGGCTCAAACGAGCGTTCGATAGACTCGGCAAAGAGTATTTTGTCGAAGAAGAATGGGAAGATGGCAGACCAAAGATCTGGTACGTGTACAATTCGCAAAACCGCATCAAGCGTTGGGTAGGCGATCAGGTCGGTGCGACGGGCGATGGCACCTTTGACAGCCTTCCTCCGGTAGATGCTCCGCGACAGAAAGACGGGAGATTGTGTAGGGGGGGAATGGATCTAGCGGGCTGTGCCGCCGATAGTCGGGTGGCAAGCGGTGGCATAGCCGCAAAGATGGGACTGGCCCTGTCGGAAAAGCACAGCTTTTCCGCAAATAGAGCGGCACAGCCGCGGGATAGGTTTTCGGACGTGGGCGGCGTGAACGTGGTCGGGCGTCGACCTATTTCGCTGCCGAAGGATTGGGGAATGCGTCGGATCCGTCTTCGCCGGGACGCGGATGCACACATGTGAAATCTTTTTCGATGAGCAGGCGGAGAACGCCGCTGACATCGATCGGCTGATCGGCTTCGACGCCGACTGTCTCGGTCCCGATCCATGATTCCGCCAACGTTCGGGGAAGAAAAACTGTGATCCTCCCTTTGTCTGCGATCGATAAGACCTCGGATCTTTCGTCGTCAATAACGAGGCCATAGGTAAACGAGCCGCCGCAGTCTGTGCCGAAATCGATCGTTTCTTCGACGCTGCCGGTGTCAGCAAGCTGCCCGACCTCGCTCTGCGTTAGCCGAAGCCGGATCGAGTTCGATCGCATTCTCAATTTCATTACTCTGATTCTACATCAGCGGCAGGGTCGACAAACACCGGACACGCGAGACACGGCGAATCGCTCACGACGAAATTGGATCCGGTCGTATTGTGAACAATATGTGCCGATTAGTTGCCGACGGTTTTACTTCGTCGTTCGAGGAGAACGGTGTCTCGCCAGGTGCCGTTCATTTTTCCGATGCGCGTCCGGCGGCCGACCTCGCGAAACCCGTTGCGAAGGTGAAGCTCGATGCTGGCTGTATTTTCGGGAAAAATGCCCGCCTGGAGTGTCCAGATACCGTTTGCTTCCGACGCATCGATCAGAGCTTTTAGAAGACCGTTCCCGAGGCCTTTCCCGCGTCCGCTCTCGGCGACATAAACGCTGACCTCGGCCACGCCGCCGTAAACGCAGCGACCTGACACGGGGCTGACTGCGGCCCATCCGATAACGCCTTCGGCATCGCGTGCGACAAGACGCGGCTGATTCAAAT
The DNA here is from genome assembly GCA_040006215.1 of Acidobacteriota bacterium. Lineage (GTDB taxonomy): Bacteria > Acidobacteriota > Blastocatellia > Pyrinomonadales > Pyrinomonadaceae > OLB17. The sequence continues at coordinate 15,389 of JBDTXM010000035.1, forward strand.
GCTCGGCGTCCCACTCTTTCCACTCGGGTGCCGTCTGCTCAAACGTCGCGTTTCCAGTAGCGATGCCTTCGAGATAGATCTCGCGAATGCGAGGCCAGTCAGACGGCTCCATCGTATCGATATTAATTTCCACGTCGTTAGTTAGCAGCACGGATTAGGAACAACGCGCTACTTTAGGTCGATCCCCACAAAAATAGGAACGCGGCAGTTTTTGTCGGCTGCACATGGCACTTCCTCGGGCAGATCGTCTTCGAGCACCACAAAAACCTCCCACTCGCTACCGTCGGGATCGTTGACCCAGGCTTTGTCCTGAAGTGCATGGCAGCAGGTTGTCTGCATTTCGTCACGAGCGATCAAACCTTTCTCTTCCCACGTTTTTTTCGTCGTGAGGACATCGTCGATCGATCTGACCCTCAAATTTGACTTGTATTTAAGTCGAGGTAGAGTTCGTGGTGTAGTTTCTCTGATTTCTCTCTCTTAATGAACATCCTCGTAAATAAACGTCGATCGGTCGCTTCTTCCGTCAATCCGTTAAGGGATCGATCCCGACAGCTATCGAATCCAGCCATCTCTCGGCATCGGTGGTATTGCGAAATACCTGGAGCGGCCGCACGCGGGATGTCAGCATATCGAACATGCGCAGCATCCCGAAAAAGAGGTCGTCGGTTGCCACCACGGCAACTGGACCGGCGACGGACCGGCTCAGTGCGATACGTTTTCGTTCGGCGGCTAACCGTCGGACCTGATCGGCAGTTAGGTCGGTTGTGGCGTTACAGCAGTCGATTATCTCAGGATAGCCGACGACCTTTGGCGGTACATCCGCGTTAATATGCAACCGCAGGTCCTCATAGGTGATCACACCGGTCGCGACAGTGTAGACGCGTTCGACCGCAGCATCGATTTGGAAGGAGATCGGCATCTTTGGATATCAAAGCCTTCGATTCCATTATAAAAAATCCTAAGGCTTTTCAGAAACCTTTCACCAAAAGACAGAAAAAAGTCCCGGGACAAGCCAATGCCCGGGACTTCGATGGCTTTCGTTAAACTGCAAACGTCTGCCTAGGCCGGACTGTAGCTCCACGTCCGGCTGAATTTATACCGTTAGGTTCGCAATGAGCGTGCCACCTTCTGTAAGTGGTTGTTTCATAGGGGGTTACCAAACATTTCCAGTTAGAAAATGAACGATACCGGATACGACTTACGCGAATCGTCGAAGGCTGAGGAAATAAAAAAGGCCTCATGAAGAGGCCGGTTAGCAATTTGAAAAGCACGGCGACTACTGCTGTGGCGAGAAAGTGATCTCGGTCAGGTCTTCGTTGATCGTAAAGGCCCGAGGTTGGTACGTAGCCGTCTTGCTGGTGATAGACATCGAATATGCTCGGCCCGATTCTACATCCACGAAGCGGAAATATCCGAACGGATTAGTCAGTGCATAGACGGTCCTGCCTGTCTGGTCGGTCAAAACAACTCGAGCAAACGCGGCACCTCGTCCATCAGCCGTGAGCACCCGGCCCCCGACGCTTACACCCGCTGCGGAGGGACTAAGAGAGAACGGAGCGCTCGCCGTAGCCGCAGCACTGCTTTCGACGCCCGCATTATCCCTCGCGAAATAAGGAATGCCTACTGTTACTGCGCCATTGATCGGATCAACGAGTATGGCCTGGGTCGGATTGCCGGCAGCGTTCGCGGGCACTACGACTCCTCCGACGGGAAATGTGCCGGAAGTGTAAGGCGTGCCGTTGATCGTTATCGAGGTTGCGTTCGACGGAAAACCCGAGATGCGGATGTTCGAAACCGTTCCCGGTGCCGAATCGGTAGCGGTGAAAGTGGTGGCAGGAACGATCGCACTAAAAGTGCCGCCCGGATTAACTTGGCTCACGGCCGTATTGTTGTTGGGAACCGGTCGCTGTTCGATCGCGAAATTGGCATTCGTGACAGCCGCTGCTGCTACTGTGATCGGTAGACGTCCGTTTATGGTTCCGTCGTTGCCAGCGGCGGCGCCGAGATTCTCTCCGGTGCTTACCCAACCAACGGGCAGCGTATTGGCGGGTGCAGCTGACGATTCGACGCCTTGGGTCGAGCTGAGCTGAACATTGTATGTTCCGGGAACGACAATGGGGAATGAATAAGTTCCGTTGGCGGCAATACCTACAGTCGAGACGACGTTGCCGTTGACGTCCAGCAGGTTCGCGAAAAGAGCCGTGCCGCCCGGAGTACCTGTCCCGGTGCCGTTGACGGTCGAATCGGTAAGTCCGTTAGCGTCGTTGAAGACGGTACCGGAAAGGGGTACGGACGCAAAGTTTCGGCCGAAATTGATCTGGCAGTTAAGATTGAGTGAACCGAGCCTGGAAACCGACGCACCACCGGGAGTACAATTTCCGCCCGTGGTCGCAAAACCATATGTCCAGTCAAGCTGGCTGACGTTGACAAACACCGCCGACGCCGAATAATCCGGGCTCGCGCCGATACCAGCCTGATTCGAAGTCGGACCCTGTATCGAGTTGCCGGCGACGGTCTGGTTTGTAGTGGCGCTTGTAAGGATCTGGCTGAATCCGGCCGAGTACGAAACCGTTTCCCGAAGGGTTCCACCGCACACACCGCCGCCGTCGTTGTCGATCGTCGTCGCCGCGATAGTGATCACATGAGCGGTTGCAGTGCCGGTGGTAACAAATTGAATGCGGTAGGTAATGTTGCCTGACCAATTGCCGTTCGTTAGATAGGTGAGCGATTCCTGATTAATGTCAGGCTGGAGATTTTGATCAAACCCGTTCGTCGCTCCGGGAACGTCTGCGTCAAAGAAGTTCGTCTGGTTGGCGTCCTGATTGTTGGCGTAGCTCAGAACGGTGACAAGAGCGTCAAGCGATGTGCCGTCGGGGGCAGTCGCAACGTTTGTGTACCGATAAACAACACCAACGGTTTTGTCCGTTCCAGAGTTGATGCTCCGCGAAGCATTGTTAAAAACTACGGAGGTAACTGAAATGCCGTTGCATGGGGAAGATTGTATGGAGAAAAACGGAGCCGCGTTGTGACAGCCCGCGGGTGAAAGGTTAAATGGATCTACAAAGGAGGAGCGCCTATCTTCCCGGTAGCTGAACGTGGCGTTGGTCAGCTGGGCCGCTTGAGACTGTGTGACTAAATTAACGGCCAATAGTAAGAAAGCGAACAGAATTCGAACTGATATTGATCTCATTTACACTCCCACGAGGACAAATTTAGGAAATTTGAAGTTCCAAGATGACTAGTTGTAGGAGGTAAAAGTCAGATCAGGCAGGCTTCCAGATGGTTGATCGGTATGGAGACCGAATCAGGGCGGATTATACACAGATTTACAACAAGTTTCAACAAAAAAGTTTTCTTGTTTAACACCTGATCGCGAACCCACTAACTGTTCAATATGAAGACGTTGAAGCCATTATGTTCGAACTGGAAGCAGCGATACTCAGAATAAGTTGGTTCTTTTGAGCGATTCGAGAATATTGTACGTGAGCGTGATATCGATGCGGGAACGAGGAATGTTCGCACCGATGGGGCCGACACCCTGGGTGAGCTGCATCATCAGGGTTATCTCGGGCAGGAGCTTTGCCTGGCACGTAAAATAGAAACGTTTGCCCGGAGGGAAGCGGTCGCCATTGAGGGCTTTGATGTGAATATCGGCGAAACCTCCGCTCGTAGTAAAGGTTTTGTTGAGTTTTTTCTCGCCAAAGATGTTGAATCCGTAACTGCGGTCGGGATCGACCCGCTCGTAATTTTCGAAAAGAAAGCTATCGATGAACTTCTTGGGCGGGACCTTTATCTTAACGGCCTGGTGAAAGGTATCGATGCCGGATTCAAACGTGTAATCGCCCGAAATGCCGACCGCCTTGTTGAATTGTTTTCTCACGAGAAACTGGTGATAGTTCTGTAAATCCAGATGCCGAAGTCGATGAAAGATATCGGGCCGATTGAGATCTGCCAAGGTCGCGGTCGTCAATGAGATCTCGTCAAAAAAGAGCTTTTTAGGAACTCGTATTTGAACGCGTGCTCCGGTGATGTAGTTGTCGTTGTCGTATGTGATCGCCTCAGTGTTGTCACCGTAGTTTACGGAAAGACCGCCGAACTGGACCTCGACCGCCTTGTTCGGTTTGGCGTCAAAGTAAAGTTGACGGAGGTTGAATTCGCGGACCTGAGCGCCCGTGCCCCAGCCCGACGCGTTCCAAAACGATGTGAAGGCCGGCCCGGTGGCGACATTACTGTCGATCGAATATTTTCCCTTCTTATCGAACTTAAATCGAAACTTGCCGATGAATTGATACTGAAAGTTGTTCGCTCCCTTGGTCTTATTATCGTTCTCGATAAAGTGATAGCGGGTTGCCGCCGTAAGCTGCTCGATCTCGAACCAACGAGCGATCTTTTCCTTTGTCGTAGGCTCTTTGTCTTTATTCGAGGTTTGTTGTGAAGTATCAGCGGCTTTTGCCGGGGCAGGCAGTGCTTGTCCGTCGATCTGGGTCAACCCGACGGCTATAAAGGCTAGTAAAGTAAATATTTTACAAAGATGTAACATCTATTTAACCTTTTACACAGATTGACTCAAGAAAACAAGAAAGAACCGGAGTTCTCGCGAATTCAACTTCAGGTTGGACCAATGCTAAATTCTTGTTCGGATCCCGGTCTATGCTATAACTGTCGCAGCCCTAAACGACAACAAAAATTTCCGAGGAGATTCTAAATGAACAAACTTTCCCTGATCGTGTGCTTTTGTGCTTTGGTGATGGTAATACTTGGCTGCGGCGGATCGTCGAACGATAACTCAGCCGTGATGGACAAAAAAGCACCGAGCTCAAATTCGGATACTACCTCGGGTAAGACCTCGCAGGATTACCTTAACGAAGGCAATGCGGCGTTCAAGGCAAAGGATTACAAAGCGGCCATCGTTCCCTATCAGAAGGCTCTCGATCTGGAAAAGCAGAACCAGAAGCTCGAGAAAAAATGGTGGTTCATACTGATCGATAATCTCTCGATCGCGTACG